>NZ_JBEZXU010000022.1:0-157058 GCF_040638175.1 Actinoplanes sp. NPDC026670
CCATTTTTTTATTCTCCCGCCCCCCCCCTTTAACAACCCCCCGCACCCACCCATCTCCCCCACCCCCCCCCTCTCCCTTTCTGTGTGCCCGGCGGGGGGGGGCCCCCCCCCCCCCGCCGGTGGGCGGGCCGGGCGTCTGGAGCTGCTAGCCCAGGGTGAGGGTGCAGCTGTCCTCGTCGGCGGCCAGTTCGGTCACCGTGGAACCGATCTGGACCCGCCACGGCAGGGCGTCGCCGATCCGGCCCACGACGATGTCCGAATCGGAACGGGAGATCGTGAAGACCGTGTCGGCGCCGGTCGGGCCGGGCACCACCACCGCCGTGCGGCCCTCGGCCGGCTCGAACAGGTGCAGGGTCACGCCGTCGCGGTAGTCGTAGTCGGGGCGGTCGTGGCGGGCGCCGACCGGCAGGACCGTGCCGGGGCGGACCAGCAGCGGGGCCGTGTCGAAACCGTGGGTCTCGGTGACCCAGCACGGGCCCTCGATCGTCGAAGCGGTTCCGGGGGCCGGAAGGTAGCGGGTCCAGCGGCCCGCGGGGACGTAGTAGGAGACCTCGCCACCGGCCGTGAAGACCGGGGCGACCAGCAGGTCGGGGCCGAGCATGTACTGCCGGTCCAGGTAGGTGACGGCCGGGTCGTGCGGGAACGCGACGGGCATCGGGCGCATCACCGGGAGGCCGGTCAGGTGGGCTTCGCGGGCGGCGCCGAAGATGTACGGCATCAGCGTGTACTTGAGGTGGGTGAAGGACCGCAGCACGTCCACGGCTTCCTCGTCGAACAGCCACGGCACCCGGTAGGAGCTGCTGCCATGCAGCCGGCTGTGTGACGACAGCAGGCCGAACGCCACCCAGCGCTTGAACACGGCCGGGTCGGGCATGCCCTCGAAACCGCCGATGTCGTGGCTCCAAAACCCGAAGCCGGACGACATCAGGGACAGCCCGCCGCGCAGGCTCTCCGCCATCGACTCGTAGGTGCTGGAGTTGTCGCCACCCCAGTGCACCGGGAACTGCTGGCCGCCGACGGTCGCCGAGCGGGCGAACAGCACCGCCTCACCTTCGCCCTTGAGGTCGCGCAGCACCTCGAAGACGACCTCGTTGTAGAGCTGCGTGTAGTAGTTGTGCATGCGTTCCGGGTCGGATCCGTCGTGCCACACCACGTCGGTGGGCACCCGTTCGCCGAAGTCCGACTTGAACGCATCGACACCCATCTCGACCAGTCCGCGCAGCTTCCCGGCGTACCACTCGCGGGCCTCGGGGTTGGTGAAGTCGACCAGCGCCATGCCGGCCTGCCACAGGTCCCACTGGAAGACGTCGCCGTTGGGACGTTTCAGAAGGTAGCCGCTGGCGGCGCCCTCAGCGAAGAGCGGCGACCGCTGGGCGATGTACGGGTTGATCCACAGGCACGTCTTGAGTCCCCGGTCGGCGAGCCGTTTGAGCATGCCCGGCGGGTCGGGGAAGACACGCGGGTCCCATTCGAAGTCGCACCAGTTGAACTCGCGCATCCAGAAGCAGTCGAAGTGGAACACCGACAGCGGCAGGTTCCGGTCGGCCATCCCGCCGACGAACTTGTTGACCGTCTCCTCGTCGTAGTCGGTGGTGAACGACGTGGTCAGCCACAGCCCGAACGACCAGGCCGGCGGCAGCGCGGGCCGGCCGGTCAGCGCGGTGTACTTGCGGATGATGTCGGCCGGCGTGGGCCCGTAGATGACCAGGTAGGACAGGCTCTGCCCGGCGACGCTGAACTGGGTGCGGGTGACCATCTCGGAGGCGACCTCGAAGGACACCTTGCCCGGATGGTCGACGAGTACCCCGTACCCCCCGTTGGTGAAGTAGAACGGAACGTTCTTGTAGGCCTGTTCGGAGCTGGTACCGCCGTCCTCCTGCCAGACGTCGATGGTCTGGCCGTTCTTGATCAGCGGCCCGAACCGCTCGCCGAGGCCGTAGACGACGTGCCCGACGCCGAGGTCGAGCTGCTCGTGGACGTAGTCGCCGTCGGGGCCGGAGACGACGCCCATGCCCTTCCAGCCGCTGCCGGTGAGGCGGCGGCCGTCGGCGTCGAGGAAGTCGAGGGCCCAGTTGTCGCCGTCGGAGACCCGGGCGGTGAGCGCGCCGGACGTGATCGACCGGGTGTCGACCGACACGTCACCGGGTTCGCCGGAAATCGCGAAATTCGGGGACTTGGAGCGCTCTCCCTTGAAGTGGGAGACGGTGACCCGGATGACGTCCGGCGCGGGGGCCGCCAGGTCGACGGTGATCAGGGCGGAGTTGAGGGTGTCACCGCGGTGTGTGATCGGCCTGGTCGCGGCCCAGGCGGTGAGCGTGTCCGGCCCGGTCGCCGTGTCCTGGAGATGGGCGGGGTGCAGCACGGTGAAGCCCGCGCGCTTGCGCCAATAGCCGTCAGTGAACTTCACGAAAAGTCCTTTACTTGATGGCGCCGGCGGCGATGCCGCGCGTGAGGGTCCGCTGGAAGATCAGGAAGAAGAGGATCGCGGGGAGGATGCCGATCAGGGCGGAGGCGCTGGTCGTGGTGGCGTCCATCATCCGGTCGCCCTGCAGGACGCCGAGGGCGACCGGAACCGTCTGGTTGTCGTTGGAGACGAGGAAGACCAGGGGCAGGAAGAACTCGTTCCAGGTCCAGATGAAGAAGAACGTGAACAGGACCGCGAGGGTGGGGCCGCTGACCGGCACGACGACCCGCCACAGGGTCCGCCATTTTCCGGCGCCGTCGACGGAGGCCGCGTCCAGTAACTCCCGGGGGAATTCGGTGTAGACCGAGGTCAGCAGGTACGTGCCGAACGCGCTCTGGATGACCGTGAAGATGATGATGATGGCGAACAGGCTGTCGTAGAGCCCGGCCTCCTTGGAGATGTAGTACAGCGGGTAGACCAGCACCTCCTGCGGCAGCAGGTTCGCGACCAGGAAGAACACCAGGAACCAGACGCGGCCCTTGACCCGGCCGATACCGAGGGCGTACGCGTTGAGGATCGACAGCACCACGCCGAGAACCGCCACGACCAGGCTGGTGATGAAGCTGTTCCAGAGTTTCTGGCCGAAGTTGACCCGGTTCCAGAAGTCGACGATGCCGTCGAAGTAGAGGCTGCCGGGGATCGACAGCGGCCCGTTGGCGGCGTAGTCGGCCGGGCTCTTGACCGCGTTGACGGCGATCACCAGCAGTGGCCCGACCAGCAGCAGGAGCAGGACGAGCAGGCCGGCGAGAACCACGAAGCGGAACGGGTTGCGGTGCTTCACAGCGAGATCGGTCACCGGAGCTCCTCCGAACGGTGCTGAAGACGGAGGAACAGGAAGGCCAGGATCACGATCAGCACGGTGAGCACGGTGGAGATCGCCGATCCGTACCCGACCTGGGCCTTCTCGAAGAAGTTCTTGTAGGCGAAGTACGACGGCACGAGGGTGGAGTTGCTCGGGCCGCCCTTGGTGAGCACGAAGACCTGGCCGAAGATCTTGAGAGCGGCGATCGTGGTGGTGATCAGCACGACGTAGAACTCCGGCTTGATCATGTGCACGGTGATCTTGCGGAACCGCTGCCACCAGGTCGCGCCGTCCAGGTCGGCCGCCTCGTACAGCGACGGGTCGATCCGCGACAGCCCGGACATGAACATGACGACCGGATAGCCGATCTGGAACCAGATCATCACCAGCATCACGCTGTACAGCGCGTAGTCGGGGTCGCCGAGCCAGTTCTTGGCCAGCCCGCCCAGCCCGACCGCTTCGAGGATCCGGTTGAGCGCGCCGTAACTCGGGTGCAGGATCCAGCTCCAGATGATGCCGGTGACCGCCACCGGGATGACCTGCGGCAGGTAGTAGCCGGAGCGGAACAGGCCGGCCCAGCGGTCACCGAACTTCTTGCCCACGTAGTCGAACAGCACCGCGGCCAGCACCAGCCCGAGCAGCGTCGGGATGACCGCCATCGCGAACACGAGCAGCCCGATGTTGCCGAACGACTGCCAGAACAGGGTGTCCCCGAACAGCCGGGTGTAGTTCTCGAAGCCGACCCAGCGCGGGTCGCCGACGCCGGTCCACTTGGTGAAACTGACGTACACGGTCATCACCAGCGGCACCACGATCACCGCGAGCGAGGCGAGCACACCAGGGATCAGATACACCGCGTAGCCGCGGTTACGACCGGCCATGCCGGGAGCCCCTTCCATTCGCGATGCGGGCGGCTGGTCACCGCCCGCATCGCGGCTAACGCAAGATCACTTACCGAGGTCGGACAGGTTCTCGTTGTACGGCTTCGCGATCTCGTCGAGGAAGGCGTCAGGCGTCTTCGAGCCGTTGATCAGGCCCTGGGTGCCCGCCACGAGGACGTCGTAGTAGCCGGGCGCCGGCCAGTCCGGGTAGAAGGCCAGGCCGTCCGCGGTCGAGATCTTGTTGAACGTCTCGACCAGTTCCTTGTTCTTCGGGTCGGTGATCGCCGACGGGTCGGCCGCGACCGGGACACCGCCGCTGTTGCCGAGCAGCGCCTGCACCTCAGGCGACATGGTGATGTCGATGAAGTCGTACGCCAGCGACTTGGCCTTGCTCTTCTCCGGCACCACCCAGAGGTTGCCGCTGGAGCCCGGGTGCAGCGTGTTGCCCGGGAAGAGGAAGGTGCCCCACTCGAAGTCCTTGATCTCGGAGGCGAACCGGCCGTACCACCAGGAGCCGGAGATCAGGATCGGGAACTTGCCCTGTGTGAAGGAGACACCCATGTCCTCGGCCTTGATGCCGGCCGAGTCCTTGCTGATGTAGCCCTTCGAGACCCAGTCGGCGAAGGTCTGCGCGCCGTAGGTGAACTGCGGGCCCTTGAAGTCGACCTTCTTGGTGTAGAGCTGGTAGTCGTTGATGAACGCGCGGTCCGACTTCGACAGCGCCAGCTCGTAGAAGATCTGCTGCGCCGGGTACTCGGCGCCACCGACGGCGAGCGGGGTCACCTTGTTCTGCACGAAGGTGTCCATCACCTTGGTGAACTCGTCGAAGGTCGTCGGGACGGCCAGCTTGTACTGGTCGAACATCTTCTTGTTGTAGTAGACGGTCACGAACTCGCCGTAGTTGGGCACGCCGAAGACCTTGCCGTTGCCCATGATGCCGTCTTCGTCGTACTTCGCCGTCGTCTGCAGGCTGGAGCTCAGCTTCTTGTCCCAGCCGCGCTTGGTGAACTCGTCCGACAGGTCGGTGAGCAGGCCCTGCTTGGAGAGCAGACCGGCGGTCGCGTTGCCCTTGTTGTATTCGAGGATGTCCGGGGCGCTGTCCGAGTTGAGGATCATCTGGGCGTTCTGCTGGATCTGCTCGAAGCCCTTCTCCTCGAACTTCACCTCGACGCCGGGGTGGCTGGACTTGAACAGCTCGATCGCCTTGTTCCAGGCGATGCCCATGGCGCTGTTCGGGCCTTCGTAGTGCCAGAGGGTGAGGGACTTGGCGTCGGCGCCCTCGGCCGAGGAGTCGTCACTGCTGCACGCGGTGAGACCGAGGGTCGCTGCCAGCAAAAGAGCACCGGCCGCGAGACCGGATCGTGATCGGAGCATAACCGTTCCTCCCGGAGGAATGAGAGCGGGAAGTCCTCGTCGTCGAAGCGCTTCGACGATCGGCCTTGTCGAGACGCTATGGAACGAGCCCGGTTCATGTCAACGGTGTGACGGCGAGATTTCGCGGCACGAGTCGCGCTCGACCAGGCTGGGCGCCAGCAGCCTGGTGTACTCGACCCGGCGACCGTCCAGCAGCCGCATCGCGGTCTCCACCGCGAGGGTGCCGACATCGTGCGCCGGAATGTCGATCGAAGTCAGGTTGATCGGCATCGCCGTCGCCACGTCACGCGGGCAGACGGCGACGATGGAGACGTCGTCGGGCACCCGGCGGCCGGTGGCGTGCAACAGGTCGAGCAGGGGCCGCAGCGCCTCCTCATTGTGCACCACCAGGGCGGTTATCCCGTCGAGTTCGGCGTCCAGGTCGGCCATGCACGACCGGACCCCCTCGGCGCCCGGCTCGCACGGATGCGTGACGGTACGCAGGTCGAGCTCGGCCGACGCCTCCAGGAACCCGGTGAGGAACCGGTCGGCGTAGGTGGTCTGCCGCTTGTACACCGCCGGGGACGGGCCGACCAGCCCGATCCTGCGGTGCCCGTGCCCGGCCAGGTGGGTGAGCGCCTCCCGGGCGGCGGCCGCGAAGTCCAGGTCGACACAGGCGATGCCGGTGTGGTCGGACGGCAGGCCGATCAGCACCGACGGCTGCTTCAGCTTACGCAGCGCCGGGATGCGCAGATCGTCGCGCTCCAGATCCATCAGTATCAACGCGTCGACCATGGTGCTGTGCGCGACCCGCTCCAGACCCGCGGTGCCCTCGTCCTTGGTCAAGAGCAGGACATCATGGTTGTACGACCGGGCAGCAGTCACCACCGCCGTCGCGAACTGCATGATCACCGGCACGTTGACGTCCACCCGCAGCGGCGCGACCAGGGCGATCACGTTCGTCTTGCTGCTCGCCAGGGCGCGGGCGCCGGCGTGCGGGTGGAAGCCCAGCTCGGCGATCGCGGCCTGCACCCGGGCGCGGGTCTCGGCGGAGATCGGGCGGCGGCCGCTCAGGACGTAGGACACCGTGCTGGGCGAAACCCCCGCCGCTTTGGCGACATCGTTGATCGTCGGCATGCTGCCTCCCCAAGTCGCCACAGCCTGTCCTCCGGTCGATCCTACTGATCAGCGGGGGTGCGCCCGGACGGGCACACCCCCGCTCACGTCAGGCGATGGCGAACGTGGCCAGGCGGACGCCGGGGCTGGGCAGCAGGTAGACCGTCTGGCGGCCGGAGAATCGGGCCAGGGTGGCGGTCACGGTCGCGTAGTCGTACACCCCGCCGGCGCCGGTGAGCGACGCGGTGCCGAGCAGACGGCCGGACGGTGAGCCGAGGCGGACCTGGATGGTTCCGCTGCCGGAGGCGCGGGCCGTGAACGTGGTGCCGCCACGCAACGCCGCGTCCTTGAACGCCAGCCAGTCCCCCGCCGCGGTCGCGCCGACCACGGTGCCGGACGCCTTGCTCTCGTCGAGCAGCTTGACACCCGCGTAGTCGTCGAACGTCTCGGCCCGGGTGGTCCGGGAGAGGTCGCGGGCCGGGATCGTCTCGCCCTTGACCGCCCACGTCGCCCGCTGGCGGATGTCGCCGGAGGACGAGCCGAGCAGGATGTCGTGGACCGAGTTCTCGACCACCCAGCGCTGCCGGGTCTGATCCCAGCGGGCCAGGTCGGACGGCTTGAGCTCGAACGTGACGGTCTTCGACTGCCCGGCCCCGAGAGAGATCTTCTGGAAGCCGCGGAGCTGCTTGTTCGCGGTGGCGTCGCGGGAGGTCCGCTGGTGGGTGTAGAGCTGGACCACCTCGTCACCGGCCCGTTTTCCGGCGTTGGTGACGGTGACGCTGACCCGGCCGTCGCGAACGACAGGCACGCCATAACGGAACGTGGTGTACGACAGCCCGTGCCCGAACGCATAGAGCGGACGGTCGTCGCTGTACAGGTAGGTCTGCTTCGACTTGACGATGTCGTACTGGAGCAGGTCGTCCGGCAGTTGCGTGACCGAACCCGGCCAGGTCTGGGTGAGCTTGCCGGACGGGTTGACGTCGCCGTAGAGCACGTCGGCGACGGCGTGCCCGGTCTCCGCGCCGGCGTGGGTGGTCCACAGGATGCCCGGCACGTGCTGCTGCGCCCAGTTGATCGTCTGCGGGTAGCTGCTCTGGAGCACCACGACGGTCCGCGGATTGGCCGCCTTGACCGCCTTGATCAGCGCCTCCTGGCGGGCGCCGAGGCCGAGCCCGGTCCGGTCGTGGGCCTCCCGGCCGGCGACGAACGGGTCGGTGCCGACGACGACCACGGCGGTCTGCGCCTTCTTCGCGCTCGCGGCGGCCTCGGCCACGCCGTCGACCAGCACCTCCCGGGTGAACCTGGTGGCGGCGGCGAGGGTGCCCAGGGTCAGGTTGCCGTCGCTGCCCACGGTCACGTAGTCGGTGTCCGGGAACCACGGCTCCTGGGTCTCGTAGCCGGCGTAGTGCAGCACGACCGTACCGTCGCCCTGGTCCTCGATCTTGAATTGCTCCTGGACGAACCAGCCGGTCGGGTCCTGGGCCTGGGTGACGAACGGGCCCCAGCCGTAGCCGACCAGCCTGCCGTTGGCCACGCTGCGCAGCGTGGAGACGCCGTCGCCCCAGTCGACCGTGTCGAACTGGGCCGCCGCCGTCGGGCTGGTCTCGGTGAGGCTGACACTGCCGGAGCCGGCGGTCACGTAACGGCCGGTGGCGGTGTCCTTCAGGGCGATCCGGTCGGCGCCGGCGCTGGTGGACACCGTGGACGCGCGCTCGGTGATCCCGTCGAGGACGCTGACCCGATACGGGAGCTGCCCGCCGTACCAATCGCTGTAGAGCTTGTCGGCGACCGGGCCGACAACCGCGACCGAACCGCCCGCCGCCAGCGGAAGGATGCCGTTGTTCTTGAGAAGGACCGCGGCGTCGGCGGCGGTCTCACGGGCCAGCGCGCGATGCGCCGGGCTGTCGATCACCGAGGGCGAGATTCCGGCGTACGGGCCACCGTCCGGATCGAACTCACCGAGCCGGAAGCGGATGCTCAGCGCGTTGCCTGCTGATTCGTCCACATCGGCCTCGGTGATCAGGCCCTGCGCGAGCGCCTCCTTGATCGCGGTGACCGTGGGCACGGCGTTGGTGTCGTTGACCGTGAAGCTGTCCAGGCCGGCCTTGAGAGTGGCCGCGTTCGCCTCGGCCTGGGTGGCGAAGTAGGCCTGCGAGCCGGTCAGGTTGGTCGGCGCCCACGCGTCGCTGACGTTGAACAACCGCCAGCCGCTCCAGTCGCGGACCAGCGTGCCGAGGTCCGGGTCGACGGTGGCGGGCCGGCCGTTGATCAGGTTGTAGGAGGCCATCACCCCGGTCGCGGCGTCGTTGCGCAGCGCGATCTCGAACGGCTTGCGGTCGTACTCGTTGAGCACCCGCTGCGGCACGTTGGACGAGGTCCGGTCGCGCAGCGTCTCGTTGTTGTAGGCGGCGTAGTGCTTGAGCGTCGGCGCGACCTTGAGGTGTTCCGGGTCGTCGCCCTGGAGCCCGTCGCCGTAGGCGGTGGCGATCGCGCCGGAGAGCAGCGGGTCCTCGGAGTAGCCCTCCTCGTTGCGGCCCCAGCGCGGGTCCCGCAGCAGGTTGACCACCGGCGCCCAGGTGTTCAGGCCCCAGATCGTCGGGTTCTGCGCGTGGAAGCCGCGCAGCTCGTCGCCGACGGCCGCGCCGACCTGCTCGATCAGGGCCGGGTCCCAGGTGCTGGCCAGGCCGACGGCCTGCGGGAACACGGTCGCGGTGGCGTCGATCTTGGCGCCGCCGGCGTTGTGGTCGTTGGACCAGGCGACACCGTGCAGGGCCTCGGTGCCGGATTTGAAGACGTTCAGGCCGAGGCGGGGAATGGCCGGCTGGTACTGGTGCAGCAGTGAGATCTTCTCGTCCAGGGTGAGCCGGCCGAGCAGGTCGTCGAGACGGGTGGCCAGCGGAAGGCCGGGGTCGCGGAAGGGGTACCCGGGGTCGGCCTGAGCCGCTCCGGGGGTCAATGGGAGGACCAGGACGGCGGCCGCAAGCGCGGCGAGACCGCGTCTGAGACGCATGGCAGTCTCCTCTTTATAAGGCAGGTTTCATAAGGCGCAGGAATCGGTCGAAGCGCTTCGACGATTGGTTTCCGAAAGGCCCGGCGACAATGGGGTGCGGTGAGGTCACCATAGAGCGAGGCCGATGCGCCGGGCAACCACTGCGCGCAGCTTTCCGGAAATCCACCGGTAACAGAGGCAGAATGACCGGATGCGATTGATCGTCATCGGCGGCGATGCGGCCGGAATGTCCGCCGCGGCCCAGGCGCGCCGTCTGCTCAAGCCCGGCGAGCTCGAGATCACGGCGTTCGAGCGGGGCGACTACACGTCCTACTCGGCGTGCGGAATCCCCTACTGGGTGGGCGGGCTGGTGGACGGCCCGGACGAGCTCATCGCCCGCGATCCGGCCACCCACCGGGCCAACGGCATCGACGTCTACACCGGACACGAGGTCACCGGCATCGACCTCCGGTCCCGCACGGTCACGGTCCGGGATCGCACCGAGAGCTTCGACCACCTGGTGTACGCCGCCGGCGCCACCCCGATCCGGCCGGCCTGGGCCGACACCCCCGCCCAGGGCGTCTACGGTGTGCAGACCCTCGGGGACGCCGCGGCCCTGCAGGAATGGCTGGCGCCCGGGCGGGACACCGCGGTCGTGATCGGGGCCGGCTACATCGGCGTCGAGATGGCCGAAGCCCTGCAACGCCGGGGCATGCGGGTCACCCTCGTCGAGCGGTCCGGGCAGCCGATGGCCACCGTCGACCCGGACATGGGCGCGCTCGTCGCCGACTCGATCCGCGGGCTGGGCATCGAATTGCGTACCGGGGTGACCGTGCAGGGCCTGGAGACCGACGGCGGCCGGGTCAGCGCGGTCGTCACCGACGACGGGGTGCTGCCGGCCGACGTCGTCGTCCTCGGGCTCGGCGTCCGGCCCAACACGGCGCTCGCCGACGCCGCCGGGCTGCCGCTCGGAGTCACCGGCGCGCTCGCCACCGACCTGCGGCAGCGGGTCACCGGGCCGGACGGCATCGTCGACGGGGTGTGGGCCGCCGGTGACTGCACCCAGGTCACCCACCTGGTCAGCGGGCGGGCCATGCACCTCCCGCTCGGCACCCACGCCAACAAGCAGGGCCGGGTCGCCGGGATCAACATCGGCGGCGGGTACGCCACGTTCCCCGGGGTCATCGGCACCGCCATCACCAAGATCTGCGACCTGGAGGTGGCCCGGACCGGGCTGTCGTCGAAGGAGGCGGACGCGGCCGGGTTCCGGTTCGTGACCGCCACCGTGGAGTCCACCAACCGGGCCGGATACTTCCCGGGCGCCGTGCCGATGACCGTCAAGGTGATCGCCGAGAAGGACACCGGGCTGCTGCTCGGCGCCCAGATCGTCGGGCGGGCCGAGGCGGCCAAACGGATCGACGCGTTCGCGGTCGCCGTGTGGAACCGGATGACGGTCACCGAGATGACCGCCCTCGACCTCGGTTACGCCCCGCCGTACGCCCCGGTCTGGGACCCGATCCTGATCGCCGCCCGCAAAGCCGCCGACGCCCTCTGACCCTCCCGCGCCCTTGTGGACTTCGGGCACACCTGTCTCGCCTTCGAGTTTCGCCGTTTTCGCAGCGACATCGCGGGTCAGGGTCGACGCCGAAGTGAGTCTTGCATTCGTCCTGGTCAGTGTCATCCTCAGCGAGCTTCGCGAGATCATCGTGAGGTCTGATGACCTTGGGTGGCCGTCCGGAGGCGGTGCCGGGAGTGGGCCGCCGAGGGCGGGCTCGCCGGTCGCAGCGCTGTTCAGCGCACACGTTGCCTGGGCGCAGCGATGGTCAGCGCACACGTTCGCCGATCGTGTGCGCCTGCTTCCCTCTGACGGGGACGGGCGCACACGTTATGCCGTCCGTGTGCGCCTGCCGTCGTCCCGGCAAGGGTGAAATCGCACGTTGCCGCATTGTGTGCGCTGGTCGTCGCACGCCGGCGACCACACCGGCCGAGCGCCGACGACCGCCTCGGGCGGACGGTCCGGCAACCGCCTCGGGCGGACGGCCCGGCGACCGTGGCTGGCGGACGGTCCGGCGACCGCGTCTGGCCGAACACCGCGACCGCGTCGGGCCGAGCGCCGGCGACCGTGGCTGGCGGAAGGTCCGCGACCGGGGCTTGCCGAACACCGGCGACCGGGGCCGGCCGAGGGTCAGCGACGGTCATCGTGGAAGCCCAGAAGACCGTGACGCGGTTCGCCGGAGGCGGGACTCGCTCGAGTTTCGCCATGTCGTCGATCTGGGCGGTGGCTTGTTCCCCGGCCGGGAAGACGTCGAGGGCTCGACCGCACGATCAGTGTCAGCAGGGACCATCGACACCCGGCCCACCGGCCACACGGCCCAGGCCAGGAACCGGTGCGCCCTGGCAGTGATGCCAGGCCCGCGGACAGGCCGGCGCCGATCAGCATCCCGGTCACAGCCCCGCCACTGCCGGCGTGGGCGGCGGCGTCCACAAGGCCGGCGCGACCGACGCAAACGATCCCCAAACGGCGAAACTCGAGCGTCCCGCCACACTCCCCAGGATCGCGGGAAAGGCTATGTCAGGTGAGGGTGGCCAGCACTGCTGACTCGTCGTCCCAGGTGCCGGTCAGGGTGGCGCCCACCGCCAGCACCGGGCCGATCGTCCGGACCACGGTCAGGTCGCCTGACACGTCGCCGGGGCCGGCGGTGCTGCCGCGCAGCCGCATCGCCGGTTCCCGGGGCACCCGCACGCCGTCGGCCTCGAGTTCCTCGGCCGCCTCGTGCCCGCCGGACCGGATCGTCTCGGCGGCCACCGCCCGGTAGACCGGGTCGCCCTCGGCGTCGTAGACCCAGCGGGTGCCGAGCACCGAGTGCTCGGTGGTGCCGACCAGCCACTCGTCGGCGCCGGCCAGCGGCGCGCCCCGGTAGGTGAGCGGCACATGCCACAGTGGGCCGTCACCGGCGCGGACGATCAGCGTCTCGATGCCGACCTCGCCGGCCGGGTCGTCGAACCGGGCCGCGGCCACCCGCTCCGGTTCGGCGGCCGGGCCGTCGTACCAGGCCCGGCCGGGCAGCCAGGCCGCGAGCAGTTCGAGTTTGCTGGGCACGATCGTCGCCTTGTGCAGAATCGCCATGCCCGGCAGCCTAGAACGTCACCTCGACAGCGCCGGCGCGCCGGGGCAGGCTGGGCGGATGAGGGTCCTCTGGGCGATTCCGGTCACCGCGCTGCTGGCCGCCGTTCTGCTGCCGCTCAACGACGGTTTCTACCTGACCTGGATCAACTTCGATCCGCAGGGCGAGGGCCAGCAGTGGGAGTGGCGGTACAACCGGGAGGTCATGCGGAACACCTCCGGATACCTGGGCGGGCACCTGCTGGCGCTGCTCACCGGGATGTGGCTGGCCCGCCGGCGGCGGTATCCGGTGGCGCTCGCGGTCACGGCGGGGATCGGGACGGCGATGGCCGCGGCGGCCTTCCTGACGGCGCACGCGCTCGGCGGTGAACGGCTGCGGGTCGGCGGGAACGGGCAGGCGCTGTGGGAGCCGGCTGCCATCGGCGGGATTCCGCACGGTCCGCTGCTCCTGGCGTTCCCGCTCTACGCGCTGCTGGGCGCCGGCCTCGGGGTCCTTCGCACCCGGTGGCCCCGACTGCGGCAGGCCGACCCGGTCCCGGCGGTTGTCCTGTCGATCGGCTGGGCGGTGGCGTGTGTCGCCGGGCTCACCGAGGCCGGCCGGTTCGAATCCCCGGCGGCGCTGCTGTGGGTGTTCCCGCCACTGGCCGCGGCCACCGCGATCGGCATGGCGTCGCTGTCGCTGGGCGCGGGCGAGATCAGCCCGGCGTTCGTCGGCGACTGGGGCGACACGGCGTCGAGCGCCCTGGTCATCGGCCTGACGGCCTGGACCGTGGTGGTCACCGGGGCTGCCTTCGTCCGGCGTCAGGACTTTGCGGCGGTACGGCCGGAGCCGCGCCCGCCGACGTAGTCCGTCACGCCATACCGGGTCATCGTCATGCCATGCCGGTGACCGTCATGCCATGCCGGTGACCGTCACGCGTACCGGTGACCGTCATGCCGTACCGGTGACCGTCGCATTCAGCCCGGCGGTCGCGTTTCGGCCCGGGCCACCGCGGATGTCGCGCGGTAGCCCGGGGACTGCGTCGGCTTCGGCGGCACGGGGTCTCCCGTACCATATGAGCGTTTTAAAGGCCCATGTCCTTGGCGATGATCATCTTCATGACCTCGGACGTGCCGCCGTAGATCCGGTTGACGCGGTTGTCGGCGTAGAGGCGGGCGATCGGGTACTCGTTGATGAAGCCGTAGCCGCCGTGCAGCTGCAGGCAGCGGTCGATCACCCGGTGCGCGACCTCGGTGCAGAAGAGCTTCGCCGACGCGGCCTCGGCAGCGGTCAGCTCGCCCGCGTCGAGGGCCTCCAGGGCGCGGTCGGCGACCGCCTGCGCGGCGTCCACCTCGGCCTGGCAGGCGGCCAGCTCGAACTTGGTGTTCTGGAAGTGCGCGACCGGCTGGCCGAACACCTTGCGGTCCAGCACGTACTGCTTGGCGAACCGGACCGCGGCCGCCGCCTGCGCGTAGGCCCCGTAGGCGATGCTCAGGCGCTCCTTCGGGAGGTTCTTGCCGAGGTACGAGAAGCCCTTGTTCTCCTCGCCCAGCAGGTCCCCCACCGGCACCTTGACGTCGACGAACGACAGCTCGGCGGTGTCGCTCGTCTTGAGGCCCAGCTTGTCGAGCTTGCGGCCGACCGAGTAGCCGGGCAGCGTCGTGTCGACGACCAGCAGCGAGATGCCGAACCGCCTGTCGTCCGGCTTGGCCGGGGACGTGCGGGCGCACACGATCACGCGGTCGGCGAGGACACCGCCGGTGATGAAGGTCTTCGCGCCGTTGAGCACGTAGTGCGTGCCGTCCTCGGACAGCTTGGCCGTGGTGGTCATGCCGGCCAGGTCGCTGCCGGTGCCGGGCTCGGTCATCGCGATCGCGTACATGGTGTCGCCGGAGACGAAGTCGGGCAGCCAGCGCTGCTTCTGCTCCTCGGTGCCGAGATCCATCAGGTACGGCAGGCAGAGCGCGACGTGCGCCCCGGACGCCCCGAACGAGACGCCGGCCCGGGTGGTCTCCTCGGTCTGGATCGCGGCGAACTTGAAGCTGTCGATGCCGGCGCCGCCGTACTCCTCCGGCACCTCGATCCCGAACAGGCCCAGCTCGGCGAGCTGCTTGTAGAAGTCGCGCGGGACCTGGCCGTCGACGAACCACTGGTCGTAGCGGGGTGCGACCTCGGCCTCGATGAACGCCCGCAGGGTCTGGCGGAACGCCTCGTGGTCCTCGTTGAAAACAGTGCGGCGCATCAGATTTCCTTCTTGCTAGAGACGGCGTCCGCCGTCGACGTAGATCGTCTGCCCGGTGATGAAGGATGCCGCGTCACTGGCGAGGAACGCGACTACCCGGGCCACGTCCTCGGGCCGGCCCACCCGCCGCAGCGGGGTGATCTCGGCGGCCTTGGCCCGCATGTCGGCGGCGGAGATGCCGACCCGGGCGGCTGTCGCGTCGGTCATCTCGGTGACGATGAAACCAGGCGCCACCGCGTTGACGTTGATGTTGAACGGCCCCAGCTCCATCGCGAGCGTCCTGGTCAGGCCCTGGATACCGGCCTTGGCGGCGGAGTAGTTGGCCTGGCCGCGGTTGCCGAGCGCGGACACACTCGACGTGTTCACGATCTTGCCGGAGCGCTTGGCGACCATGTGCCGCTGGGCGGCCCGGCTGCACAGGAACGCGCCGCGCAGGTGCACGTTCATCACGATGTCCCAGTCGGCGGCGGACATCTTGTGCAGCAGGTTGTCACGGAGCACGCCGGCATTGTTGACCAGCACGTCAACCCCGCCCAGCTCGCCGGCGACCTTGTTGACCACGGCGTCGACCTGGGCCTCGTCCGAGACGTCGCAGCCGAACGCGATCGCGGTCCCGCCGGACGCCTTGATCCGGTCGACGACCTCGGCACAGGCCTGTTCGTCGAGGTCGAGCACGGCGACTGACGCGCCCTCGCGGGCGAACTGGATGGCGGTGGCGGCGCCGATACCTCTCGCGGCCCCGGTGACGATGGCGACGCGACTCATTTCAACCTCCGTGGTCAGAACGCGCTGATTCCGGTCAGCGCACGGCCGATGAGCAGTTTCTGGATCTGGCTGGTGCCCTCGTAGAGGGTGGTGACCCGGGCGTCGCGCATGGCCTTGCCGACCGGGAACTCGTCGACGTAGCCATACCCCCCGAAGACCTGGATGGCCTGGTTGGCGGCCTTGACAGCGGACTCGGTGGCGAACAGTTTGGCCATCGACGCCTCGGTGCGGAACGGCAGGCCACGGTCGACCAGGTCGGCGGCGCGCCAGACGAGCAGGCGGGCGGCGTCGGTCTCGACCGCCATGTCGGCGATCATCTCCTGGACGAGCTGGTAGCCGGCGATGGGATTGCCGAACTGGGTGCGGTCCTTCGCGTACGCGATGCTCGCCTCCAGGCAGCCCCGGGCCAGGCCGACCGAACCCGCGGCGACGGCGATGCGGCCTTTGTCGAGGGCGGCCATCGCGATCTTGAACCCCTCCCCCTCCGCGCCCAGCCTCGCGTCGTCGCCGACCCGGACCTCGTCGAGGCTGATCGACGCGGTCGCCTGGCCACGCAGGCCCAACTTGCCCTTGATCTCGATTCTCTCCATGCCCGGCGAGTCGGTGGGGACCAGGAACGCGGTGATCCCCTTCGGCCCCGGGCCGCCGGTGCGGGCGAAGATCAACGCCACGCCCGCCCACGTGCCGTTGGTAATGAAGATCTTCTCGCCGCTCAGAACCCAGTCGTCGCCGTCGCGGACCGCTCTGGTGACCAGGGAGCCCGCGTCGGAGCCGGTACCGGGCTCGGTCAAGCCGAAGCAGCCGAGCATCTCACCGCCGCACAGAGCAGGGAGCCAGCGCGATTTTTGGGCATCCGTCCCATATTTCTGGATGTTTTTGGAAACCAGACCCAGGGAGACCGAGACGATTCCGCGGACCGACGTGTCACCGCGGCCCAGTTCCTCCATCATCAGGCAGTACGTGAGGAAGTCACCACCCGAGCCACCCCACTGCTCGTCGATCCCGAGCCCGAGGAAACCCAGCTCGGCCAGCTTGCCGACGATCTTGGTGTCGACCTGCTCGACCCGGTCCCACTCGGTGGCGTGCGGCACGACCTCACGGTCCACCCACTCGCGGGCCAGGTCCTGGAACTGCTGCTGTTCCGCCGTCAGGCCGAGGTCCATAGCGGCTCCCGTAATTGAACGCTGTCAGGTTTCTCGGGCCATGCTAACTTAACAGCGTTAGATAAACCAAGGGGGTTCGCATGCCACGGCCGACGACGCCGCTGCTCAGCCAGACCGGCATCCGCGCGTCCGCGCTGGAGATCATCGACCGGGACGGGCTCGACGGGCTCAGCATGCGCAAACTCGCCGCCGCTCTGGGGGTGTCCGCGCCCGCGCTGTACTTCCACTACCCCACCAAGGAGCAGCTGCTCGACGACGTGGCCAGTGAGATCATGGAGAAGGTGGACGTGTCGGCCTTCCCGCACGGCTGGCGTGCCGGGCTGCTGACCTGGGCCCGCTCCTACCGGGCGGCGCTGGCCGAGCATCCGAACATCGTGCCGTTCCTGGCCCGTGGGCCCGGTCAGCGGGACGCCTCCCTGCGGCGGGCCGACGCGATTCACGGTGGGCTGGTGGCCGCCGGGTGGCCGCCCCGGGAGGCGACCATGATCGGCGCGTCCACCAAGTACCTGGTGCTGGGGGCGGCGATGGGCAGCTTCTCCCGCGGGTTCGTCGACGACGTGCAGGTCTATCTGGATCGCTATCCGTCGCTGGGTGACGCGCACCGGCTGCGCGAGCACGCCGACAGTGTGGACCGGGACAGCTTCGAGTTCGCGCTGCTGATGTTCGTCGACGGCCTGGCCGCGCGGCTCAGCGGGGGCGGGGCCTGATGGTCAGGCCGGCGTCGACCAGGGTGCGGCGGGTCTCGGCCAGGCCGGCCGTGAAATCGCTGCTGTCCTGGAGGTAGTAGCGCCGGAAGAACCAGGACGGCACACGCGGCGCCCGCCGTCGGGTCAGGAACAGCTGGTCCTGGACCTGCCGGGCCATCAGCCACAGCTCCTGCCGGACGGCCGGCTCCAGGCTGGCCGGGGCGGCGTGCAGGCAGCGGGCCCGCGACCAGCGCGACACCCGGCGACGGTCGGTGAAGATGCCACGCTGCTCGCGGAAGGTGTCCCAGCCGAGCATCAGCAGACCCAGCGACGGCACGCACCACTGCACCAGGAAGTCGATCACTGTCGAGCCCCGGAGCATCGCGGTGAACAGGCCGAACCCGGTCCAGACGAGCAGGCCGGCGAGGACGGTGCGGGCGTACCGGCGGCGCACCCGGCCACCCCAGGCGAGGTTCTGCTGCTGGCGGGCCAGCACGTCGAACGGCGGCGGCAGGTTGGGCATCGCGTAGGACACCCGCAGCGAGTCCTCCGAGCCCCGGAACCGGCTGCTCAGCTTGTGCACGTCCTCGGCCGGCACCTCGTCACCGGCGAGCACGTGGTTCCAGGTGAGACGGAAGAGCCGCACCTCGAACGTCTCCTGCAGGAGCGCCGCCCGGAACAACTCCCGGTGCGCCCAGGACGCCAGCCCCAGCGAGTAGAGCAGCGCCCAGAGCGCACCGGCCACGGTGACAGTGATGCTCAGCGAGCGGGTGAACGCGGTGGTGTTCAGCGAGCCGGCCAGGATGGCGAGCAGCCCGGTCACGGCGAGCGCGACCGAGATGCCGATCCGGAGGGCGGCCAGCCGCTGGACCCGGGCGTGCGACACCGCGGTCGCCCGGAGAAGGTGACAGAGCGTCGGGTCGAGCTGACGCTGCCGTACCACGGATCGACGATCGGACATGCGCGCCACCGCCTGCCCAGGGAACTGATCTGGTATGCCAAGATTATCCCCGAAATTCAGCTACGCCCGTCTATTTCTCCAGATGGCGGGTATGGTCACGCCGTCATGGTGCGGTTGCCGGGCGCCAGCCCAGAGCCGGGCCCAGAACCGTCGCCATGTCGGTGAGGATCTGCACGTAATCGTCGTGCTCGAAGGTGAACGGAAGCGCGAACGCGACCTCGTCGATCTCGCGGAAGGCGGCGTGTTCCGACAGCCTGGAGGCGATCTCGGCGGACGTGCCGACGATGTCGGGGGCGAACATCATCCGGGCCGGGCCCTGTGGAGTCAGCGTGCGCGGTGTCCGCTTCTCGGCATACGCCTGGTACTTGGCGATCTGGGACGGCGTGGCGCTGTCGGTGGGGATCACCACCAGACCCTGCGAGACGCGTGCCTTGTCACCGGCCGGATGGTGGGCCCGGAACTCGCGGACATGCGACAGCTGGATCTGCGCGAAGTCCTCCGACTCCTCCGCCTTCACCACGCTGCTGGTCAGGAAGTTCATACCGTGCTCGCCGGCCCACCGCGCCGAGCGCAGGCTGCCACCGCCGTACCAGAGGCGGGACGCGAGACCCGGGGCGTGCGGCTGGACCCGGTCGGAGAACTGCTCGAACCCCTCGAAGCCGGCGAACGAGGTGACGGGCTCACCCCGTACGGCTGAAAGAAGTCGCTCGACCCGGGCGAAGCTGAAGTCCTCCGCGTCGGCCGTGTCCGGATAGAGAGCGTCCTTGACCCGGTCGAACTGCATCGGCGGGCCGACGCTGATGCCGGGGTTGAGGCGGCCGCCGGCGAGCAGGTCGACGGTGGCCAGGTCTTCGGCCAGGCGCAACGGGTTCTCCCAGCCGAGCGGGATGACTGCGGTCCCCAGCTCGATGCGGCTGGTGCGCTGAGACGCGGCGGCCAGCACCGCGACCGGCGAGGAGATGCCGAACTGTAGATGCCGATGCCGCAACCAGGCGCTGTCGAAGCCGAGCCGCTCCCCCAGCTCGATGATCTCCAGCGTGGACTCGTGGCCGCGGCGCGGGTCCGCCTCGTCGAACAACCCGATGGTCAGGAAACCCAGCTTCCGCAGCATGCGATCACCCTATCCCTGCATTCCCTCCCTAACTAGTGGGAGTTGCCGAGGCCACTCCCGCACTCCTCGGTGCGAAGCGGGCACCGCTACCCTTGGCTGATGCCGATCAGCCGGACCCGCCGCAACGTGCTGATGCTGACCGCGATCGCGCTGGTCGTCGCCATCCTGGTCGGCATCCGGCTGGCCGGCGGCAGCGATCCCGACCCGGCCGACCTCGCCCAGCCGATCGTCTCCACCGCCACGCCGTCCGCTTCGGCGGAGCCCTCGGCCACCGTGCCGCCGGCTTCGAAACCACCCGCCGATCTGCCGGTGATCGCCTACGCGAAGGGCCCGCGGGGCCTGCCCGCCGACCCCGAGCCGACCTCGGTCGTGCCGATCACCGAGGCGCTGCGCCCGGAGACGAGGATGGCGCTGTACGACGCGCCCGGCGGCAAGCCCCGCGCCTACCTGCCGCCCCGGATCAGCGGCCTGCCGGTGGTCGTCCCGATCGTCGCCCGCAAGACCGGCTGGGCGGCCGTGCTCACCCCGTCGTCCAACCGCACGATCGGGTGGGTTCCGGAAACCGGATGGGCCCCGGAGCCGCTACGCGACCAGATCGTCGTCAACCTGGCCGACCGCCGGATGACGTGGCTGCGCGAGGGCGCCGAGCAGGGCCGGTGGACCGTGGCGATCGGCGCCGACAGCACGCCGACCCCACACGGCCGCACGTTCGTGCTGGGCCGCACCGGGACGTCGGGGGCCGTCTACGCCGGCCTGGACGCGCTGGTGCTCGGTTCGGTCCCGGAGGAGCCGGAGAAACTGGCCGCCAGCCTGCGCAACGCCCACACCGGAATCCACGCGTGGACGAACAAGTCCGCCTTCGGCCGGAACGTCTCCAACGGCTGCGTCCGGACCCCGGCCGCCGGCATGCGCGAGCTCCTCGCCCAGCTCGACCCGGGCACCCCGGTCATCGTCACGGCCTGACGGCGGGATCGTCAGGCCGTGACGGCAAGGTCGTCACAGCCTGACGGCGACCCGCGACACGCTCGCGCAGACCATCCACCGCGACGCCGAGCACCGCGGCCCGCCGTTGCGCTGAGCCGACAGATGCGTGACGAACCGGGCGGCAGGCGCCGGAACGGCCTGCCGCAACATCTCCTTGCGCACCTCGTCGAGCAGGTCGGGCATCGGAAGACCGAGCGCCCGGCAGATCGCCGCGAGCACCTCCGACGAGGCCTCCTTGGTCCCGCGCTCCACCTCCGACAGGTAGGGCAACGACACTCCGGCAGCCGCCGCCACCTCCCGCAACGTGCGCCCTTGACCAAGCCGAATCCGGCGCAGCACCTCGCCGATGACCCGCCGCAACAGTGGCATCCCGGTCTCCCTCCGCACGTGTCCGTCGGCACCCATCATCGCTGTATTCGCCGCGCGGTGCTAAGGTGGCCCCAGAACAGGTCCCGGATGCAGGCGATCACACCGCCCCCGGAGATCTGAAATCCCAAGCCACCACGGTGGCCTTCGCGGATCCCCGCACACCTTCACCGGCGCCCTCCAGCGGCGCCACATCGCGACCCGCCGGCTTTCCGCCGCGCCCGGGTTCCTCGCGCCCATCCAAGAATCGAGTACCGCCATGTCCGAACCCCGGCCCGTCGACGCCCTGGTCGACATCATCGACGACCGCGCCTGCCTGCGCTCACACGGTTACGCCCCCTCCCCCGCCGACCTGCCACTGGCCCGCGGCGAGGCCCGCCGCCTGCACCTGCGCCGCGGCGACCGGGTGACCGGCCAGTACACCACCGACCGAAAACTGCACCTGGCCTCGGTGAACGACCGCCCACCAACCGCACGACCCGACTTCTACCAGGCCACCTCACTCCATCCGCACGACCGCCTGCGCCTGGAGACCGATTCGAACCGCCTCACCACCCGGGTGATCGACCTGGTCATGCCGATCGGCAAGGGCCAGCGCGCGATCATCGCCGCACCCCCGAAGGCCGGCAAGACCACGATCCTGCACGACATCGCCCACGCGATCACCCGTAATCACCCCGAATGCCACCTGATGGTCCTGCTGGTCGACGAACGCCCCGAGGAGGTGACCGACATGCGCCGGACGGTGAAGGGCGAGGTGGTCGCGTCTCCGTTCGATCGTCCGCCGCATGAGCACATCGCCGTCGCCGAACTGGCCATCGAACGCGCGAAACGGCTGGCCGAACAGGGCGACGACGTGGTCCTGCTGCTCGACTCCCTGACCCGCCTGGCCCGCGCCTACAACCTGGCCGCTCCGGCACGTGGCCGCACCCTCTCCGGCGGCCTGGACACCAGCGCCCTCCATCCACCGAAACGCCTGCTCGGCGCCGCACGGGCCCTGGAATCCGGAGGCTCGGTGACGATCATCGCGTCAGCCCTGGTCGAGACCGGCTCCGCCATGGACAACCTGATCTTCGAAGAGTTGAAGAGCACCGGGAACGCCGACCTGAAACTGGACCGGGCTCTCGCCGAATCCCGCATCTTCCCGGCGATCGACGTGGCCGCCTCCGGCACCCGCCACGACGAGGCCCTGCTGCATCCGGCCGAACTCCCACCGATCACCCACCTCCGGCGGGCCCTGACCAACGGCAACCCCCGCGACGCGATGCCCGGCTTCCTCAAGCAGCTGCGCTCCAGCACCTCCAACGCGGCGTTCCTGCAAACCCTCATCCGGTACGGCCAGTAAGAGCACCGCCTCCACCACGCGAGCCGCCCGGGCCCTCCCGGCCGCAACGCGGCCGCCGGGCATGTTGCCCGCCTCCCGCCCACCCCGCCAGGCCCACCGATAAGCTGCGCGGATGGCGGATGAAGCCGTAGTGCGGGAACTGCTCGCCGCGATTCCGGTGGGCTGCACCTGGCTGGTGCCCGTCCACGGACCGGACGACACGATCGTGGATTTCCGGATCGCCGCGACCAGCGACCAGATCCGGGACGTGTTCGGCCGGGGCACGCAGCGCATCGACAGCCTGCTCCGCGAGCTCTATCCACAGTTGACCGGCGGTCCGCTGTGGAACCTCTACGTCGAGGTGATGTCCACCGGCACGCCCGGGCGGATGGACGAGTTCCGGTTCGAGGAGAGCCGCTCGGGAGTGATCGCCGAGTCCCGGTTCGAGATCAGCGTCCACCGGGTGCTGGGCGGCCTGCTGGTCTGGTGGCAGCGGGTGGACGAATACCAGCGCCGCCTGGAACACACCGAGGCGCTCGGCAGTCTCGGCTGGTCCGAGTACGACCTGACGACCGGCCGCACCGACTGGTCGCCCGGCATGTACCCGATCTTCGACCGCGATCCGGCGGACGGCCCCCTGCCCCGGACGGATCAGGCCCGGGCGATGCTGCCCGAGGACCGTGGCATCGCCGAGGCGGCCTGGCAGACCCTGGACAGTGGTGCGACCTCGGACGTGACGGTTCGTTTCCGGACCGGGGACCGGGTGAAGCACCTGCGGATCCTGTCCGACGTGGCCCGGGACGCGTCCGGCACCCCGGTGAAGATCTACGCGGTGGTTCAGGATGTGACGGCGCGGGTCGACTCCCGTACCGAGATCGAGTCGTTGAGCGACCGCCTGCGGACCCGTGAGATCACCGCCCTGGCCGAGCACCGCCTCGCCGGGCAACTCCAGAACATGATCCAGCCGGTGCCGCCGGACGCGTTCGCGCTGGCCGGCCTGGAGGCGATGGTCAGTTACCTGCCGGCGGAGAGCGCCGCACAGGTGGGCGGCGACTGGTACCACGCGCAGACCCTCCCGGACGGTCTGGTCGCCCTCGCGATCGGCGATGTGGCCGGGCACGGCCTGGAGGCGGCCAGCGGCATGGCCCACCTGCGGTTCGCCCTGGTGGCGTGGTTGTCGATCGGCATCCGCGAGCCGGGTGAGCTGCTCCGCCACATGAACCGCCTGTGCGCGCAACTCGGCATCACCGGCACCGCGCTGATCGCGATCTACGACCCGCGGACCCGGGAACTGCCCTGGGCCCGCGCCGGCCATCTCCCGCCGTTGCTGGCCCGCAACGGCCGCACCACCGAACTGGAACGCCCGCCGGGCCTGTTGCTCGGCGCCGAACCGGAGATCGACTTCCCGACGGCCACCACCCGCCTGGATCCCGGCGACCTGCTCCTCTTCTACACCGACGGCCTGACCGAACGACGTGACGAAAGCGCCGGCGCCCGCTGCGCACAGGTCCACACCGGCCTGTCGGCCGTCTCGACCGCTCCCGGCGAGGATCCACTGCCCCGGATCCACCGCCTGCTGTACGCCCCGAGCCCCGACGACGACACCTGCACCCTCGCCGTCCGCGTCCTGCCCTAGAACCGGAGGCCACCGGCCGCCCCGGACGTTCCGGGGCGGCCGGCCGGTCCGGCAAGCCGTTCAGCGCACGTAGATGTTCGGCTGGGCAGGTGTGGTCATGCCGTCGCCGAGGAAGAAGCTCGGATGGGGTGGCTGGTTGTAGGCGGTGTTCTGCCAGGCGAGCGCGACCCGGTACTGCGAGTCGTGCGCCAGCGTGTGGATTCGGCGGTCGGTGACGGCCGGGGTGCTGTAGATGCGCAGCGCCGACGAGTCGGACAAGCGCCAGACGATCTCCTCGCGCCAGTCGCCCAGCAGGTCGCCGGAGATCGCGGGGGTCTGCTTGGTGCTGTTGTTGGAGGCCACGCCGGAGGCGGTGAGCAGGCGGGTGTCGGCGCTCGTGCCGTATTTGTCGACGCGGGTGGCGTCGACGAGTTCGCGGACCGGGTCGGCGTCCCACCAGGCGAGGAAGTTCGTCGACGACGGCTTGCGGCCGATGCCCGCGCCGGTGGTGCTGGACAGGGTGGACACCGACGAGGACCAGGCCTCGGCGCCGGGGCTGCCGGCGTAGACGTCGCCGGCGACCGCGCGGCCGTTGTCGCAGCCGCACGAGGCGTGGGACCAGATCACGGCGCCGGTCCGGCCGTCCAGCATCGCGTCGGTCGGCTGGGAGGTGGACTCGGACGGGCGGTACACCTCGATGCCGGCGCGGGACGGGAGGAGATCACCGACGTGCAGGGCGTCGCCGTGGCCGAGGCCGCTGCGCCACATCAGGGTGCCGTTGTCGTTGATCGCCGCGGCGCCGTAGATGATCTCGTCCTTGCCGTCGGCGTCGGTGTCGGCGATCGACAGCTGGTGGTTGCCCTGGCCGTAGGCGCCGACGTTGCTGTTGCCCGAGTCGTAGGTCCAGCGGCTGGTCAGGGCGCCGTTGCGGAAGTCCCAGGCGGCGATCACGGCCCGGGTGTAGTAGCCACGGGCCATGATCAGGCTGGGCCGCTGCCCGTCGAGGTAGGCGGTGCCGGCCAGGAACCGGTCGACCCGGTTGCCGTAGCTGTCGCCCCACGACGACACGGTGCCGCGGGCCGGGGTGTAGTTGACCGTGGAGAGGGCGGCGCCGGTCTGGCCACTGAACATGGTCAGGTATTCGGGACCGGACAGGACGTAGCCGGCGGAGTTGCGGTAGTCGGCGCTGGACGACCCGATGGTCACTCCGGTCCCGGAGACCGTGCCGTCGGCGGTCTTCATGGCGACCTCAGCTTTGCCGTCGCCGTCGTAGTCGTACACCTGGAATTGGGTGTAATGGGCGCCTGCGCGGATGTTGCGGCCGAGGTCGATGCGCCAGAGACGCGTGCCCTGGAGGGTGTAGGCGTCGACGTAGACGTTGCCGGTGTAGCCGGACTGCGAGTTGTCCTTGGAGTTCGACGGGTCCCACTTGACGAAGATCTCGTAGTCGCCGTCGCCGTCCGCGTCACCCACCGAGGCGTCGTTGGCCGAGTAGGTGTAGGCGACGCCGTCAGGTGTGGTGCCACCGGCCGGCACCGACAGGCGCACGTCGAGGTAGCCGTTGGCGAAGCTCAGCGACGCGGGCGAGTCACCCTGTTCGGCGCCGCCGACCACGGCCCGGACCGTGTAGGAGGCGCCGGCGGCCGCGCCCGCGTCGAGGTAGTTCGTCGAGTTCGTGATCGGTGACGAGGTCAGCTTGACGCCGGAGCGGTAGACGTTGAAGCCGGTCGACGACGCCTCGGTGCCGAGCAGGCGCCACGACACCAGGTTGGCGCTGCCCGACCGGACGCTGATCACGCCCCGGTCGAGGTCCTCCATCTGGCGGCCACCGGTGGCCGGGGGTGTCGACGGGGTGGCGGTCGGCCCGGAGACGTAGTTGAACGACCACTGCTGGCGGGCGATGTCCGAACAGGTCTCCTGCACGATCGGGTTGTTGCCGGCGGTGGAGCCGTCCTTGTTGCTGATGCACAGACCGGTGGCGACGCTCTTGACCAGGAACTTCCCGGACGCCGCGGTGGAGGCGGCGAAGGTCCAGAGCTGGTTGGTCTTGAGGCCGTCGCCGCAGCCGTACTGCTGGAGCTGAAGCCCGGAGACAGTGCTGGAACCGGGCACGTCGATGCAGCGGCCGCTGTTGCCGTTGGCCAGGTTGAACTGGCCGTTCAGCTGGGCGACGGCCGTCCACTGCTGGTCGGTGGCCGAGCTGTTGCAGGCGACCTGGACGAGCAGCGCCGAGTTGTCGGCGGAGGCGCCTGTCACGTCGATGCACTTGCCGCTGGATCCGGAGGCCAGGGTGTAGACGCCGCCGGCGACGGGGGTGGTCGCCGCGGCGGCCGGCAGCATGGACACCGCCACGATGGCGACCGGCACCGCGACGGCCGGCACGCCGGCGGCGAGCAGCCCACGGCGGGTTCGCGAGGAGAAGGACACGGGGATGTTCCTTTCGCATGGGGATGCGGGGGAAGGGACATCCGGTAGATGCGGCGCCGGCCAGGCGATTACCGAAAATTCATAGATTCAAGCAGATGCGTACGAGCGTCCCGCCGGGCACCGACGTGGTGTACACGGAGTCGCAGACCCGTTCGACGATGGCGAGGCCGCGGCCACGCACCGCTTCGGCGGACGGCATGGTGCGGCCGAACGGACGGTCCGAGCCCTTGTCGACGACGTCGCAGACCAGGCGGCCGTCCTCGGCCCAGACCCGGATGTGGCCGCCGCCGCTGGTGTGCTGGAGCGTGTTCGTGGTGAGCTCGCTGACGGCGAGGGTGAGCACCTCGATGCGGGCCTCCGGCAGGCCGAGGGCGAGCGCACGCTCGGTGACGAAGGCGCGGACCCGGCGCAGATCGTCGGGGACCTCGTAGAACATGCCGTCGACGGCCTCGGCGGAGCGGTCAGACATGACGGCGCTCGTCAGCCGGGGCGCGCAGCAGACTGTCCAGCCCGGTGATCTCGAGGACCGACGCGACCGGGCCGGCCGCGTTGATCACGTAGATGTGGCCACCCGTCTGTTTGGCCGCGTGATGGGCGGTGACCAGGCTGTGCACCCCGCTGGAGTCGAGGAAGGTGAGGCGGGCCAGGTCGACGAAGACCGCCCGGGACCGGTGCACGGCGTCGAGCAGGACGGCGGTCAGGTGCTCGCGCGCGGCGAGGTCGCACTCGCCGGTGAGCGACACGGTGATCCGGCCGCTCGCGGCAGAGGTCCTCGCCTCGAAGTTCGCCATCGATAGCCGTGCCCTTCCCGGCGGCGCCCCGCCTGCCCCGGCCATCATGTCATCCTTGCCACGGAATCGGGGTGATCGCCGGTCACCCCGTGCGGGGGACCGGATCGACCGGCGATACGGCGTCGACCAGCGCGGCCAGTGCCCGGGTGATCCGGTCCAGGCCGTCGGTGGGCGGGCCGCCCGGCTCGGTCATGTACTGGTCGCGGCGGATCTCGATCATCAGCGCCTGGACGGCGGGCTCCCGGCGGTAGTGCCGCAGCGGGACGTAACAACCGGCGAACGGACTGTCCAGGCCGGTGTCACCGAACGCGGCGCGGGCGGCGGCGACCAGTGGCTCCGGTGTGTGGAACGGGTCGGTGCCGAGGCAGACGGGTGGGCGCGGCCCGGCACCGTGCAGTTCGTAGGGCAGGCGCGCGGTCGGGTAGGAGTGCACGTCGAGCACCAGCGCCTGCCCGGTCCCGGCCAGACGTTGGCCGACCAGTGTCGTCATGGCTTCGGCGTACGGCTGGAAGATGGTCTCCAGGAGGACCGCGTCGCGGGCCGGGTCATCGGCGCGCAACCGTCGCCCGGCGTGGCCGTGGGTGTAGACCGGGCCCATGCCGACGGCGAGCATCTCGTCCTCGACGAACCGTTCGGGGTCGACGACCAGGCGCGACAGCCGGTTCACGAAGATCCACGGGCGCAGAACGGCGAGGCTAGCCGCGCCCTCGGCGATCAGATCGGTGTAGGCGTCGGTCAGCTGGTCCAATTCCTCATCGACTATTTCCGGAAAAAGTCCGGATTCGACGATTTGCCGGGAGGAATGCGGAACATGCAGGATCACCGGCGACGCGGAATCGCCCGGAAGAACGTCGAAAGCCACCGCGCGAAGATAACGCGCGGTGGCTTTCCAGAAATCCGATCAGGCCAGCTCGGAGCAGATCGTGTCGATCAGCAGGCGAGTGACCACGTACGGGTCGACGTTGGCGTTCGGGCGACGGTCCTCGAGGTAGCCCTTGCCGTCCTTGGCGACCTGCCACGGGATGCGCACCGACGCGCCACGGTCCGAGACGCCGTAGCTGTACTCGGTCCACGGGGCGGTCTCGTGCAGGCCGGTGAGCCGCTGGTCGATGCCGGCGCCGTAGCCGTCGACGTGCTCCTGGCGCTTCTTGCCGAGCGCCTCGGCGCCCGCGATGATCGCGTCGTAGCCCTCACGCATGGCCTTGGTGGAGAAGTTGGTGTGCGCGCCGGCGCCGTTCCAGTCGCCCTTGACCGGCTTCGGGTCGAGGGTGGCGGAGACGCCGTACTTCTCGGCGATGCGGTAGAGCAGCCAGCGGGCCACCCACAGCTCGTCGGCGACCAGCGGGGCGCCGACCGGGCCGATCTGGAACTCCCACTGGCCGGGCATGACCTCGGCGTTGATGCCGGAGAGGTGCAGGCCCGCGGCGAGCACCGCGTCCATGTGCTCCTCGACGATCTCACGGCCGAAGACCTCGTCGGAGCCGACGCCGCAGTAGTAACCGCCCTGCGGGGCCGGGTAGCCGCCGCCGACCGGGAAGCCGAGCGGGCGGCCGTCCTTGAAGAAGGTGTACTCCTGCTCGATGCCGAAGATCGACTCCTGGTCGGCGTACTTCTCGGCGACCGCGCGGAGCGGGGCGCGGGTGTTGGTCGGGTGCGGGGTGCCGTCGATCAGCTCGACCTCGCACAGCACGATGATGTTGTCGCCGCCGCGGATCGGGTCGGGACAGACGAACACCGGCTGGAGCACGCAGTCGGACTTGTCACCGGGCGCCTGGTTGGTGCTGGAACCGTCGAAGCCCCAGATCCCGGGCTGCTCGCCGGCGGCCAGGATCTTGGTCTTGGAGCGCAGCTTCGCGGTGGGCTGGGTTCCGTCGACCCAGAGGTATTCGGCCTTGACAGCCATGGTTGCGTTTCTCCTCAAACTGGCGTACTCGGGGCGTACTCCGCTAAGCCTGAACAACACTGATAAACAGGTGATAAACCCAGGCCCGGCGCGAGGACGATATCCGCCTCAGATCAACTCCTTGTTTCCGATCCCGCACCGTGGATAGGTGATCCCGGTAACGTTCACCAGTCACGTGCGGCGGCGAGAAGAACGGCACGCACCTCGGCCAGATCCCGGGCGCCGGCCCGGGTGGCCAGATAGAGGGTGTTGATCGGCGGATCCTCGGCCGGCATCAGGTCGACCAGCGCCCCGGTCCGCAGCTCCTCCTCGACCAGATAGCGCGGCAGCACGGTGGCGCCGATCCCGGCGACCGCGGCGGCCCGCAGCGCCCGCAGATCCGGCACCACCAGGACCGCCCGCCGCGGCGGCGCCGTCTTGAGCACGTGCCGCCACCAGCGCCTGACGATCGGCAGGTCCTCGGCGTAGGCGAGAAGCCGGTCCGGCGCCCTCTCGACGCTGCCGACCAGCACGAACTCCTCGTCGCACAGCGGCTCGGCACGCAGCCCGGCCCGGCGCGGCCGGATCGCGCTGACCACCAGGTCGAGCCGCCCCTCGGACAGCTCGGCGAGCAGGTCGTCGGCCAGGCCGAGCCGGACCCGCACGTCGGTCCCGCCGGCGATCACCCCGGCCAGCGCGGGCAGCACCCGGGCGCTCATGAACTCGGCCGGCCCGCCCAGGTGCAGGGTCCGCCCGGCCGACGGCGGCCCGGCCAGCCCGGCGGCCACCGCGGCGAGGGCGTCCATCGGCCCGTCGAGGCGGCGGGCCAGGTCGTCGGCGGCCGCGGTCGGCGTCACCCCGCGCGCGCCCCGCACGAACAACGGCTGCCCGATCCGGGTCTCCAGGCTGCGCAACTGCCCGGTCACGGTGGGCTGGGAGAGGCCGAGCGTCTCGGCGGCCCGGGTCATCGTGCCGCTGCGGTAGTGTAGGTTCCCACTCCCCTTGTCACTCACCGATCAGGTGAGCTGCGCCTTTCCTGAACTTCTCAAGATCACGTCACTCGCTCCTTCTCAAGATCGTGTCATTTTCCTACGCGACCCCTGTTCCTCCGCGAGCAGCCGCCTAGGTGCCCGCACAGGGCCCTCCGAATCTCCGGCGCGAAATGTCGTACGCCCGGCGTAGCCTGACGCGCGACTATGGAGGTTGAAGTGCCACGAAGGGTCACCCCTGCCCAGTACAAGCGCATGGTCAACGACTACAACCGCAAGGTCGCGGCACACAACCGCGAGGTGAAGCGTGCTGTGGACAGGTACAACCGCGAGGTGCGTGCATACAACGCGCGCGTTCGATCCAATCGGCAGCGGCTCAATGCCGAGATCGCACGGCTCAACCGCCAGCGTTCGACGACCCGCTATGTCACGGTGCAGACCTCCACCGTCGCACTGCACACCGCATACTCCCGCATCGACGCGCAGTCCGAGTTGTGGAACGAGCGCGGACAGGAGCTTGCCGATTTCGCGGAAGCCGAGGCGGCCAACAGCGTGCACGTCGCCAACGTTCTATTGGACGAGGTTGCCGCCGATGAAGAAGAGGCCGAGGGAACCTCGCTGACCGATGAGCTGTCTGTTCTGTCAACGGATCTCGACAGTCGGTGGAGGGGCGCGCTGTTCGCGATCAATCCGCGCAACCCCGACGCCGCGCGGCACTTCTGTACCAGCGCTCGCGAAGTCATCGTGGAGCTGATCAACATGAAGGCTCCCGATGCCGTCGTACTCCTTGCCAAGCCGAACTGTGAGCGAGGTCCTGACGGCCGTGCGGTCGCACGGCGCGAAAAGATCGGGTACTTGCTCGACCAGAACGGTGCTGGCTACGAGTCTCTGGGTGACTTCATGGAGACAGACGTCAACGACGTCATGAACCTGTTCTCCCAGTTCAACAGGGGAACGCACGGCACCGCAGGCCGCTTCGACGTTCCGGCTCTTCGGGCGATCAAGCACCGTGTCGAGGCCTCGATCCGGTTCCTGTCCACGCTGGTTCAGGGAGTTCCGCCGTTGGGTTAGTCGCTGTCGCTCGGCTCCGCGAAGCGTCCCAACTCGTGAGGAAGTGGCTGCTGCCGAGTTGGGCTCGGCCGGGCAGTGACCGCTCCTTCTCGGTTGGTGGGTTCGCCGCCACGCGTCACGCGGGTACACGTGGCGGTGCCGAGGCTGAAGGTGCATTGCCAGGAGTTGCAGGTCTCGATGGTGATGGCGCTGGCTTTCAGCCAGGGGTGCGCAAGCAGATCGCGCAGGTGGCTCCGCGCTTCGGTGATTACGCGAATCGAGCCGGCCGGGACCGCGTCGGGGTCGATTCACGACCACCCCGGGGCCGACGGGGTTCGCCACGCCGAGGCCGTTACCCGCCCCGTCGGGGGCGGGTAACGGCATACCGTTGGATTCGGCCCCGGCTGGGTGCCGCCCGATCCGATCCGGTTCGAGTTATGGGACGTCGGTGCGCTCGACGTCTAGTCCGGCGTTGTCCCGGGCGGTACGGCAGTCAATCGTGGCAGGCACCGGGTGCGTTACGACACCGCGGGTTGCCACGGTCATCGTGTCGCATTCGGGGTACAGATGGCCCTTTCCGGCCCGATTGAGCTTGGTTCCGCCGCTGATGATGAACTCGGCCAGGTCGCCGGTCTGCGCGGTCTTCGTCACCAGCTTGTCATCGACGTAGACCGCGAGACGCGGGATGGTCGACCAGGATGTCACGATCTGATAGGAGCCGTCGCAGCCGATCCGCACGTGCAGCGTGGACCAGATGTAGGGCGCGTCGTGGCCCAGCGCGGCATACGACAGACCACGTTCCTTCGAGGCAATGCGGGCGGCAACCCGGAAAGAGATGACGACGCCGTCTCCGGCTACCGTGTCCCGGACCTGATCGAGCTTCGACGAGTAGTACTCACTGCCGTGGTATTCGGCCTTCTCGTACGACAGCCTAGTCTTGCCTCCCCGCCTGAAGATCGTCGGCGTGAATCCGGGCGAGATACCGTTGTCGAGGTGGTGCGGGATGGTGTTCCTGACACGCCCGCTGGCGCAGTAGAGCGTGTAGGCCGGCAGGTGTGTGTAGCCGCGGTACTCCTTGTCCTTCTTGAACTTGCGCCAGCGGTCATCGTCGAGCCGGTCCGGGGGTGTGGGGTTCGTTGATCCAACAAGGACCCCACACGCTGCCAGCCGGTCTGCCGCAGGATTGCGATTGCCCACGGTCGTTGATGGAGTCAGCGGAATCCTCGCCATGGCTTTCACGCAGGCGGTCATTGGGACCTGAAGGAATCGGACGAGTTTGATGTCCGGGGTTACCACCTGCGTCGGGGCAGGAGTGGAACTGGAGGTGGTCGAAGGCGTAGGGGGCGGGGTACCGGTGGACGGTGATGGGCTGGTCACCGGTGGTGTCGTGCCGCCGGGCGATCCGGGTGTATCGGGTGCGGTGGTGGTCCTGCTGGGTGAGAGTGTGACGCATGCCGGGTCTGCAGCGCCGCCAGCGACGGTCGCTGTAAATCGGAAGGTGACGTCGGTGCCGTACTTCTGGCGGGCGCGCAGGGTCACGTCTCCGCCCGTCGCGCCTTGGGTCCACTTGCCGGAGAAAGGCCGGGCCGTGAAGGGGCCGCCGCGGTACTCCCCGAGTTTGGTGAGCATGACGGGGTCAAGATAGAGGATGGTCTGCCATCCGCCGGTGGTGTCCTTGGCCCTGATGTCGGCGCTGCCTTCGATGCGGAGTGTGGCCCGGGCAGGGACGTAGACGGTCCAGGTCGCTTCCGATGTCGGCGTCGTGAATGCTGCGCTGGCTACCGTGTCGGGGCAGAGCCTGTCCGGTCCGGCGGTCAGCGGCGCCGCGACAGCGACGCCGCTGCCCAGCAGGGGGATCACACCGAGCAGTGCCGCCAAGAGACGCCTGCGCGGGCGGCGTCCTTCCGGCGACGGTGGGCACGCGCCGGATCTGGGTGGGAACATACAAATACCACCTTCAATGCCTTTTTGCGAATGATCTGTCCACTATGCGGAGTGTGGAGGTGTTGGCGCGTCCGCGTTCCCGGCGGTCTGGCGTGCCCGGTATGACAGACCGGGGTTCCGATCGAGGGCTCCGGGGTGGCCGGCGGGCCGGAGCCTGCAGTACAAACCGGGTACCCCTGCAGTGGCTGGCATATGACCCATTCGTGGCCACGGCACAGCTCTCACCTGCTCGCCCAGGCTCCTGCGCCTGCTCATGGACGGCAGGAGGTCGATAGCGGCGTCCGGTGGGATCGTCAGGTGGTGGTCCGTCGTTCGAGCTGAGCGAGTAGCCGGATGCCGGCGGCGGTCAGGGACATGGGTAGTCCTCTTCGGGCACGGTCGATTAGTTTGGCGTCGAGGGCGAGTTCGAGCTGGGTGATCTGTGTGCTGAGGCGGCCCAACGTGATGCCCAGGTCGGCGGCTGCTTCCCGCAGTGTGTCGTGGCGCGCAACCTGCTGGAACCGGCTCAGCCACGTTCGGCCCTGCTCGTCACTGGATTGCAGCAGCCGGGACCGCTCAAGGAGGTCGACGCTCAGCGCCTCATCGGCTGCGGATGCGCCTGACCAGCCACCGGTCGGTTCCTCCAGCAACGCGAGGACGGCTGGCTGGTTCAGGTCGTCGACCAACTGCTGGCCCTGGGAGGTGAGGGTCATCGGGCGGCCGCCGCGGCCACGACGGAGAAGCCGATGCCCGATAGCCATTTCGAGGCTTCGTATCTGCTTGCCGAGTGCGCCGTTGTTGCACTTGAAGGCGTGCGCGGCGGCGGTGAGGCTTGGATAGGCCACGCAGCGCCGGAAACGTCGCAGCCAGGACAACGATTGGGGATTCCCTTGAATAATCTGCCGCATATATTTTGGTAGCTTGCGGGCATCACCACGAGCGAACGGCAACGGTTTTCGCACGTCGAATCCTGCGGTTTTCCCATGAGTAATGATGAGATATCGGGGGATTCCAGTCTCAACACTCATGGTCGCCAAGTCTTTCCCAAGAAGAACGTACTCTCGTTCGAAGAAGTCTCTGCTTAGAAGACTTGCTCCTCGCTCCTGGGAGGATTGGAACGATCGGTTGCGTGCGTTCGACGAACCCGGCCGGAAGAGCGATAGCGCGTAACGAACATGCTCTTCATTGATTCCGAAGTCGCCGGCCACCTGGGATACCGATCGCCGGCGCGCCTGTACTGCGCGGGCAACCTGGGAAAGGTCGATGTCAGCCAGCTCCCCGGCCAGGTTGAGCCCTGTGATGCAGTCCATTGGCGGCGACCAGATCAGGGGTTCGATGATCATCTCGGCGGCGAGTTTGGCTTCGGCGTATTCTGTCAGCGCCTTTTTCATCGCCGCGGAGATGCGTGGCTCGAACTCCCAGTTATAGGAGCGCTTGTCTCGGAAAGTCGTGAAGGCCAGCGGATGGCTCGGGTCTCTCAGATCTGCACCGGTGAGGAGCCGGTACACGAACCGCTGGGCATTGTGGTACCTCCGTTCACGGCCAGGATCTTCATCGATCTCAGAGCATATAGAGCGCCAATCCTCTGAGCACATCGCGACGTTTGCGAAGGTCGAACGTCGCCGCTCGTAGTCAATAGGGCTGCCGTGAGCGTCGAGGTACCGCGCCAGTTCCCATACTGCACGCAGGGTGTCCGGGTGGGATTTTGCGAGGTCCTCTAATGGGCGGGATCCCCGGTATCCCCAGTTGAAGAAGTCGTGCGTTTCCGTCGAGTTGAGGTCAGCATTCCCGGGCACGAGAAGCATCGATGGGATGAGCGAGCCGATTACATCGGCGTCGATGCCTTTCCTTGGCTGGAATCTTGCGAGCCAGTCCTGCCATAGGAACTGCGGCAGGCACTTCATTCTGGACCGCGCTCTGGCGGTGCTGGCGGCGTCCGGGATGGCCGGGTTGTCGGTACACGTTCCGAACCGGACGCGGTCGACGAACCGTAGCTTGCTGTCGCATGCGGTTAGGAACTGACGGGTTCGCTGGTGGCTGACCGCCGGAAACCCGTTGTTGGATGTCAGGTACAGCCGCCAGCGGCCGATGATGTTGCCGGCGCCGACCAGCGGCGCGAGACAGCGGAGGGTGTCGTCGTCTGTCGTGCAGGTGAGCAGTTCGACGGTGCGGGCTGCTGCGTCGGCGACCAGTCCCACCTCGACGGCGATGCCGCGGAGTTGTTTCCCGCGTTCCCGGACGGCTCTCAGCTTGTCGTCGGCGAGGGTGAGGAGATAGGGCGCCTTCACATGACGGTGGAAGGACTTGGCGAGGGTGTGGAGGTCTGTCAAGTCCGTGGAGTCCATCGGGTTCTCACTGTCGAGTCGTGCGTCGACCCAGCGCTGGGCCAGCAGGCGGGGGTCCTCCTGATCGAGGCGGGCTGCCGGCATGCTGCGGAGGTCATACCGGCAGGCGCGGGCTCGCGGGGTGGTCGAGGAACCGCAAAGGTGCGGGGCGAGCAGTCCGGTCCTGCGGGACCAGCTACGTCGTGGCGCTTGATCGCACTCCGGGCAGGTGCCGGCAAGGAGACGCCGATGGGGCAGACAGGCGAATGTGTACGGTAGCTGCCACCGTATCGGCCATGGGTGATCGTCCTGGTCTTGGAGGCAGTCCGGGCAGTAGCGGCTGCCTCGTATGGATGGCCACCCGAGGTGGGCGTACCGGGAGAGGACTGCGTTGTCGAGCTCTCCGGCCGGAAGTCCTGTCTGTTCTTCGATCTGCCGCAGCAGCCTGGGGTCAGGGGCATCCACCCACAGATGGTTGGCGACTCGGCGTTGCAGGCCGCGGATCCCCATTTCACCGGTGAGCTGCATCGCAGTTGTACCGTTGCGGTGGGCGAGTCGGATCAGGAATGAGTCGAGGGCCTCGCCGGGGGCGAGCGGTACTCGTATCGGGAGTGTTCTTCGTTCGCCGGTCCAGGGGCCCACCGGACGCCCGCTCATGCGTTCTCGTTGCCGGGCAGGCGTCCGACTTCCTCGAACGGCGGGGACCAGGTCAGGGGTTCCCGGATTCCCGCAGCCTGGAGCAGGTCTGCGGCGAAGGCACGGAGCTGATGCTGGTCGGACCGGTCCAAGTTCTGTTCGAAGGTCACGTACTCGGCGCTGTCCTGCGACGTCCGAAAAGACACTGCATGGTTGGGGCTGCCCAGGTTAGCGCCGGTGAGCAGGGCGAAGATGTAACGGCGGGTATGTAGCTGGCGCGTCTCGCGGCCGAGGTCGTCGTCGGGGGCCCGCCCGAGTTCGGGTGGCTCTGTCACATCGGTGAAGGTGTGTCGTCTGCGCTGGTAGTCGATGGGGCTGCCGACGGTGTCGAGATAGTCGGCGATGGCGCAGATCGTATGCAGGGCTCCGGGATTCTCGCTGGCCAACCTGTGTAGCACCTGTGCTGTCGTTTTCGTCCAGGCTCGTAGTTGTGTTGCGGCCCGCAGATCTCCGCAGGCGCTGCCGGGGATCAGTATGGCGGGTGCCACGTGGGCGGCGATGGCCAGCGGACCGGGGCCCGTCGGGGCTGCCAGGTGATGGCTCCAGTCCGGCCACAGCTTCTCGGGGACGTGCCGGATGCGTTGCAGCGCCAGGTCGTTCGTCGTGGGATCGGCAAGGTGCGGGGTCAGGGTGCAGGTGCGATGCCGAAGGCGCTCAACGGTGGGGAGGTCACGATCGGCGGCGACCAGGGCTCGGGCCCGGAGGTCGGGTGTCAGCGCCGCCAGCCGGTGAAGGTAGCCGTTGGTGAATGGCCCCTGCGGCTTGAGCAGCAGGGGCGTCGGCTGGCTTGCCCCGGCGCGGCCACCGTCGAGGATCGGCAGTATCTCCGCGGTCAGAGCGGCGGCCGTCGCGGCGGGCACGCGCGTGATGTTCTGGCGACCCCGCAGCGAACGGCTTCGAAGTATCGCGGCTGCCACGGCTGGGGTGCCGCGTGCCGGTTCGCCGTGCAGCCACGCGACGAGTACGTGCAGGTTGCGTAGGTCGGCGATGGCATCGTCGCCGCCGAGGCGTTGCAGTCGTTCGGCTATCCAGTCCTGGGCTGCCAGCCGGGGATCGTCAGGCGCCAGTGCTCGGGGTGGGCGGCGGCTCAGGTCGGTTCCGCAGATGTCGTTGCGGTTGGCGGTCGGGGTGGTGCAGATGTTGCCGGTGTTGAGGCCGGCGTGGTGTGTCCAGCTCAGCCGGGGAGGTTTCCCGCAGGCTGGGCAGCTGTCGCGGAGCAGGACCCGGTGGTTGTGGCAGGTGAACAGGTACGGCAGCCGCCAGTGGTTCGGCCAGGGCATGCCGGGCGTTCGCAGGCAGACGGCGCAGAACCGGAAGGCGGGGAGAATGGGCCAGCCGGTGGGCTGGTAGAAGGTCGCTACGGTGGTGTCGAGGGTGCCGGGTGCGAGGCCTGCCTGGTTCTCGACGCGGCGGAGGCTCTCGGCGGGGATGTCACGGCGTGGGCTACGCCGTCCGCGCTGGGTCAGGCCGAGGACGTTCGCGAGTTGGAGTGCGGAGATCCGGTTGCGGGTGGCCAGCCGGATCAGCCAGGACTCCAGCGCCTCGCCGGATGCGACCGGTAGCCGGATCGGTAGTGTCCGCACGTCGTCACGCTTCAAGTAGAGCCGCCGGTGCCTTCTTGGCCCGTGCGGCCGGCCGACGGATCGGTGTGGTGGTCAGTGTGCCGGCGGCGAAGGCGGCCTGCAGGTCGCCTTGCGAGCGCTCCGCACCGCTGTCGGCGTCGCATTGGTCGAGCAGTCCGGGGTCGAGCCGCTCGTGCCGGGTGTTGATCGCCTTCAGGCAGCCCCGGGTGATCAGATACATCAGCGACCCGATGTAGCCGGTGCTGCGGGCGAACAGGTAGTCGCTCATCTCCGTCAGCATGCCGGGGGTGGCGTTGATGAGGACGAGCTTCTCCTCGACCTGGTTCAGCAGGCTTTTCCACGCTTGCCGGCCCTGGTTGTTGGCGATCTGGAACGGCGGCAGCTCCAGGCGGGTCCAGCGCCGCGATGTCTGCGCCAGGATCGCCTCGTCGCCGGCGAGGCCTTCGTCGAACATCCTGCGTTCGGCGAGCCCGATCCCGGTGAAGATGAAGGTCATGGACATCTCGTTAGCCATCCATTTGAGATAGTTCGACACTTCGATGCCGTTCTTGCGTTTCAGGTTGAGGAAGTGGATGTCGTCGATGATTCCTAGTTGTGTCTCGCAGGACAGGACGCAGTCGATGGCGAAGTCGCCCAGTCTGGCCGCGCTGGCGCCCTTCTCACCGGGATGGCCGTAGAACTGGCAGATCCGTGCGTTCAGGGCACGCTGGGTCATGGCGGCGTCGAGACCGACTCGCAGGACCGACAGTCGTTGGTGTCCCTCGGCGGTCGTCTCGCCGTGACGGCGCCGCTGGCGGCGTTCGAAGTCGCGGGCGAACGTGTTCGCCACCGTGGTCTTGCCGAGCTGCGCCAGGGAGTCGATCACCGCGGCGCCGCGGACTCTGGCCGGGTCCTGCCGGTTGCCGTCCACGATCAGTTCCAGGCTGTCCCAGACCTTCTTCACCTGCGGGGTCTTGATGAACGGCAGGTTGGCGTGCCAGTCCTTGCGCAGCTCGTTGTAGTCGTCGCGGGCGTCCTCGCCGAGGCTGCGGTACTGCTCGGCGGTGAGGGTCTCCGGCTTCTCGCGTTTCGGGTCATCGACGAAGCGCCGCCAGCCCTCCTTGCGGGACATGTTGTAGATCCTCAAGGCAGCCATCAGTCCAACTCCTCATACTCGTCGTAGGTGAACGGGTCCTCGTCGTCGTCACCGACGGCGGCGCCGTCGGCATCGGTCAGGTCTGCCGGAGCGGTGACGGTGTACTCGCCGTCGATGACCCCGCTGCCGGCGTCATCGCCGGTTTCCGTCTCGAAGTCAGGGACGGCGAGGGCCTTGTTCTCCACCGACTGGCGGATGGCCAGCTGGCGTTCACGGCGGCCAATAACGGCACCCTGCCCAAATCGGTTCAGCAGATTCTTCAGCGCTGCTCGCGGGCTGATGTTCTCGTTCAGGGCGACAGCCAGTCGTCGGCCGTAGGCGGCCGTGTCCGCGCACAGCGGGGTGTCGATGAGGGGCAGGTGTTCCCATTCGAGACGGTGCCAGGTGTCGTGCTTGCTGTCGTACATGTAGGCGTAGCGGATGTCATCCGGGTTGATGCTCACCGGCCACCGGCCGGTGAGCGCCCCGGTGTACGGGCTGCGTTCCTTGTGTTTGCCGCTGAGGAACGGCCCGTTGTATCTCATCGTGTCGATCTCGATGCCGTAGTGCTGGATGGTCCGGCTGACGACCGGGAGGAAGTCCAGGGCGAGATGTGGGGTCGCCGGGAAGCCGGCCAGTCCCGCCCGGGCGATTCCCGCGCCCCACATCTCGGCCGGCGAGAGCTTCTGCCGCGGCCACTCGGGGATGACCAGTCCGCTGTGTTTGCGGGTGTGGTAGCAGCAGGCTATCCACTGGCGGATGATGGCTTCCAGCTCGTGGATGAAGTAGAAGGCCTGCCGTTCGACCTTCTCGCCCCGTGAGTAGATGTCGGGACCTTTGTATCCGGGCAGGTTCTGTATCAGCCCTTCCCGCAGGGTCTTGAAGAATCGTTCGACGGTGGGCTTGTCCGTCGGCTTTCGTGGTTGTGCGGGCTGGATGGAGATGCCCATCTTGGTGCAGACACTGATGACGTGGGCTGACAGGAACGCCTTCCCGTGGTCGATCACGATCGTCTCGGGAGCGCAGACGGGGCCGGTGGTGCGCGGCATCTCGGTGAAGACCAGTTGAGAGGGGACGCCGTGATAGGGCCAGATGCCTTCCTCCGGCCAGTCGGGTGGGGCCTCCCGGCCGGCGATCATCTCGTACATCACCGAGGCGACGTCCGCCGCGCGGGTCGCGATCGGGGTCAGGCGCATCCCGACGACGCATCTGCTGTACAGGTCCAGTGCGACGGTCAGGACCACCTTCACCCAGCGGTGGGTGACCGGTTCCATGGCATAGACGTCCAGGTCCTGCGCGTCCATGATCACGTACTCGCCGGGGCGGACCGCCCTCAGCCGGCCGTACGGGCCGTCGGGGCGGTTATCTATCTCGCGTCGGCTCTTCGCACTGCCGTTGAGGGTGTTGGTGCCCTTCTCCAGTTCGGCCAGCCTGCGGTAGGCCGTGGCCTGTGACGGCCACTGCACCTCGTCGGCTTTGCCGTTACGTTCGATCTCGCGTTCGATCTCGAGGATCAGTCCCGCCGCGGTCATGGTCGATTTCGATACGAGACTGCGGATCACCTGGCGTGCGGTCTCGTCCCACAGCGGGTCCACCCGTGATGATGTTCCCGGGGGCTTGTCGATCAGGCCTGCCTCGCCCTGGGCCCGGTAGTCCGCGACGTAGCGGCGGATGGTCCGATCGGAGCAGCCGAGTTCCGCGGCCTTGTTCCGGTACCGTTCGCTCGCTGAGAGGGCACTGGTGTAGCGCGGGTCCGGTTCGCCGGGTCCGGCCCGGTCGGGGTCGCCGCTGCGGTAGCCGCTGATCACCTGGCGGACATGCGCGACCCGTTCGGTGTGCCGGCGGCGCTGGTCGGCGGTCATCTGCGCGAACAGGATCCCGAGAGGCGACTCACTGGTGCCGGTAGGGGTGGCGGCCCAGGCGGACTTCAGCAGCTGAGTCACCGACACCTGCGAGATCGCTCCGGACCTGAGGTTACGCAGGACCACCGTCATGCGGTCGAACTCGAGGACTTCGACGAGGTCACCGTCATACAGCAGTTGCAGGCCCGGTTCGAGGAGGACGACCTTGTCGTTCATCGCCGGATCGCGGCGGCCGGCGGGACGGGACGTGGTGCGATGGGTGTGGTGGCCTGCAGGGGCAGGTCGAGTGGCGCCCGGAGCTGGCGGGTCCACAGCAGGTGCATCACGACCGGCCGGACGAAGTCGCGGCACCGCTGTTTGATGACCGCCGAATCGTAGGCATCAACGTCCGGATCCGCGCTGGTCAGCTCTGTACATAGTTGTGCGGTGAGTGCTGCCTCGAGCTCGCCGAGGGTGCGATGCTTGTCGGCGAGTTCCATCGCTGCCGGCAGCAGGCTCGTCTGAATGACGGCGCGGCGCCGGTACCCGGCCAGCCACCGCACGTTGGCGAGCAGCCCCGCGTCGGCTCCGGTCCAGACCTCGAACAGCCAACCGCGGCTCGCCACGACCTGTTCGGTCCAGGCGAAGACCGCCGCTACCGTCGGGTCGGCCAGCCGCCGTGCCGGTTTGACGTCCACCACCGTCACCACTCCGCTGGCGGAGACGAGCAGCAGATCCGGGATGTGACGGCGTTCCACCGTCCCGTCCTGCCCGGTGAGCTGGAACGGCTGGGCAACGATCGAGGTGACGGTGTCCTCGAAGTCGGCGAGCATGATCCGGTTCTTCTCCAGCAGACTCTCGTAGACGACCTGGTCCTGCATGGTCGAGGACCAGTACCAGCCCGAGTAGTGTTTGCGGCCCTGATAGGCACGGAACTCACGCACCGGCCGGCTGGTGACGAGTTCGTCGACGCGGACCCGGTCCAGTCGTGTCGTGACACGAGTTCCATCCGCCTGCCGGTAGTCGAGTTTGACCGCTTCGGACATAGCTGATTCCTTTCTGTTCGGTTGCTCGACGGCATGTCGCCGCCATCCCGCGCGGTGGGCCTGGCCGCATCTGACGGCATCGACGTGACATCGAATGGCGCGCCCGGGAAACGAGAACGGTCCGCTACCAGAGCGGGTGTGTGACGGGCCGGCGTAGGCGTGGTTCATAGCGGCGCCGAGCGCTGGCGGCTCGGTGTTTTGGAGGTTTACGTCAGGCCCGGCCGCGAAGACTCGGCAAAGGAGTCTTCGGGTCGGTTCGTTTCAGCGCTGTCGGTGGACGGCTCCTACACCGCGGGAGCAAGGAGGTGGTGACAGCCGCTGCACCTTCCCGCCCGCCGATCCAGCGGTACCGGCAACGCCTACTGCGATGACGACGGCCGGGAACCTGCCGATGGAGCCCGATAGCCACGGTCGGCCGTCGGGCCGGCCGGCAGGCAGTCCCGCTGCCGCCAGCGACCGCTGGCGTATACCCCTCGGCACGGCAAACGTGTACGGCCCGTTCCCGGGCGACGACCGGAATCCGTCAGCCGGGGCTTCTCGGAAGGTACTCGATCAGGGCCTCAGACGGATTCCGCCGGCACCCGGCCGGCTCACTGCCGCCGACGCCCGCGATTCAGGTTCGGATGCGGGTTCGGGGTTTACGGTCATCGATCGCGATCTTGGGCAGGAATGCCGTAGCCCCTGATGGTGATGGCACGGAACCTCCGTTCGACGGCGGACTTATCCGTGGGCCCGCAGGAGCGGGCGGGGGCCATGACGATACCCAGTGCGGTGCTGGCAGCGAGTCCTCGCGCGCCGTGGTACGTCGTGGCGGGCAGGGGCTCACCGCCCTGCCCGCCTTCCACCTGAAAGCCCACCTTGTTCTCAGGGGTGGCAACGGCGCCACCGGATTCGTTGCCAGGGCGGGCTGACGCCGGAAGATCCGGCGGCGGCGCTGATGGCAGCGGCCCGATCGTGACCTGATGCGGCTCCGCCGTGGTTTGCGGAATCGATTCAGCCACCACCTGCTCGCTGTTCTGGATCTGATGCGTTCCCGGTGTGCGGTCGTTGTTCAGGTCGGTCATGGAAAGCCACCGTTCTGTAGGTTTCGGCGGATACGACGCGACACACTCGTCATGGGTTGTCACGGTGGCCGGACCACAGCCACCGCACCGGCCCTCGGTATACGTGCACCGGCCGGCGGTGTCATAGGTGCGCTGTCCACACCTCTCGTGGTCGCCGGCCCGACGACACGAGGTGATACAGCAGCCCCATCCGGCAGCCGGTGCGGCGGCGCCGGGGCGTCGATGGCTGTGTCCGCGGCGGCCGGGATGGCCGCCGGTAGGGCTGTCGCCGCCTGGCCAGGCGGCGACAGCCGCATGAGTCCGTCACAGCTCGGAGGGTCAGGCGTGGTAGAGCAGGATCCTGGAGCCGGTGAGTGCCGGAATCCGACTCCGGGGGACGGTCTTGGTCACCAGACTCCGGTCGAGGCCGGCCCCAACACAGACCACAGCGCCGAAACCACTGCCCACCAGTGCGTGCAGCATCGCGCCCGTCGCGGCCCGGTCCTGCAACGAGAGGTGATGCACGCCGTCAAGGATCAGCATGAAGGGCCCCAGATCGACAAGTCGATCGAGGAGGATCGCGGGTTCGACCTGTTCTGCGGCACTTCTCCCTGCGCCGCCCGGCCCGGACTGATCGCCGGTAACCCGACCGTCGCTTGCCTTGTTCAGCTGGGCGGCGATCGCCGATACCACCTGCGTGAACGTTGCCTCCGGGGGTACCAGCGCCTTGATCACCGGCCGGCGGCCACCGCGTCCGTCCACCGCGAAGCGTTCGGCAAGGCGAGCGACCCGCATCGCGGCGCCTTTTCCGGAAAATCCGTTGAGGAGAGCCTCCACGTATGCCCGGTGTCGCATGAAGTGTTCCAGAACCGTCCAGGGCAGGTTGGGGTTCGCGACCGGCCAGGCAATGAGAATCCTGTTCCGCGCACGGGTCATGATCTTCCTCGATTCAATGTCTTCCCATGGGCAGCAGCCGCCGAGCTCAGATACGGCCGGTGAAACGGCGTGCCCCACTGGTGGACCGAGGACGTACGAGTGCCGGCACCCGCTCTGGCGTGTACCGCGCGAGCACGGAACCGGATGTCTCAGAGACATCGGGCCCGGCCACAGCGAACACATCCAGAGAAGAACGGCAAAGCGCCCTCCGCCCTGGTTAACCTCACCGCCGACGCGATGAGGGCCTTGACTGTCTTCCTGCGCCGTCACCAGGAGTTCCCGGAGACCGGACTTCCAGCCGGGCAGGAAGGATGCCCACGAGTGAGCACCCCGGGTTCGTCACACTGTCGATGATGGCGAACAGGTCAGCCCTCGTTCCCGAGCCTCGAGTCTCGAGCGAGGACACCGTCAGTGCCGTCGTCCCGGCGGCCGCCGGGACGGCTGGCACGAACCTGACTTAGTCCGAATCAGGTATTCGCCACATGCCGTGCATTTGGTGCGCTTCATTTCGCTTTCATCGACACCGGAAACGTAACACCGGACACATTCGGCATGAATACGTTTTCACTCTAAAGAGTGAATGCTCTTGCATTATAGATCCATACATGATTGACCATCAGGCTGATTCGCAAGCATCAGTTGTTGGATCCGCTCCGCAACGGTCTCCGAATGCGCTTCGAAGACACGACTACAAACACCGAACACCGCACCGAAACCCGGGCCTCCACCTCCACGTCCCAAAACAGAACTGCCACCGGGGCATGAGCCCGCCGTACGGTGTTGCACACACAACACCGGCAAACACCGCCCCACAGGGCCCGAACGATGGCCTGCGGACGACACACAGAAACACTCCGGCAAGCCTTCTGAACAGGGAAAATGCCAATCGAGACGCAGCACGGGAAACACGACCGCACGGAGGCAAGCCCCGCTCAACGGTTCCGCCCGTCGCGCACCACACGCGACCATAAGTCCACAAAGGACCGAACAGGCAACCCGTACCGGACCGCGAACTTCGCCGGGCTACGAACCGTTCGGCTTGCGGAATATAAATGACCTGGCACCGCCACAACGACACCGTCCCACACCTGAAACGTGACGCTTCCCTGGTCGCCATTATTGCGCTGACCAGCTACAACACCACTGCCGATTCGAGCGACCCGACAAAGACGTCACGGGCGAAAGTAAACGTCACACCGGCAGACCGTCTGACGGTTCACCAGTTTGCATGGACCGGACTGTCACCGCCACTGCGGATCCGCCGCGTCCAAACCGCCGTCACACTCGCGGGAACACCCAGTCACACCGAACACCGACCCGCCACACCGAACGCCGAGCGGTCAAGAACCACCCGACCCAGCCGACCCGGATTGACCTGCTGAAAGCCCGACGGCTTCCGGTCGCGTTCGCGGCGAAGACATCGGTTCACGCAAGCATCCGGTTACGACACAACACGACTGTCGTCTCATCCGATTTCGGGCTCGCCGGCAACACGACGTTTGACGCCGTCGCGAGTGCCGCGTTCTGGTCGGCGACCGTCATCGCAACGGACACCACGACCGTAGGCGTCGTCGACCGTCACGTCCGGCCGGGACCGTACGACGAGACCGTTCCGCGGGCGGCGCCTCGGCTTCCGCCCGTAGTGACCAGCAGTAACCGCCACCGGAGCAACCACGAAACCCGTTCGGAAATGACACTGGTGTCAGCCTCCATCGCAGTGCACGATCCGGTCTCGTGCGCCCGGAGAGACAACGAGAACGCCGATGGCATCCAGCGGCCCCGTCACTTCGACGGTCCCGCAGACCTCGTCCACGTGTGGATCCTTCCGCGAGCACGGTGTGTGGCCAGGCAGGTGCCGCCACGAGTACGGAACACCCGACCACCATCATGTAGGACAGCCGAAGCTCCGGCGCCACCCAGATTGTTCAAACTTGAAGGTACGGTGCCGATCTGCGCGGTGACCCGTGGCAGGCTTCGCGCCCCGCCGCCGAGGTCCTCCCGAATGCGCCGGCGAGGCGGCGGTGGCCCGCTGGCCGAAACCGCGCAGAGGGGTGCTATCACGGCGATTCCGGCCACGGCCACCGGACACCTGCGCGGGCGGCGCCGGAGACCGGAGCGGCCGGTGGCGCGGAAGCCTGGACCGGACCGAGCACGGCCACGGCGGCGCCGATCTGCTGCGACACCCGCTCGGCTCGACGACGGCACGGAGAAACACATCGCCGGCCGCACGCGCCGGACGGCGGCAGCGCGCACCGTAAGCCGGAGCGTGCCTTCTGCGCGGGCGGCCTCGTCGTAGCGGCGCCCGCCCCTGCCCAGCTTTGAGCGCCGCCCACGATGTTTCAGCCAGCCGTCAGCCACCGGGCACAACGCTGGTCTTGCAGCAGGCGACAGGCCGAGGAACACCCCTCGCACCGCCGGCGAGCCGGATACCGCAATGAACGCTCCCGAGTTCCAGCATTCACTCGAACGTGGCATTGCCAGTCGGCGCTACAGGTTGTTATTTTGCCGATACAACGGGCTCCATGGTTTGGTAGCCCTCTCGTGGCCGAAATCGGCAGGGATGCCGGCGGATGGAACCGGGATAGGATGTCCGGACCTGCACGGACCGGGAGGTAGAGCCGTGGCCCACCCTCACCGCCCTCTGGCCAGGCGTCTTCAGGCCATCAGCACGTTCACCTACCAGCAAGCCCTGCGGTGCATCACCGAGGACATCACGGAAAACGGCCAGCCCGACCTCCAGGACTACAAGACGGTGGACAGGTGGCTGCGCAGCCTGACCCAGTACGCGCCGGCAGAGCCGAGCATTCACCGCCCGACGCACAACGCGGTCTGAGCAGAACGCCGCAACCCCGGTAGCAGCCGCCGGATCACCGGGGCCCGCCCCTATCGCATCCGCCTGGACCGGCAGCCGCCTCACGACGACCGAGTCAGTCGGATACCCGCCACCGTGCACCCGAAGACGGCCCGGGTCAGGATCTCAGCTCGAGGTCGGCATTGCGCTGGGGTCGCCGTAGACGCTGTAAGCCAGCCAGGTGGGGTCGCCGCTCTGCTGCGCCGCTTGCCGCCGTGCCGCCAGCGCGGCGTCGCCGAGGGTAGCTCCTGCGGTCAGGCTGCTGTAGAAGGTCTCGGCGAACGCTTGTGCACTGTCGCTGCGTACGTCCCAGAGTGTGCCGACGAATCCGCCAGCGCCCGCGGCGAGGAACTGCTGGGCCCAGCCCATCATGCGGGTGTAGTGCGGAACGGCGCCAGCGGACCGGCACGCGTTGATGAAGATCAGCGGCTGACTGTCCGCGAGGGTTTCCTTCTTCTTGGCCCGTTCGAGCAGTGTCGGCACGAAGTCGCCGTCACACATCGCAATCGAAGAACCTCCACCTTTGGGCTGATAGGTGGTGTGGCAGGCGAAGTGAACGAGCCCGAGCGGACCTGTCTCCAACAGCTGCAGGAGCCGCGCCAGATCGGGCACGACAGGCGGCTCGCCGTCACCGGCGACGATGCGGTACACCGATCGGATCTCAGCGTGCGCGTTGTCGGGGCTGCCCGGTGGAATCACGAAGCGGGCACCGCCGATGTTGATCCGCCGGGCTCGGGGCTGGTTGTAGACGCGGCGGGTGACCGGGACCTGTTCGATCAGGAAGCCTTCGTCGGCGGTCTTCGTCATCGGGTACATCAGTTCCCACGGAACGGTGTCCAGGCCGGTGGCGATGGAGAAGGTCCTGATGTTCGACCGCAACTGCCAGAACTGGTCCTGGATCGTCTCGGGCACGAGGGTGTCCCACAAGGCGATGCCGGTGCCCTGCATCAGACTGCGGACGTTGTCCTTGGTGTAGCTGCCGGGACGTTTGGCCAGTTGGCGCAGGGTCTGGATGATCTGCTCCGTGGTGTCGTCAGGACCAGACGACAGGGACTCCACCATGACCGGGTCGAACATCTGCATCTCACTGAGCAGTTGGAAGGTGTAGCGCGGCCCGTTCCGCTGTACCTGCAGGGTCACCTCGCCGGCCTGTGGGGTGATGTCGTCGATCGGTGCCCGTTTGGTGGCCGTTGCGGTGCCCGGGCGGCCGTCGGTGGTGGCGAACTGGAAGTCGAGTTCGGCCAGAAAGGTTCCGCCTGCCCACGCCGTCACCCGCAGCAGGTGCAGATCGATGGTTCTTACCTTGAACGCGAAACGGAGCGGGTCCGAGTCGCCGTTGCGGGGCACCCTGGCCATCTGTTCGAGCGGACTGTGGGCGGCCAGTCCACGGCTCGCCTCGACGATGATCCGCACGTCGGCGCCGTCCGGGCCGATGGAGAGCGGGCGGAGCACAGCGAGGCGGGAATGCAGTGCCGTGGTCTGCTGCTGCGTGATCCGGATGATGAGACTGATCTCTTCGCCGATCGGTGCGTGAGATGGCAGGTTGCCCACCAGGAATCGTTGCGGCTCCGGCGTCGTCTCGGGCTCGCCTGGTGGTGGCTGGGTGACCGTGGACGTGGCGGCGCCGCCATGGACGGGTGGGGTGGTCACTCGCTCCTCACGTTCGCCGTGCCATACCCGCCAGAGCGCGGCATAGATGCGGTCGGCCGCTACCAGTTCGGCGTGAGAACCGAGCTCGACGATGCGGCCGCCCTCCAGCACGGCGATCCGGTCTGCTTCCCGGGTGGAGAACAGGCGATGCGCGATCGTGATGATGGTGCGTCCCTGCAGTACTTCGGCAAGAGATCTTTCGATGTCGCGGGCGGAGACCCGGTCGAGTGCGGCGGTCGCCTCGTCGAGGATCACCGTGTGAGGGTTGCCGAGTACGATCCGGGCGAGTGAGATTTGCTGCGCCTGGGCCGGTGAGAGCAGATGGCCGCCGGCACCGACCACCGTGTCGATTCCATCGGGCAGAGCGTCAACCCAGGTGAGGGCTTGGACTGCGGTCAGCGCCGCCCGGCACTCCGCCTCGGCAGCATCGGGACGGGCCATAGCGAGGTTGTCGCGCAGGGTCCCGATGAAGATGTGGTTCTCCTGGGTGACCAGGGCGATCTGCGTGCGCAGCTGCTCCTGAGCAAGTGTGGCCAAAGCGACGCCGCCCACGGCGATGGTGCCCTTGGTCGGATGCTGGATGCCGGCCAGCAGGCGGCCGAGGGTCGACTTGCCGGCCCCGGACACGCCCACCACGACCAGTCGCTCACCGGGCCGCAAGGTGAGGTTGACATCGTGCAGGACGTCATGGCCCGGCTGGTAGGCGAAGTGCACGCCGCTCAGTTCGATCCGCGTGCCGACCCGGACCGCCGGTTGCTCTGGCGTCGTGGACGACTCGGCGCGGATGCCGACGAGCCGGGCCAGCGCGGCGGAGCCGACGCTGATCTCATCAAGCCAGCCGACCAGCCTGTCCAGCGGATCAACGAGTTGCTGAGCATAGATCACCGCTGCCGTGACGGCACCCAACGTCACCAGGCCACGCTGGTAGAGCCAGCCGCCGATCAGCAGGGTGAGCACCAGCGCCAGCAGATAGCTCGACTCGACGACCGGCCACCACACGGTGCGCAGGAACAGCGTGTACCGCTCCGCACGCCAGGACCGTCGTAGGTCGACGTCGGTCCGCGCCATTCTCTGCCGCTGTTGCCCGAACGCCTCGACGGTTCGTGCTCCCTGCACCGTCTCGGCCAGACCGTCCGTCACGTCCGCGTACATGGCGCTCTGCCGTAGGTAACCCGGTGCTGCCCGGCGCAGGTACCAACGTGTCCCGGCCGCCATCACCGGCGCCGCGGCCAGAAGCGGAACCGCAAAAATCGGGCTGACCATAATCAGCGCCCCGACCACCAGCACAAGGGTGATCAGAGCGGTCATGGTCTCCGGAACAGCGAAACGGACGCATTTGGAGAGTGCGTCGACATCGCGGGTCACCCGGGTCAACAGGTCTCCGGGACCAGCCTGCTCAACGGTCCGCAGCGGCAGGGTGAGGACACGGGTGATGAACTCCTCCCGCAGACGCGCGAGGACTTGTTCCCCGAGCCGTCCCGAGGCCCGGTGCGCCGCTGCTGTCAACACCACTTGCACCAGCAGGAACCCGGCGAGGGCCGCAACCAGTGCATCCAACGCCGCAACCGGTTGACGGTCATAGATTCCCTGCACCAGGTCACCGATGAGCCGCGCACTTGCCAGACCCGCGAGAGCCGCCGCCACATGCAACGAGACCATCACGCGAAGCCCCGCCGGGTAGTGGCGAAGCAACTCACGGGCATACGCCCGTGTACCAGCCGCTGTCGCCACGGGGAGAAGACGCTGCGGGGAGGCGTCCCGCACTGGGCGGTCCTTCTCCACAGGTGCCAGGCGAGGCCCCGGTCCTAGGCCGGGACGGGTGACTCCCTCGATGGCGGCCGCCGAGATCAGCCATCTCATGAGCGATCCCCACGCCAGACCATGCGAACGTAACGCGGTTCGGACCGGACCAGGTCGTCGTGACTTCCGACGGCCACCACACGCTCGTCCTCGACATAGATGACCTGATCGACCCAGCTCAGCACGAACGGGCTCGACGTACAGACAACGGTGGTACGCCCGCTGCGGGCCAGACGCAGCCGGCCCGCGATCCGTGCCTCGGTGAGCGCGTCAACCGCATTCGTCGGATCAACCAGAATGAGGATCTCCGGGTCCGCAGCCAGCGCCCGGGCCAGGCGTAACCGCTGCAACTGCCCGCCGGAGAAGTATCGTTCCGGATCCGCGATCCAGCTGGACAGTCCTTCGGGCAGTTCGTCGATGATGTCGGTGGCGCAAGCCGCTTCCAGCGCCTCGTCCAAGATCCCTGGTTGAGAGGTGTCCAGGTTGGCGCGAAGCCTCCCACCGAAGATCAACGCGTCATTGGTTGCCACCAGGACCTGGCGGCGAAGCTCTGCTGCGGCCATCGCGGTCAGCGGCACTCCGGCCATGGTGCCGCCGGCGGTGTACCGTCCCAGCCTGTCGGCCAACTGTGCCGCCTGCTCGGGAACCTTGGCAACGATTGCCGTGAATCTGCCAGCCGGGATCACTACGCCAGTCAGCGGGTCAGCGAGTTCGCCGTCGGGTACGCGGGTCGGGCATGGCGGATCGGGAAGATCCCGCTCGAGCCGTAGCATGTCAATCACCCGGCGGCTGGGGACGAGACCTCGCGTGACTTTGTCCATCATCTCGATGACCTGTCGTAGCGGTGACCATAAGAACGCCGCATAGGCGTAGAACGACACCAACTGGCCGACGGTAATCCGGCCGCTGGCAGCGAGCCGGGCCCCGAGCCACGTGACCAGGATCAACAGCGCTCCGGTCAGCAAAACCTGTGCCGCCTCGAACAACGCTTCGGTTCGCACCGCCTTCACACCCGCGGCACGAAGCCCCTGAGACTCGGCACGGTAGCGGGCCGCGATGAGCGGCTCCCCGCCGCCCAAACCGCTGAGCACCCTCAGACCTTCCACCAGGTCGACAGCCCGTCCGGTCAGCCGGCCCTGCCGATCCCGGTACTGACGCTGCCCCCGCTGTACAGGAATCAGCAACAGGCCCGAGGCTGCGATGGTGACCGAGATGCCTATCAGGATGACCAGCCCAAGGACGACCGAGGTGTTCAGCATCAGAACGGCGACGACGATGACCGTCACCACAGCGCCGGTACCACGACTGGTGATGTCGACGGCGCCACCGATGTGGGTGATGTCCGACGTACCGATCGACACCACCTCCCCCGCGCGGGTACGGCGGGTCAGAGTGGAGCCGAGATGTCCGGCATGGCGTACCACGACCTGGACCGTGCGGAATGCGGCAGCCAGCCAACTCGTGACGGCGAAGCGATGCCGCAGTGTGCCGGTCACCGCCTGCACCACACCCAGGCCCAGCAGCGTCAGAGCCCACGCCAGCAGACCCGAGGTATCCCGTTCCACCATCGCGTCCACGCCCCAGCCGAGAACCGCCGGCACCAGCGCTTGGCATCCCATCCAGACGATCGCGAAGACCGCACCGGCGACCGTCGTCACGGCAGAACTTCGGACAAGCCAGAGTAGATAGCGAATGGCGGAGCGGGAGTCAGGGGTACCGGGATCCGTGACGGGCAGTCTTCGCACCAGATTCTCGGCCCTTCGGTCCGGGATGCGACGTCCGAATCTGGCCATTATAGATAGACGGCCGGATGATATCCCCCGTTGTCGCCAAGACGACGCCATCTGAGCGCTGGGGACAGAAACTCCGGGAAGGCGGCTCCCCGGCTGATATCTCAGGCTGCTCACCGTTACCTGGTGATCCACCGCGATCATGAGCGATGCCCGATCAGCGCACGCTCCGCAGCATGGCTCCCGCCGTTGTTCTTGCCGTGACGGCGACCGTTCCCTGCGGGCGTGCAGGAGCGTCAGCTGCGGCTTCGGAACAGGATCAAGGTCCTCGGCTGGGACCTTATCCGCTCGCCGAACGCACGGACCGCCTCGATGCAGCGCCGGAACCGCCCGGTCCGGAGCTGCGGCTGGCAGATGGTGAAAGTGGTGACGAGTGCGCTCGATCTGATCGCCGCCCGCGAGCGTCCTGTCACCTGTTACCGCAACCTCACCCTCATCTGCGGCGACCTGGCCCGCCGCCGTAGTCACACGATCGTGACAGACAGGCCTGTCTCCGTGTCGCTCGGAGAAGATTCCCGCTGTTCGCAGGCACCTGACGCGCTCCGCCGAACCCCGTCGCTATTCGTCTTGCCAGCGGAAACTGCGACGGGGCCGGGTATCGTGCCGGGCGTGCGGTATTCAGCCACGGTCGCCGTCACCGGCGTCCCCGATGATCGCGGCTCGAAGGTCGTAGCGGTCGCATCGTTGTCGGGCAGGTTGCTCCTACATACGGTGGTCGCCGACGATGCCGGCGGGTTGCGGGACCTCCTGACCGCTGTGCGAGGCAGGCTCGGCCTTGTTCCTCTGAGGTTTGTCGTCACTGACGACGGCGCTGGACTACTGAGTCGGCTGCTACGGGCGTTGCCCGGGACAGTGCAGTCCTGCCCTGTGGACCTGCGGCACCATACCGCCGCCGAGATCGCCATGGCGATGGCCGACATCCCCGACGAGGGCACGGGCAACCTTGTGCGCTCCTGGTCCGCGGTCGACGAGCACGTCGCCTACCTGGACAAGGCCGTCAGCACCGAGGCGTTCTTGAACACGTCCGCCGCCCGCAACCTGCTCGGTCTGCTGGGCACCGCAAAGACCATCGGGGCCAGACGCGGCCCAGCGGACCTGGCCGAGCAGTGGTGGAACAAGCTCCTTGCCCCGGGAACGGACGACTACACCGCCGTCACCCGCCACCTGGCGGTCAGCGCCCTGGCCGTCCCCTACCTCGTCACCATGACACCGATCATGCAACGGCTACCAGCGCTTTCAGCCGGGCGCCGTCACCGACAGATCGACAACGCAGTCGCAGCGTTGCAGAAGGCCGTCGCCGCGGCGCAGTATCACGGCGAGGCTGCTGCCGCCGTCGGAGACGACGCACTGGTCACCCCGCAGCCGTTGATACGCCCGACAGCGAAGACCCTCATCGACGACCTGCTCGGCACGCGAACCCACGCCGACGAGTTCATTCCTTTCTACAGGTTCACCCCGGACCGCGACCGTAATCTCGCAGTCATGCGGGGCCTGGCCCGGCTCCATGAGCAGCCAGACTGGAGCCAGGTGGAGCGGCTCGTCTCGGAGGCGATCGCCCTCCACCTGGCTTCCGGTTCAGCGCTGTGGTGCCTGCAGCGCCTCGCCGACCACGCTATCCGCACCAACGATCCCCGGCACCAGCACGGATACCTGAGCCAGTTCGTCGACCTGGTCCGCTCCTCCTACCTCGGTGAACGGAATGCAAGCAAACTTCTCGCAACGCTCGAGCCGCTGCACCACCGCTCCGACTACGCCTTTCCGATCCAGCCGACGCGGCTGATCTACCAGGATGTGCAGCAGGCCACCGGTGTCCTGGCCGGGCCAGCCACCGGCCGTGCCGTGCCCGGTGACGACGGCAGCGGCCGGATCCCGGCGGCCGGGACGGGCCTGCTGACCCTGCCCGCAACGATGGCAACGGCCGGCGGGCAACGCCCCCGCGACAGGCTGTGGGTACCTGGATGGTCGCCGCCGCCCTCATCGCGCCCACCGGTCCTCCACGGTGCCTCTGGGGACGGCACCTCCGGGCATGACCTACCCCACCGGTTCGATGAGCAGCGACTGATGGTCGGGCACTTCCCCTCCCACGCCCCACTCGACACCGAGATCAGCCTCACGGTGCGGATCACCCTCGGCTGCGTGCCTATACGCGACGGGTCGGTGGCCGCGCTGCGACTCCCGGCGATCACGGCCGCCGGGAGTATCGTCACCCTGATCGTCGACGCCGACCAAGGTGTGCGAGTGCTCGGCTCCCGCCAGCAACAGGTACTGGTACCGGCCGACGACGACAGCAGCCCGGTCCGGTTCACCGTGTCCGCCGACCAGCCCGGGCTGCGCCGGGTCCGCGTCAGCGCCTGGACCGGCGGCACCTTCCTGGCCGAACTCGGATTCGAAGTGTCGGTCAGTGCCGGCGGGCCGGCCGCCGGCGCGCACCCGAAGGTCGCCGAGATCGGATCTCTACGGCCCGAAGCCGGACAGGTCACCCTGCAGGTCCGCCAGGACCGCGGACGCTACTCCTTCCAACTGCTCAGCGACACGCAGATGTTCGACCCGGTCATCGTCGACTCCCTGGCCGCGGGGCCCGGCAACGCCACCGAACAAGCAATCCATACTCTTCAAGAACTGGCCCGCGGCAAAACCGCGTACACCCCCGGCAACGCCCGCCGCTGGCTCAAAAGCACCGGCGTCGCGCTCTGGAACAGCCTGGTGCCCGAAACGGTCCGCGAACAGTTCTGGCAGCTACGACCCCGCATCACCTCCTTCTCCATCGCCACCGGCCTCGACAGCGTCCCCTGGGAACTGCTGTACCCGATGAGCACCACCGAGGACCAGGGATTCCTCGTCGAGCAGTTCCCCGTGGCTCGCCGGGTCTACAACCAGCCGTGGACCCCACGGATCGGGCTCGGCACGCCCCGCTTCGTCGTACCCTCCGATGCTCCCCGCGAGGCCGCGGCGGAAGTCGCGACGGTCCACCGCATCCTCGCGGGCACAGACGAACCGTCCGTGATCACGGATCTGGCCGACCTACTGGACCTGGTCGACAGCGGCACTGCCGGCATGCTGCACTTCGCCTGCCACAACGCCTACCGGCCCGACCGCGGCGGGTCTTCGATCACCATGGCCGGCGGCGCCTTCGTCCCCACCCTGCTCGAGCAGGCCAAGACCAAACAGCTACTCACCGAACGGCATCCCCTGGTCTTCGTCAACGCCTGCCGTTCGGCCGGGTCGATACCCCACTACACCCGGATGATGGGCTGGGCCGAGCAGTTCCTGGCCGCTGGCGCCGGCGCATTCGTCGGCACCCTGTGGGACGTCCGCACCGACCGTGCCCGCACCTTCGCCGAATCGTTCTACCAGAACCTCGCCGACGGACACTGCCTCGGCACAGCGGTCCTGAACAGCCGGCGTGCCGCCGCCACCGCAGACGATCCCACCTGGCTGGCCTACACCGTCTACGGTGACCCTCAGGCCATGCCCGTACACAGCTGAGTCACATCCTGCAGAGAGGGAGCCGCCGTGGACGTCGACGAGGACTCCGCCGCCTTCACCGACCTGATCGAGGCGGTGAAAGCAGCGGTCAAGGCAGCTAACACCGACAGCACCTTCTCCCGCACGATGCGGGTGAGCCAGCTGACCGTGATCGCGGCGGTCGCCGCCAAACGCACCGCCGGCGCCGGCCTGCAACTACGGGTGCCGGTCGTCGGCACCAAACTCGGCACCAAGATCCAGCACGGCCGCACCGACACCCAGCGCATCGAGATCGTGCTGGTACCACCACCTGACGACGAGTTCGAGGTGCGCAGCGGAAGCGTGCAACAACTGCTGTTCGAGGCGATCCAGACCGTGCAGGCCACGCTGACTGCAGCCGCGGCCGGCGACGACCCGTTCCAGTTGCAGACCAGCACGGTGAGCCTCGACTTCGTCGTCACCGACAGTGGATCTGTCGAGTTACTTGCCTCCGGCGGTATCGACGACCAGGCGTCACATACGGTCAAGCTCACGCTGACACCGGCCGGCTGACCACTCCTGCCCCGACGGGTCGTTGCCGGGGAAACCAAGAGCAGGATGCCCCACAAAGAAGGGTCCAGGTGAGGCACCTGTCAGCGGCGGCCCCAGCGCTCTATTCAGCGACACGACGGGAGCGCGCTCGCCACGGCCGTTTCCGCCGCAACAGGGTTCCGCGGTGGAAGGGGCCGCCGCCGTCACGGACGGTCGTCGGCCAGCATCGCGGCCAGGCCGGGCAAGGCCCACTGGGCGGCGGAGGCGCTCAGTGCGGCGGCCGCTCGACCCGCGGACGACACGCCGACCAGATCGAAGAACCCGTCCGGGAAACACGCCCGTAACCGTGCGCCGTTCTCGTCGTCGGTCAGGCTGGCCAGACCCAGAATCCGGTAGTCGGGATCCTCCAGGTTGGAACCGCTGAACTGCGGGATCAGCTCCGGGATGTCCTGGACGAGTCGTGAATGACGGGCGATTAAGAACATCAGAGCGGTGCTCGGCAGGCGGACCCTCCTATCGTTCGCGGCGAAGTCACGGGCCCAGCGCACAAGGTCAAGCACCTCGTCGTAGGCGAGGGCGGGCGCGGCCCGGGCCGCGGTGGCCAGGATCGGACCGACCAGCGGGGCCGGAATCTGGTCGCGTAGCTCGTTCCATGCGGTACGCAGCGCGCCGGCCGTGATGCGGCTGGCCGTCGCATGTGATCCCAGCCATTGTGCGAGCTCAGGGATCGAGGCGATCGGAACCCCCGCCAGGATGAGCGTGTCGCCGAGGAATGCCGAGCCCGCTGCCCGGTTCAGCGCGGTCGGCCGGTCGCCGGCGAGCAGGTCGAGCTGCAGGTCGGTGGTGCCACGGTGCGACGCGTGGTGCAGACGGGCCGGCGACTCATCGGTGAGTCCGGCCCGGGCGGTCACCGCAGCCAGGTCCGATGCCGGTAACACGGCGCGCCACAGGCCGACCAGCGCGGGCCACCAAACGGTGGTCTGAGCACCGTCCGGACACAGGTAGTCCAGGTCGACTGGCCCGTCCGAGCATGCGATCCGGAGCAGGACGAGGTTGGCGGTGTAGGCCGCCATCCGGTGCAGGTAGGTGCCACCGGACGGGTCGTACCGGTCGAAACGGCCCCGGTTCCAGCGTTCCTGCGCGCCCTTGACCAGTTGTTCGAGCACCCAGGCGATACCGGGCTCGGCGGCCGCTTCCTCGGCGAAGAAGTCGATGCTGCGCGAGCCGGTGGTGGCCAGCACCCGGTGTGACAACAACGCGAACAGCAGGTCGTCGTCCCACTGCTGGGAGGCAGGACGGGCATACGCCGCGTATAGCTGCCGTAACTGCTCGACCAGGTGGTGGGCGATCAGGTAGTCGGCGAAGGTGGCGTGCAGGAACTCGTAGCTGCGCCCGGCCGCGCCGCCGTCGGCCTCGGCGGTGTGCACGAAGAAGAACCGGCCGAGTAGGCGCCGGGCGGGTTCGAGGACCGGGCTCAGGTCACGGCCGTTAGCGCGGGCCGGTCCGGGTCTGGTCGGGCCGTGCAGGGCGAGGAGGTCGTGGTGCAGGTCCCGCTCGTGCAGGTGCTGCTGGCCGCGGTTGACCATGCCGAACGCGACCAGGCCGAGTTTCCACAGCTCCGCTTCGTGCCGGGCGCTCTGGGTGAGGCTGGGAACGGCGACGTCTGGTTTGTCGAGCTCGCGGCGGACGAAGTCGTCCAGGAGCTCACGGTACAGCCGGGCCGGCTGGTGTACAGCGGGCAGCGGCTTCTCAGTGGCGACCGTGGCCATCAGAAGCAGCAGTAGTGGCTGCCGGGCCAGCTCGCCGTATGCCAGCAGGCTCGCCGGATCGATCCGGCGAAGCGTGCCGTCCTCGATTCCAGCGGTGTTCGCCCGATTCCACACCCGCGCCCAGGACTCGACCTGTTCGTCGGCGAACTCCTCCAACCTGATGACCAGGCAGCCGGGCGGGATCGCGGCCAGATCCGCGACCACGGTGCGTGAGGTGACCACGACGGCGACCGGTCCACTGGTACTCGCTTCGACCCGCTGAAACTCCATGACGTTGCGCAGATACCGGGACTCGGTGGCACCGCTGGCCTGCATCAGCTCATCGAGGCCGTCGAGGAACACCACACGGGTCCGGTCCGCGCCCGCAGCACACAGCTGTTGCCACGGCACCCGCCCGTGGGTGCCGGCCTGCAAGACCGAGTCGATCTGGTGGTAGATGCTGGCCGCGGGGTCCGGGACATCGCGCAGCGGGATCCGTATCGGGACGAACGCATCGCTTCCGGCCGCCGACAGCCGGGCCGTGCAGACCTTGGTGAGCAGGCTCTTGCCGGCGCCGGGATGGCCGAGGATCACCAGCGGCAGCTCGGTCGCCTCGATGGAGGCGAAATACGCGGCGAGGAAGGTGGCCAGGTCGCTGCCGGCAGCCTGCATGGACCACCAGTCTTCCCGGCTCGGCTGTGACGTCCGGCCCATGACCGCCCAGCGGAACCTCGGCTCGACGTAGCCGTCGCGGATCCGGGGAAACGTCACCGCGGTCAGACCGTCGGTGTCACCGAGTTCGGCCATCGGGAGGTCCAGCACCTGCCGGTTCAGGTCCGCCAGGATCCGGCGGATCTCGTCGTTCTGCTCGCCGCTGACGCTGGACAGACGGGCGACCAGCTCCTCGAGGCGGGCAAGCGAGGTATGCGTGGCATGGTGCTCGCCCAGCATGGCCCAGATCTCGAACTCGGGAACGTCGACGATGAGAGCGGCATACTCGGCGCGGTAACGGTCCAGAGCGGCACTCACCAGTCGGCGGGTCAAACCCGGGGCGTGTTCCAGTTGGGTGGGCCAGGCGGCCAACCCGACGCAGAAGCCGATGGTCCGGTCAGCCAGGTCGGTGTAGAACGCGGTGATGTCCCGTTCGGTGTTCTCGGTGAAGCCCTGCCCGGCCCACGGCACCGGAATCTCGGCACCGAACAGGTACTCCACCGCCGAACGGTAGCCGCCTCCGGAATCGTCGCCGGTGACCAGGCGGACCTTGTCAGTCTCGTCGAGGGCCAGCTCATCGACCACAGGGCCGAGCTCGGTGCGCAGTGCCGCGAAGAACGAGGCGATCACCAGCACGGCATGGGTGGCACCGAGCAACTCGTGGCGTTGGCGGCCGGTGGCCCGGCCGAGCCGGTCACGGCCGCTGCTCACCATGTCATTCAGCCGGGCGAGCAGTTCATTCTTCTGATCCACCCAACCCCACGCGGCGAGCGTCCACGGGTTCCCCGCGACCAGGCTTAGGGGTCCGGCAGCCAGAATCGCAACGCCGAGGAGCCGATCGATACCCTGCAACACCGCGGTGGATCGGCCCTGCAGCAGCTCACGAGCGGTAGAGAAGGTAAACATCCGGGACACCAGCACAGGCTAATCGGCTGAGGGCACCGATCGTGCCGAGGGCGAGCAAGACGGGTGCGATGACGTGTACGGCTCCGCTCAGGGCCGCGCAGATGTGATGGGTGTCCTCAGCGTATTGACGGGAGCCCAGGAGGCTAACGGTTCATGGCGACCGGTGCGTATGGCGACCGGTGTATTGAGCCAAGAGCCTGCCGCCCGGCTCGGCAACCTCAGTAGCGGCCGGTCCGACGACGGTTTGATCTGGGTCGAGATCGACGGCTCGGGCACATCATTCGCAGGTCCCAGTCGATCAGGCGGCGATGCGTCACGGGACTCATGCTCTCGGTGAAGCGATGAGGGCGGCGCTCGACGGCATTTCGCGGGCAGACCGCTGAACTACTTCACGACGTGGAACTGCCAGACGCCGGTGCAGGATCCCTTCGCCTGGGGATGCGATTGGCAGGTCGGCAGCCACGTCGACGACGCGCTCGCGGCCTTCGACGCCGTAAGCCGCCGGTTGATGGAGCACATTCCCGGCATCTGACGTTCCCGAACCGCACCCGCCGTGCGGTGGCGGACACGACACCGCCGCCGCGACCTGTCGCCGGCTCAGGTCTGGTGCCGCCCGGCGAACCCGCGTGGGCCACAGGGATGGGGCCGCGCTCGGGTCGACATCTGCTGATTGATTTGTTGGACACGGTTGGTCACCGACGGTGGCGGGGCGTGTCGAGGGTGTCCTGTCTGCTCGCTCGTGGTCGCGTGGCGAGGTTCGGGGCGGGATCGCTGGCCGGTTGGTCCTGCCGTTCTGGGGTGTTGTACGAGAGGTCGTGGGCGGCAATCAAAAGGGTCGTGCCCGCGGATCCCTGGCGTGTTGGGACACTTGTACGATTCGATGTGTGGCGGTGAGACGGCGCAGGAGAGCGTTGCGGGTCCTCGCGGCACCGTTCGTGGCCGCGCCGCCTGCCGGTGCCCGGATCCGGACCCGGCTGCGCCCGGATCGCGCCGAAGCTGTCATGTTGCGGCTGGTCGGCGAGTTTCTCGGTGGTCTGTACCGGGCTGATCTCGCGGCTCGTGTCCGGCTCGGGAACGTTTCCGCCAAGGACACTCAGCGCACCGTGCGTAAGCGGGAGCTGACCGCGGTCACCACGTCGCGGTGGGCAGGCACGATCACCCGTACCGCCGAGAACCAGTACCAACTCGGCATGCGCGCGCTGAAGGCCGACGTCACCGGCCTGACCCGGGCGGTCACGGTCTTGGACGCCCGCATCGCTGCCCCGGTCGGTGGACGCGCCGGGCGGGTGCCCGGCTACGGCAGCCACCGCGAGCGCGCCGCGAAACAACAACGACGGCACATCCTCGCCGCACGACTCGCCACAGCACAGACGCGTGTGGACGTCGGGCGCCCAGCGATCGTCGTGGGCGGGCGGCGTCTGATGACAACCCGGCACCACCTGGCCGCGGCCGGGCTCACCCCGGACACCTGGCGGCAGCGGTGGGACGCGGCCCGAATATTCCTGACCGCCGACGGCGAGACCGGCGCCCCGCACGGCAACTACACGATCAGCGTCTCACCCGACGGCACAGTGGCGATCGCTCTGCCAGCCCGGTTCAAACACCTCGCCAACGCCCCACGCGGACGATACGTCCTGGCCGGACAGGTCACCTTCACCCACCGGGCCAGCGAATGGGCCGACCGGGTATCAGCTGATCAGTCCGTGCGGTACGACATCAGCTTCGACCCCGACCCCGACCGCGGACGCTGGTACCTGGACGCCAGCTGGTCCGCTCCCACCCAAGCCGTCGGTCTGGACGCTCTTGCGGGCGGCCGGATGCTGGGCATCGACCTGAACGCCGATCATCTCGCCGCATATGTCATCGACGGGCACGGCAACCCCGTCGGCGCCCCGATCACCATCCCCCTCGAGATGACCGGCCCGGCGTCGCAACGTGACGGCCGCCTGCGCGCCGCGATCGGCGAGGTCCTGCGCCAGGCGAAAGCCCACGGGTGTTCGGCGATCGGGATCGAGAACCTCGGCTTCACCGATGCCGGTCACACCGGCCGCGAAACCATGGGCCGCGGTGCCCGCGGCAGACGATTCCGCCGCACCGTCGCCGGCATCCCCACTGCGAAGTTCCGGGAACGCCTGACCGGGATGGCCTACACCACCGGGATCGCGGTGGTCGCCGTCGACCCCGCCTACACCTCCCGCTGGGGCGGCCAACACTGGCACCCCCACCTCAACCACAGGACCCCCACCGCGAGTAGGCATCATGCCGCCGCGGTGGTGATCGCACGACGCGCCCACGGGCACAAGGCACGGCGTCGGCCAGGTGTCACCAGGACACGACCAGAGGATCGTGACCGGGAAACTACCGGCCAGACCGCACCCCCACCCGTGGACGTGAGGGAACAGTCCGGCCTGGCCGAGACAGCGCGCACCACACCCGTGGACAAGACACGCCAGCGCTCGACCAGCAACCGGCTACTCCCGGCCTCGAAGACCGTTCGCGAGGCCGCCGACACCAGTCGGGACCAGTACGGCCAACCACGGCCAACACACTGAGGAACGGTCGGTTCGGTTGCACCAGCCGTGCTCGGGTTCGGGCCGTCGGCTCGTGACCCCGTCCGACGCTGCCCGGACGGTATCTGTCTTTTCTGCGGTGCGGGGCCACCGTGCCGCTGCCTTGTCATCCACTCTCCAAACATTCACTCATCTCGCATGGCGCGAACACTGCTTGTGACGACCTGTTGAGTGTTGGCAGTCTGGTCTGCTGCCTTCCGGACGACATGGAGGTGGATGCAGCAGTGGGAGTAGAACAAGACGCGTTGCGCAGGACCACCAGACTGATGGACTTCCTGGCCGACGTCACCGCAGCGGCGGAGAGAGATCCGATCGTCGACATCCTGGATGGCGGGCCGAAGGCCCCTGATCCGGTGGTCTGGCTGGACCGGCTGCCCGCCGGGATACGACTGACGGTCGGTGCCGCCGACGGTGTCGTGTTGCGGGTACGGCCGCGGCAGCTGACAGCGGAGCCATCGGCGCCGCCGGGGCTGTCCGGTTGGCTGGAACCCGACGAGATGCGCACCTACCTGGGACCACCACCACGGTTGGTCGCCGCAGGACCGGCGACGGATCCGGCAGCGCAGCGCGCCGCCCCGCCAGAGAGCGTGGTGCAGACGTTCCGGCGCTGGCTGGCCGCCTGGACGCAATGGTCGGATCAGCAACGGCAGGTGCAGCAGCACCGGAATCTGTACGAGATGCTCGAGCAGGCCGCGAAACTGCTCGAGCAGCAAGACGACGAGTTCGAGATGGTGCTGGGCACCGGTCTGCTGCGCTGGCAGACCCCGGACGGTGAGGCACTGCGCCGTCATCTACTGGTCGAGACCGTGGTTCCGCGGCTGGACCGGGCCACTGCAGAGATCACCGTCGTGGTCGTGTCCGGCCGACGCCGCCTGGAGGAACGCCAACTGCTCGGCGATCTGGACGGTTTCATCGCGGACCGGGGTCGCAGGCAACGCGAAGAGATCCTCGACCAGGATCTGCCCGCGTTCGATCCGCGGCTGCTGGCACGGCTGACCGCATGGCTGGGTTTCGTCCTGGACACGACCGTCGACACACCCGCCCACGTCACCGGGGTCGAGGGACCGTTGCCGGGAGTGCCGGTGCTGACACCGTCACCGGCGCTGTTGGTACGCCCGCGCAGCCGGACGCTGCTCGCCGAGACCTACAAGCAGATCGCGGCCTTGCTGCGGCTGCCCGGCGCGCAGGTCCCGGTGTCGCTGGCGCAGCTGGTGACCGACACCGAACCGGACCAGCGCAGGCAATGGCTGACCCGGCAGGGCGCCGTCTCCGGTGACCTCTTGGGCGCCGACCCGCTGTTCCCGTTGCCGACCAACGACGAGCAGCGCCGGGTCATGGATCTGCTGCGCACCGAGACCGGGGTGGTGGTGCAGGGGCCGCCCGGCACCGGTAAGACGCACACCATCGCGAATCTGGTGTCGGCGTTGATGGCCCGGGGCCAGCGGGTGCTGGTGACCAGTCAGAAGGATCAGGCGCTGCGGGTGCTGCGGGAGAAGATCCCGCCGGAGCTGCGCCGGTTGTGTGTGCTGCTCGCCGGTGGCAGCAAGGACACCGCGACCGAGTTGCGGCAGGGGTTGGACGCGTTGTCGGCGGCGATCGCCGACCCCGGATCGGCCCGGCTGCCGCAGACGATCACGGCTCTCGCGGAACAACGGCTGGCATTGCAGGGCCGGCGGGCCGAGCTGAACGAGCAGATCCAGGCGCTGCGGCAGGTGGAGTACACCGTCGCCGGTCCGGTGGTGCCTGGTTTCACGACCGACTTCTACGTGGGCACCCCGGGCCAGCTGGTCCGGCAGGTCAATCAGGGGCGGCCCCGGTACGGGTGGATGCCGGCCGTGCGGGCCGATGGGCCGGACCAGCCGCCGCTGCCGGCGGCGGAGGCGCTGGCGTTGCTGCGGCTGCTGGCCGGTGACAGCCCGGCCCGCCGGCAGCGGCTGCGGCAACGGATCCCGGCCGGGGCGGATCTACCGTCTCCGGCGGTGCTGGCCGAGAGCGTGCGTGCCGAACATCTGGCGCAGACGACCGCCGACGCCGATGACGATCCGCTGGTCCAGCCCCTGGCGGCCGCCGGAGCCGAGGCCCTGGCCGAGTTGGAGGCGCTGGCCGGTGCCGTTCACACCGCCCTGGAGCGGCTCCGGTTCGACGACCATCTGCGCCCGCCCGAGGGCCGGCGGTGGCTGGGACTGGCCGTCGCGCAGCACCTGGCAGGCCGGCATACCGGTCTGTGGGGGCACCTGACCGAGATCCGCGGCACTGCCGGGCAGATGCAGCAGTCGCTGCAGGCCCGCGGGGTCGGTGCCGTCGTCGAGCTTCGCCGGCCGTTGTCCAGCCTCGGCTCCGGCACCGTCCGGGGCATGCTCGCCGACGGCGCCGCTCTGCGCGCCTACCTCGACGGCGGTGGGAAACTCCGCCGGGTGCTGCCGTCGGCGGCGCAGAAACGCGCGCAGCCGCTGCTCGGTCTCGTCATCGTCGACGGGCAGCCACCGGCCACCGTCGAGCAACTGGACGCCGTTCTCGACCACCTGCGGGCCGAGGACGCTGTCACCCAGCTGGCCGGCAAGTGGGCCGACGTGCGGGTCGAGATCCCGGACGGCTCCCTCGCACGCCGGCTGTCGCACCTGCACGACGCCGACCGGCTCCTCGGCCACGTGCTCACCCTGGCCGATACCCAGCAGGCGATCGTCGCCCAGCTGGCCCGGCACAACATCCGCTGGGACCTGTCCTCGCTGACGCATCTGGTGCGGGTGGCCCAGGCCGTTCCGGCCGCCCGGCGCCACGTCACGCTGCACCAGGCCCGCCGGCGGGTCAACGACCTGTACGCGCGGGTCCGGCAGTGGGCCATCGATGACGCGGCGTGCCCGGAGCTGACCGACCTGCTGCGGGCCATCGGTGACCGCGACGTCGACGGCTACCGGGCCGGTCTGGACGCCCTCGCCGGCGCCCGCACCGACCAGGACGACGCTGTCCGATGCCGGCACCTGCTCGGCGTGCTGCGGGCCGGGCACACCGGCCTGGCCGACCTGCTCGAACAGTCCTGGCATCAGCCGCAGTGGCCGGACCAGCTCGCCGACCTGCCGGCCGCGTGGGCGTGGTCGAAGACCCGCCAGTTCCTCACCGAACTCCGCAACACCGACCGGGAACGCGAACTGGTCGCCGAATACGACCAGATCGACGACACCATCAACCGTCTCACCGCCCAACTCGCGGCCGCCGAGGCCCTGTATGCCTGTCTGGCCCGGATGAGTGACACCCACGCCCGCGCGCTGCGCAGCTACCGCGAACACCACACCAACGCCGGCGCTGGCGGGGGCCGCAAGGCCCGCGACTTCAGACAAGCCGCCCGCGCCGCCATGGAGAAAGCCAAAGGCGCCGTCCCGGTGTGGGTCGTGCCCCTGCCGAACCTGCTGGACAACATTCCCGCCCGGCCGGACGCGTTCGACGTGATCATCGTCGACGAGGCCAGCCAGGTCGGCTTGGAACACCTGTTTCTGCTCTGGATGGCGCCACGGGTCATCGTCGTCGGCGACGACCAGCAGTGCACCCCCGGCCCGGTCCGCATGGGCCGCAGCCTCGACCAGATCTTCGACGGGCTCCGTGAGCACCTCGGCGAGATCGAAACCGAGATCCGGCTCGGATTCACCCCGAAGACGAACCTGTACGGGCTGCTGACCAGCCGCGCCGGTAAAGACGCCGTGGTGCGGCTGCGCGAGCACTTCCGCTGCGTGCCGGAGATCATCACCTGGTCGTCGCAGCAGTTCTACGACGACGGCGCCGGGACCAGCGCCCTCGTGCCGCTACGGGAGCGCCGGGCCGGAAGCCTGCAACCACTGCACGTCGTCCACGTCGAGGGCGGGTTCGCCGAACGTCGGGACGCAGCGATCCGCAACCCGGTCGAAGCCCGACGCCTCGTCGACCAGCTCCTGGCCTGCCTGGCCGATCCCGTCTACAACGGCAAGACCTTCGGTGTCGTCGTGTTGCAGGGCACCGGGCAGATCCGGCTGCTCGAACACGAGATCAACGCCGCGGTCCCAGCCCAGGTCCGCGTCGAACGCCGGATCCGGGTCGGTACCCCACCGAACTTTCAGGGCGACGAGCGTGACGTCGTGTTCCTCAGCACCGTCGGCACCGAAACCCGGGTCACCCGCAACAGCACCCAGTTCAAACAGTTCTGCAACGTCGCCGCCAGCCGCGCCAAAGACCAGATGTGGCTGTTCACCTCGATCGCGCCCGGCGCCTGCAAACCCGGCGACCTGCGCGGTTCCCTGATCGACTACATGCACCGGCCGCCGCCGGTGTACGGCCGCTCCCCCGACCTGAACGAGGTCAGCGACACCGCACCGACCGACCCGTTCGAGTCACTGTTCGAACAACGCGTCTTCCGTACGATCAAAGAACGCGGGTACACGGTGGTACCGCAGTTCCCGGTCGGATCACGCATCCTCGACCTCGTCGTGGTCGGCGACGGCAGCCGTGTCGCCGTCGAATGCGACGGCCACCAGTGGCACACCTCCCCCGGCGACACCGCCGCCGACGCCCGCCGCGACCGGGAACTACGCCGGATGGGCTGGAACGTCGTCCGGATCCGCGAAAGCGAGTTCGAGTTCGACCCCGACCGTGAACTCACCACCCTGTGGCAGCACCTGCACGACCACGGCATCCACCCGCACACCGCCACAGAGCCCACCGACAGCCCCTGGACACCCGTCACCCTGCCCGTCGACACCGACACCGACGACGAAGGAACCGAACCGTGACCGCCACAGGCGACGACATCCACGTCGAACTCGACGACAAACTCCTCGAACAGCTCGCCGGCATCATCTGTGGCGGCGACGACAGCCCCGTCTACCGGACCGGCTGGCAGATCAAGACATTGTTCGAGACCGCCGGCTGGCGACGTGTCGGCGACGTCGACGGTGGCCGCCGCGACTGGGTCACCGACCTGCTGCGCCAGCACCGCCGTGATTCCGACGGCCTGCACCGGCTCCTGCTGCGCTTGGCCGACCCCCGCGAATACCTCGAGAACGACGACGACCGCATCGCTGTGGTCACCGAACTCAACACCCTGCTCGCCCTCGACGGCTATCAGATCGTCTACACCGGTAGCCGACCGGAACTGATCACCCAGGCGCCCAGCATGAACCGGCCCGCCATGCGCACCCCGGTCGAGCTCACCGCCGACCTGACCACCATCGTCAGCGACCCCCGGTTCGGGCAACAGCTACGCCACCGTCTCGCCGAGGCCCACACCTGCTGGCAGTCCGGTGCCTGCCTCGCCGCCGTCATCATGCTCGGCAGCACCCTCGAAGGCGTCCTCTACGACGTCGCCCTCGCCCGGCACACCACCGGCCCCCGCCCCAGCGATCACCTCGACGAACTGATCCGCCTCGCGGAACGGCAACGCTGGATCGGGCAGGACCTCATCGACTACCTCAAGGTCCTACGCAACCACCGCAACCTCATCCACCCGAAGAAACAGTGGACCCAGCAGTACACCATCGAGGACGACACCGTCCGGATCGCCTGGAACGTCGTCGTCGCCGCCATCAACGACCTGCACCAACTCCCTCGCCCCGCACCGCCCCGCCCCACAGCACCCCGGCCGGCCGGCAGACCGGGCCCCACCCCGTCACCACGCGGCAGACAGCCCCAAACCTGACCGGACCCGACAGCGACACCGACATTCCCGCGCCCGGATCACCCGGCTCCCGGAGCAGGACGTCGGTACGCTCGTGCGCGGTGACCGGAGGCGTTCATCCCAGCAATACGCTTCCGGTCACCGCTTCACCCGGCACAGACCGCCGCAGCGGCCTAACCGTCACCGTCGGCCAGCCCGGCAGTCGTGGTGCCGACGTTCGACAGCAACGGCGGCAGACACGGACACTGCCGCAGCCTCCCAGCAGCCATACAGGCGATGACGCCCGCGGCCCGGAACAACGCAGCCATCAGTTTGAGCTCACCGAGGCCAGGCGTCACCACGTCCGGTAGAACGCCGAGCAACTGTTGTGACACGAGCGGGCCGACGGTCTCCGCGGAGGTCTTCCCCTTCACCGTGGCACCGGCCACGGCCATCGCGACGTCCACCCCGGTCGCCCAGAACGGCTGCTGGATCCGCTCGGCGACGTGCTGCACCGCCAGGCTGGCCGGGCCGTTGACCACGTCGGCGACCGTGGCGAGCACGTCGGCCACGATCGCCAACGCCTCGCAGTACGACACCCCCGTATCGGCCGTTCCCTGTCTTTGCTGGCCGCCTCCGGGCGGATCAGGCAGGACACAGGCACCGAGGTAGGCCACGGCCTCACACACGCCGTCAACCGGGCCCACCGAGCTCGCCAGGATCACCCGGACCCGCATACCGGCACCGATGGTGCCGTCACACCGCAGCTGCGACGCGGGTTCCAAACCCACATCGGCGAGGTACCAGTTGAGACCCCGGCGGGCGTCCAGCAGCCCCGCAATCAGCGAGGTGAGCGAACCCACGACGTCACGGTGACCGGCCAGGACCCTGTGCTGCTCTGATGCCAGACCCTCGGCGGCAGCGACACGCTGCTCAGCGGCCCACAACTGGTGAATCATCGCATCGATCTGCACGATCCCGGCCCGGACATCACGCCCAAGGTCATCCATCGATGTCATGGTGCTCTCCCGTCGCGACGGAGCACGTCCGCCACCACACACCGTGGCAGTCCTATGACCAGCGTACGGACTTCCGGCAAGCCGTCACGCAGTCGACAGTAGGACCCGGATGAGGCGACAGCATCCGGGTTCCGGTGATGCTTCTTCACCGGTCCAGCGGGCCGGGATGGGCCCGGCGAGGCACAGCCCGGCACAGGCCGGTGGGCGGTCGGGGCAGCCGCCGGACCGGAGATTGTCACCTACCGGCTTGGCCGCCGGAACAACGCCGCCGCACCCACCGCCAGCGCCATGACGCCACCGGCGGCACCACCGGCGACGAGTAACGCCTGCGGCACACTGCCCGCCTGCAGCCACGACAGCAGGCCACCGATACCGCCAATGAAGGCCGCGGCCAGCATCACGATCGCGATCCACACCGCCGCCAGCGAAGACTCCTGCACTGATCCCCCTCCGTTGTCTCTGCGCCACTGACCGGACGCGATACGACAACGATCACGAACAGGACGCCGACAGTCCATGATCCGAGTTCACCGATTGGCCCGCACTGGCCTCACCCTCACCTCTACCGCACCTGAGCTGAGAGAACATCCGAAACCGAACCGCACCATAGAGGTGCAGGCGTGCCAGTGTCTATATTTGTGCGGGCCAATCGGTTTCGGGAACCGTCGGGTTCCCGGTCGACTGTCGTGTTCGGAGGTTCCGTGGCAGCCGTCAGAGACCGGGAACGACACCTACGACGGGCCCGGCGTTTACGACGGGCAGCCACCGCGTACCGGGTGGCCCGGGAGCGGCTGCAGAAGGTTTATGCCGACGGCGGCCGGGTGGTGGGCAGCGTGGCTGTCCGGCACACGCTGATCACCCGGTCGGCGTCCGGTACCCCGAGCCCGGCATCGCGGCTGGTGAGCCCTCGGGGATGGGGTATGAGCCTGTATCTGACCGCGTTGTTCGACGCGCAGTCGCGGCGTCCGGCCGGCGCCCGGGTCCGTAACACCCGACCGTTGTCGGGAACCGGCACCGAACTGGGCTGGACCGATTTGCTTCCGGCAGCCGTTCCGGGCGCTGACATGCTGCGGCAGGTGCAGCGGGCACTGACCGCCCTGGAACGTGTTCGTCTCGTCGAACTGCGCCGTCCCGGCATGCCGGCACGCTACGAACAGTTCACGCTGCTCGACGAATCCGGCGGTGGGCTGCGGGGCCGGACCGGGTACGTGATCCCGCACCGGGTGGCGGCAGCCGACGGTGATCTGCTGCGCCTGCCGGCCGCATTCTTTGTCCATGGCTGGGTTCATGTTCTGCTGCCCGCCGAGATCCTGGTGTATCTGATGATCCTGGACCTGGAACAGGTGCACGGGACCGCCGGTATCTACGCCGCCGACAGTGTCAAAGCGGATGTCTACGCGATCAGCCGGGACGTTTACGAACATCACCGGGCCCTCACCGCATACGGTCTCATCGACCGCCTCGACGACCCACACCGCCGCCCCGACGGGAAACTCGCCCCCCGGCCCCGGTTCGGGGGCCCGCCGCATCCGCTGCGGTTCCGCAGCGTTCGTGGTGGCCTCGACCGTGACGCCCACCCAAGCGTCACCAACGCCCTCCAGACCGGTTGGTAGCGCGGCAGCGGGACAGAATCACGGGTGCCGGAGAAACATCACAGCCCCACCGTGCGAGACGACAGGGCGTACCTGCGGCCACTGCTCAGCGGAGACGATGAGGCCCGCCGCGGCATGCGGCAGAAGACCACGGCCCGGCCGCCTGAGCAGACACAAACCTCAGCTCACGCTACGAAACGGGGCCAATCAACGGCGAAAAGGACCGACAAGCTCAAGCCACCAGGCGGGGGCTTTCACCGATCAGCCCTGGGGGACTTCCGCAGAGCCTCATCAACGGACACATCTGGCAAGGTTCGGCCGCTCGGTGATGCCTGCCGGGATCGTATCGATCAAGGTTCGGCGCCAGTACGGTGTCGTCATGGGAGAGCTTGTCCTCGCCGTTGTCGTTTCCCTTCTGCTGGGCGGCTTGGGCGGTTACCTGATGGGTCGCCGTCGTGGTCACCGGCAGGGCCGCGATGCCGGGCACGCGGAGACCGCACGGCACATCGGCCCGGCCGCTCAGAAGGCCGCGGCCGACGCCATCGTGGACTTCCTCCAGCGGGTCAACGAGTTCCGGCCAGGTGAGGCAAACGCCGTTCGCGGGCTGGCCTGGGAGCAATACCCGGAGGCCCGGGATTACATCATGGGCCAGTTGCAGCAGCATCCGTACCGCCCTCGGTAGTCGGCACAGGCTGGTCCGGTGCACGGCCAGCCGGTAGTTTCCCGGCGTCGGGACGGTCCTCAGTGCTCGTTGCAGACGGTGGCGTCACCGTCGAAAGCCGCCAGGGGAAGGGTGGTGAAGCAGCGGTCACACCGGCGTTCGGTCACCGGCCGGCCGGTCGTCCCTGGTTCGCAGTCGCAGGTCCCGCAGTCGGGGCAGTGCGGTTCGGCGCAGGTCCGGCAGGACGGTTTCCAGGTAGTGAACTCTCGCGCGCAGCCGCCGCAGTAGCCGCTGTTACCGACGGGCCTGGTGTCCAGTGGGGCGGGCAGGGCGTCCCAGGCGGGTGAGTCGGTCACCCAGACGGCGACGGTGTAGCCGTCGGCGGTGGCCGCGTCCAGATACATTTGGGCGGTCTGTACCCCACCGGGCAGGGTGGGGCGACCGGAGCCGCGGGCGGTGCCGCCGCGCAGCGCCGGCTGCAGTCTGGCCGCGGTCTGTCTGCTGCCGCGGGCGATGGGTACGGCGTCGCCGTGTCGGGCGGTGAACTGGCTGGTTGCGTCGGGGCGCAGCAGCATGACGTAGCCGGGTGCGGGTAGCCGCTGGGCGGCGGCGACGCAGCACGCTTCGCGGGAGGCGGAGGTGGCCTGCCACAGCCGCAGGACCGCCCGGGCGTCGACACCGTCGGCGAGGACGGTGTCGACGGTGGCGTCGGGGAGCAGGACCTGTGCAGCGAACGCGTCGGCGAGGTCCTCCTCGACGCTTTTGCCGTTGTCGGGCAGGTCCCAGAAAGCGTCGGCGATCGCCTCGATCCGGGTGCACAGGTGGTGGCCGAACTCGTGGAGCACCGAGAACGCCCGCCGGCCCGGTGAGGCGTCACGCACGACGGAGATCCGCGGCGGGACCTCTGTCGCGCTGTACATCGCGGCGACCGAGCATCCGGGCCCGGCGTCGCCGGGTTCGATCCAGCCGAGGACGAGGTCGTCGACGGTGACCACGACAGCGGCCGGGTTAGCGGCCAGTTCCTGCAGGTCGACGCCGATGCTGTCGAGGTGTGCCAGCATGCTGGGCACCAGCTCGTCGATCAGCTGGCTGCGGGAGCGGTGGGTGGCGCCGGTCACGGCTGGTCGTCGAGTTCGGCGAGTTTGGCCCGTAGGTAGTCCTGGACCTTGTCGGTCCACGGGTTGACCGCCGCCGGTTCGGGGTCGCGGCCGGTGACGGTCCGGGAGGCGATCGGGGCGACGGTCTGCGCCATCAGCCACCGCTGGTCGTCTTCGGTGGAACACGTTGCGGCGGCGAGCCGCCGTAACCCGCGACGGTAGCCGGGCTGGCTGACTTCGGTGATCAGATCGTCGTCCAGGGGTGGGTTCGCGGCGAGCACGGTGGTCCGGTCGAGGCCGAGCAGGGGTGCGAGTTGACCGGCTTCGTTTGGGGTGACGCGGCCGTCTCTGCCGATGCGGGTGAACACCTCCATCGGCAGTCCGGTCTCCCGGGCCATCTGTGATGGTCGCAGTCCCCGGTCGCGGACCCGCTGGGCCAGTGGTGTCACCTCGCTCAGCGGGTCCGATCCGGGGATGGCCGCGCTGGCGCCGATCAGCGGGGCGAAGCCGGTGGCGACGGCGTCGCGCAGTTCCCGCCGGTCCAGGTCTCCCTCGTCCAGGGCGGTGCCGTAGACCGGGCCGGCCGGGGTGGGCTCACCGCGGCGCCAGGCCCGCCAGACGTCGCGCAGTGTCTGGGGTGCCGGCATCTGCTGCGTAAGGCCGGGCCGGCCTGCCGGGGCGATGAGGGTGTCGAGCACGAGCATCGGCACGGTGCAGTCCAGGCTCACGCAGACTGCCAGCGCCACATTCAGTGGGGTGGCCGATGCGGGCAGCAGCAGGCTGAACTCGTCGGCGGCGGCGAGATCGGTGGTCACCGGCGCGACGGTCACCCACCACTGGTCGACAGCGACGATCACGGCGAGTTCGGTGGCCTGCTCGCGGCGCAGCCGCCACAGTTGCCCGACGGTGACCGGTTCGCGTACGTCGGTGTCGCGGGTCAGTTCGTGCAGTGCGGGGGTGAGCCGGGTGAGCGGGCCGAGCACGGCGGCTCCTGCTGTCATGGCGCGGTGGCGGGCCGCCTGCAGGAACGCGGCGTCGTCGAGGTCATCGCCGTGATGACGGTCGGCGGCCTGCTGACGTTGCTGGCACCAGCCGCACTCGACTAGGTGTTTGCTGCCCGCAACGGTCGGGGCCAGCAGGTCGCCGTCGAGCAGGTGCGCACTGGCCAGGGAGACCGGCGGGTGCAGGTGGATGTCGGGGTACGCGGCCGGACCGGGGTCGGCAGCGGGGTCGCCGATCATCGGCGCGCACCGGTCGGGCGGCTGCCGGTCTGGCGCTGTAGCGAACTCAAGGGTCGATGATTCACCATGCGTCTGTCCTCCCGCAGGCAACGTCTCGAACTCTCATGCCTAACTCCATCTGGCTGTCTACCAAGATAAGAACGGCGCACCGACGGTAGTTGTCCGGCCCGATCGGCTACCGTCAGCCACCCTATTGGCTGATCTTTTCCGGGCAGTGGCGTGGCTAGTCGCCGGTCGGCCCGGTCGCGAGGGTTCGTGCCAGGTCGAGGACCTCGGTGCGATGTTCCTCGGTGCCGATGACCTGGACGATGATCTCCTTGACCCGGGCGGCGACCTGCGCGGTGACGCTCTTGCCGAGACCGGTGTGCTCGGCGAGTTGACGGACCGGCAGGTCCAGGTGGGCCAGCACGAGCCTCTCGCGGGGGGTGAGCTGGGCGAGTAGCCGGTCCGCGGCGTCGCGGATCTCCGTCGCGGTCTGGGCCTGGGCGACCGGGTTCACGGCCGGCATCCACGGGTCGACGTCATCGACCGGGGTGATCACCGGTGCTGGGCCGACGGCGAAGCGGGCGGCGACGGCGTCGGCGAGGTCGGCGACCGGCAGGGACGCGCCGGCTGCCCGCAGCACCGCCTCGCAGACCGTGGCCAGGGTCGTGGCATCGGCGATCGGCGACTCGCGGCGGGCGTCGGCACGCCACCGCACCACGGTGACGTCGGTGACCTTGTACGCGGCGGTGACCAGGTCACTGGCCCGGCCGTTCCAGACTCCCGGCGTGGTGCCGTCGGTCAGTTCGATGTTGCGGCCGCCACCGGGCCGGCCGGCGGCAACGACGGCGAACCGGCGGTCGTCGCCGAGGACTTCCCGCAGCCGCCGGATCAGCCGTCCCTTCACCGTCGTCCGGGCCTTGTCCCGCAGGAAGTTACGGACCACCTGCTCCAGCAGGCGGCGCAGGCTGTCGTCGTCGTAGGCCTTGACTGCGAGTTCCACCAGGCGCTGTGGTCCACGGGAATCGGCGAAAACCTCGTGGGCGGTCTCCATGATCGCGTCCAGGTCCCACCGGTGGTGACCATCCGGCGGCGGGAAGTTCCCGGCCCGGGCCACCGCACGCACACACCGGTACAGCTCGACGGTGGCCTCGGTACCGAACGCGCCGTCGCGGCGCAGTTCCTCCCATGCGCTCATGCCAGCCCCTCCCAGGCTTCGGTGATGCGGGCGAGCAGTTTCTCGTCCATCTTGGCGAACACACCGAGCTCCGGGTCGTCGTAGACGGCGAACGGCACCCGGTAGAACCGGCGCGGCTGCCACAGACCGGGTTCGGTGCAGCACGGCAGGGCCGGGTCGGCGTCGTGGTAGATGTCGCCGGCACGCTTGTTCTGCAACTGGCTGGTGCGGGTGACGACGATGACCTTCCGTTCGGCCCGGAGCACTCTGATCACGACGGTCGGGCGGCCCTCGTGCGGGTCCCGTTCGTCGTAGCTGTCGCGGGGCAACTTCGTCACCAGGCCGAGATAGGGCTGGAAAAGCTGCATGTTAGGCCACGTCATCGTGGGCTACTCCTACCTGCCGGCCCGACGGCCATCAGTAAACGCGACATGAAGCATACGGACCATGGCCAGCCGGGTCACCGCCCGCCACCCCCGTACCCACCGGCGTGTCGCCGGCCCCGCAGGCCCGGGGCGGCACAGATCAGAGCAGGCTCCAGGCGGCGTCCGAAAAACGTCACCGCGATGATCGGACACGGCGGCTCGGTCCGCCGTCATACCCCTGCGACAGCAGGCCGCGGAGGTGGTGAACGGCCTCCCGGCCCGGAAACGAAAGGCAACCGTCATGTCCGAACCCGACACGGCCACCGCCGTGGACGAGCGCCCCACGGGGCGCCGCTACACCATCATCGTCAACTCCCGCCCGAAGCACGTCGACGACCGGGAACTCACGTTCACGCAGATCGTCGCCCTCGCCTTCGGCGACGGCACGGACGCGGACGTGACGTTCACCGTCACCTACCACCGCGCCGCCGGCGCACGCCGCGAGGGCACCCTGAGCGAAGGCGGCACGGTCACCATCAAGGACGGAACGATCTTCGATGTCACCCGCACTCGTCGCTCGTAGCCCGGACCTGCGCCGGCTGCGTGACGAGGGCTACGAGATCGCCGTCGTCGGCGCTCACCTCGTGCTCTCCCACGTGCCCTATCTCACCGCGAACCGGCAGGTGAAGCTCGGCGTCCTGGTCGCCGAGCTCACGCTCGCCGGTGACACCACCGTCCGGCCGCACACCCACGTCGTCCGGTTCGCCGGCGAGCAGCCGTGCAACGCCGACGGCCAGCCGCTGACGAAGGTCATCAACAGCCCGGTCCACGAGCAGATCACACCGGACCTGACCGTCACCTTCATGTTCTCCAGCAAACCCGACACCGGCTACGCGGACTACCACGAGCTGATGACCGCCTACATCGCCATGCTGGCCACTCACGCCGCCGCCGTCGACCCTGACGCGACCGCCCGGACCTACCGGGTCGTCACCGCCGCCGGGACCGGTTCGGTGTTCCGGTATCTCGACACGGCGACCAGCCGGGCCGGTATCACCGCGGCGAACGCGAGACTCGCCACCGACCGGATCGCGATCGTCGGGCTCGGCGGCTCCGGCTCCTATCTGCTCGATCTGCTGACCAAAGCCCCGATCGAGCAGATCCACCTGTTCGACGGCGACGACCTGCTGCAACACAACGCGTTCCGGTCCCCGGGCGCGGTGACGCTGCAGCAGTTGCAGGCCCGGCCGAAGAAGGTCGACCACTACGCCCAGATGTACGCGGGCCTGCGCGACGGCATCGTCGCGCACCCGTACTTCCTCGACGAAAACAACGTGGGCGAGCTCGACGGCATGTCGTTCGTGTTCCTCTGCCTGGACCAGGGCGGCCCGAAACGGCATCTGGTCCAGGCGCTGGAACGCTTCGGCGTCGGGTTCATCGACGTCGGCATGGGCCTCTACCTCACCGACGACCATCAGGTCGCCGGGCACCTGCGGACCACCACCAGCGTCCCGGCTCAGCGTGATCACATCTGGCAGCAGCGGCTGATCCCCTTCGATGACGCCGCCGCCGACGACTACGGCAGCAACATCCAGATCGCCGAGCTCAACGCGTTCAACGCCGCCCAGGCCGTGATCAAGTGGAAGAAGCTCCGTGGCTTCTACAACGACCTCGGCGGTGAACAGCACAGCGTCTACGCGATCGCCGTGAACTCCCTCGTCACCCAGGACACGACGTGACCCGCCGAACCGTCCTCGAGCACCGCTTCGTCGACGCGGCCCCCGAGCACCTCGACGATGGTGTCGTGTACGTGTCCATCCCGTACGCCACCGCCCTGCACCGGTGCGCCTGCGGATGCGGCACCGAGGTCGTCACCCCGCTGAGCCCCGGCGGGTGGACCCTGCTGTTCGACGGTCGGACGGTGTCGTTGCAACCGTCGATCGGCAACGGGAACCTCACCTGCCGGTCGCACTACTGGATCCGCAACGACCGTGTCCAGTGGGTCCCGCACCGCCCCGGCGCCACCGCCGGCCAGGGACGACCGGTCGTACACGTGCCCACCGGCCTCGGCGATCACATCGCCCCGGCGGCGCCTTCCGTGCCTGGCAGGCGCCGATGGATCTCGGCGCTGCTGGCCCGGCTGTGGGACCGGATCCGCCGATGACGTCGCTCTGCCGGTCGTGAGGTGTCACGACCGGCACCGACGAGCGCAGCCGCCCCCGGCCGGCCACCGTGTCCTTCCATACTTGCCAGGACCGTCGATGATGGAGAAGCACGAGCACTCGATCTCGGAGGTGTGACCATCAGCGTCTCCCCGGCCCCGCAGGGCACACCCCGCCGCCGTCGCGTCGATCTGGGAGTCTTCGGCAACCAGACGGTCGTCGGTGTCATCACCTTCATCGCCCTCATCGTCGGCATGATCAGCGCACTCATCGCCTACCTCGACTGGCAGATCAACGTGACTCAGGGCGCTTCCACGGTGTCGAGCCCGTCCCCGAGCGTGGCGACCGGTCCAACACCGTCCATGGCCGCCAGCGAAACGAAACCGGCCATCACCTCGCCCGCCACGGTGCCCGGCACCCGCTCACCGGCAGCTACCGCCTCCCCACCCCACGCGCCTGCCCCCGCCGACAGACCTCCGGCCGAGGACCTCAGCTACCGGCTCAGTTCCACCGCCGTCAATGCGGACACCGTCGCAGTGACCGCCGACGCATCGGGCCAGCCCCAACCAGGCCTGACGTACTGGTTCATCGTCGAGACGAACTGGGGCGACGGCAACATCGACTACTTTCCCCGCCGGAAGCTGACCGGCGCCAGCCAGGAGTTCGAGATCACGATTCCCCCGGACGCCGAAGCGAAGTACGTCCGTCACGGCAGGATCTACGGTTTGACCAGCTCGCAGAGCGCCGATGCCGAAGGCAAGCTCGAACGGCAGAGCACCACCAGAACCGACGACTACTTTGATCGGGCCACCGGGCAGATCTCGTCGAACGCGATACGACTGCCGTTCTCCTGACTGTAACGCCACGACGTGATGTCGCGCCGGACGGTCGGGAGCCACGCCGCACGCCGGTGAGGGGCGCAGCCCAGTTACCGGACACATGGTGAACGGCCACACCCAACCCGGCCTACCAGGCAGGCCGACCTACCGGACAGGCCCGCCCTGGGCGCGCGCTCGCCGGTCCACCTCCGGCACCAGGGGTGACGGCCTGCACGGCGCCCGGCCGTATCGTTGACAGAGCACACCGGCGGCCGCCGGATCCAACAGCGGCCGTATCGGACCAGAACGGCCGGCGCCGGCGTGAAACACGACCCACCGAGGCTCGTCCGGTTCGGTTTCGACGCGGCCGCTGCTGCGCTCGAATGCCTGCCCGTGATCACCGTCCACCGCGCGAGGCGGCTCATGGCACACCGATAACCCTGCCGTCACCGGGAAACGCCCGGTCACCAGGCCCGCGGCCCAGCGACAACCAGCTGGGAGCGGCACCACCAGGACTGTCACCCGACCCGACAGCATCACCATTCAGGTGACCGCCGGCCAACACAACCGTCAACACCGAACACAACACAACACCAAACACGACAGCCCACTCCACCCCGAAACAAGAGCGAATCTCCCAAGAAGTCCGTTTAGCACGTTAGGAGTGGTTCATTCCCGACCTCGTGTACCGGCCGCGGGCATCTCCGGCCCACATAAATCGCCGGACGCCGATCGGCATTACAACGCACTTCACGGAGAGAAAGACCACGAACAGGCGGTCGTACCATTACCCCTGTCAGCGCTCGCTCGCTTTCCTGTCGGGCGCCTATTGCAGAACTTACTCCGGCGCCTCACCGACGGACTGGATTCATCAATAGCCGCGCGGCGGACCGGTGCGAGAATCGCGGGATAGAGATTCCCGCTCCATGTTCCAAGGTCGACGATGATGCGGCTTTGGCGTGTGTCACTTTGTCCGACGCCGACCCACCGTTCACTCTCACGGACTAAAGGACGGCGATAGTCTCACATCGAGATGATTTGCGGCGGCAGGTCGCGATGTTGCGAAAGTTTGCGCAGCATCACGGGCGCGGTTTCGCGACGGCGCAGGTGGCGGTGGCCGGCCGGGCCACGACACGGGTCGAGCGCGCAGCGAAGTTGCGTGAGGGTGGCGTCGGGGGTGTCTCAACCGGCACGCTCTCGTTGGTCCTGCGTGCAGCAGGGCAGCAGGGCAGTGCCCGGCGGACACACTGTGCGATTGACCTGGTGTCGATATCTGTGTCCGAGTAGGGTGACGACACATCGGGAGGCGATGTCGTTTCCCCCGATCGCTGGGTCGAGTTGGTCCTGGGCCGGCATCGGAAATGGTAAGGCCCGGAGGGTCGCTGTGGTGGCAATCCTTTCGGGATGGTCGAGGGGCTGCCACGACACGGAGATTGCCGTTTCGTGGTTCAGCCCCTTTACCGTTTCCCGCCACGGTGTTCCGTAGCCCACAGCGAGTGTGAGCATTATTCACGATCAACGCTTCCGGTTCGCCGCGCGGCGAAAGGTTGCGCATCGGTGCGCATGTCTCGACCGCTCTTTGCGAACCGTGCGGTGTGGGGCAAGATGGGTTCGCGCGGCGACGACGCCCGCCCACCACCGGGATCGTGTCGCGTATCTGCGCCTGAATAGGCCCAGGACCACTTTGAAGATCCACATTGATTGGGGTCAAAGAATGCGATCGGTTCCCCCTGTCTTCAGGTGGGCGGACCGGCGCGCTCGGTGGCGCGTCGTCGTTCTCGTCATCTTCGTCGCGATGATCGGTCTGCCACAGCGCGCGGACCGCCGGGCCGCGGCCGGTGGCGCCTGCCCCGCGGCCACCGTCGCGTTGCCTGCGGCCGAGACCGTCACGTCGTTGGCGATGCCGTCGGCGCACCGTCTGGCAGCGTCGGATCACGAGCGGTGAGCGCCCGCCAGCCGAGGCAACATGACGGTTCGGCAGACCGGGAACCGGAGAGCGTCAGCCGCGGGCGGCGGTGGGGTCGGTCGGCGCCACCGCCCGCCGGGCCGCTGGCCGCGCTGACCAACGGCGGGGATCAGCAGATCGTGCTGCAGTTGGCGCTGCCCTCGGATCAGGAGCTGATCTATGCCCGGGCGCGCCTGCTCGATCAGCAGGCGGCCGCTCCTGAGCTGGCTAAGCGGTTGACGGAGGCACGTCTGGCCGCCGGCAAACCGCCGATGCGGCAGATCGGCAAGAACGTCGGCTACAGCGTCTCGACGGTCTCGAAGGTTCTGGCTGGCAAGATGCCCGCCACCTGGACGATGGTGCACGCGCTGGCCCGCGAGTTCGGTGTGCCCGACACCCTGGTCAACGAGTCATGGAAGCCGCTCTGGATCGCCGCGGAGTCGTACCGCCAGCGCAAAGAGGGCAGTCTCGAGGTCAAAGCGCAGGACCAGGTGGCGGCGCCCGCGGGGCACGCCTGCGACCGGTGCGGCGCCTGGGTGATCGACACCGCCAAACACGTCGCCTGGCACATGGAACTCGAGCCGTCGTCACCGGTGGAGACGCCGCTGGAGTCGGTCGGGAACCCCGCCGACGGCGATCCTTGGGAACCGGTGCGCGCCGAACTGCAAGGAGTGCTCGACCCGCGCCAGCAGCGGTAGAGCGGAATCCGTCGGTCTGCCCTCCGGAGAAGCGGACAGGATGTCGCGCTCTGCACGGAGCGTAACCGAGTTCTGTCCACAATGCACTTCGATGACGTTCTGGGAGTGTCCGAGTGTTGCAGGAACACATCGCCGCGTCCAAGGCCGCGGTCGTCAACCTCTGGCCCGGTGACGGCCGCCGGGTGTGCTCGCCGGCATGGTTCACCGGGGAACACGGCAGCCCTGGACGGACACCACCGCCTGGTGTCCTGACGTTGCGGGAGAACGCTCGGCCCGCCTCGTCCGCCGGAGGCCGTACCGGCGGTGCGACTACCTGCCCGCCCGTCGGATGTGGTGACGGCCGCGGATTCTACAGACGGTCCGATCGGACCGCACCGGTCAGCACGCCGGCTCCAGCGGCGGCCGTCACGATTGGCGTGTGGTGGGGCTCTCCAGCGAAGAGGTGAACAGCCGCCGTCTCACCTCGCTGGTCGAGGCGGCCACCGTCGCACTGACAGCCCCGGCCTCAGGTCAGGAATCCGCCGCGACCGGTTTTCTCATCACCACCCGGCTGGTAGCGACCTGCGCCCACGCTGTCCCAGCCGTCGGCACGACGTTGCCGCCGACCATGGACGCCCAGGTCCCGGCGGCCGGCCACGCCATCACCCTGGGCACAGCAGACGACCGGATCTTCGCCGCGACCCGCGGATATGATCTGGCGCTACTGGAGATGACGGACCTGGACCAGCCGCTGCCAGGAGCGGTGCCGGTGCTGCTCGACCCGGACGTGCAGATCGGCGACCAGCTGTGGTCCTACGGGTATCCGGCGAACTCCTACCGTGGTGGCCAGGCCGCCACGTTCCGCTTCGAAGGCTGGTCACGCCGTAAGGACGCCCCGGCCCTGGAGCTCGGGCGGCTGCGTGGCACCCCGGTCAAGGCCGGGGCCAGCGGCAGCCCGGTACTGAACCTGCGCACCGGTGCGGTCTGCGGCATGCTGATCACCTCCGACCACGCGGGTAGCGCGCACATGCTGTCCGCGGCCCAACTCCTGGAGTGTTGCCCGGACGCCCGCCAGGCACGTGACCTGCACGCCACCCTGCGCCGACCGTGGCTGGCCACGCTCACCGACCAGCAACTGCTCCGGGGAGGCTGGTCCTACCCGTGCTCGCAACTGCGCGCATACCTGGAGGCGGCGCAGCGGGCCGCCGACCGGCACCCCTACCGGGAGTTTTCCCTTCCCACGGTGTCGGGCCGGACCAGAATGCCCCCGCTGTCACGGGTGTACGTGCATCAGTCCGCGGCCTCCCGCACCGGCAAACCGGCCGGTAGACGTCCCACCGTCCCGGCACCGGTGCCGGCGGCTCAGATCTTCGACCAGGACGGAGATTTCCTGCTGACCGGCCCTGCCGGGTCGGGCAAGTCCAGTCTGCTGCGGATGGCGGCGCTGGAGTCGATACGCCGATGGCAGCGTGACGGTGACACGGTGGTCCCCGTCCGGGTGCAGGCCCAGGACCTGCTCGGTGACATGCCGTTACCCGAGGCGATCGCCGTGGCCGTCACCGCGGACCTGGCCACGGTCGGCAGCGACCGGCGGTGGCCGGCCGACTTCTTCCTACGCCGGCCGTTGCCGGCCGTGGCGTGGCTGGTGCTGATCGACGGCTTCGACGAGATCGTCGACGGCCGCCACCGACAGACGGTGCTCGACAAGATCGCCGGGTTCCGGGCCGGCACGGACGGTTCACACCGGTTCGTCATCGCGACCCGCCCGCTGCCCGGCCTGCACTTCGCCGACGACTGGCCGGTCCAGACGTACCGGCTGCTGCCGTTGACCGACCGGCAGTTCCGCCGGTTCGCGACCGGCTGGCTGGCCTGGCTGGGTGTCGAGTCACCCGCCGAAAGCGCCGACCGGCTCCTGGTACAGCTGGTGGAACGCGGCCAGGACCGGTTCTGCCGCCTGCCCCTGGTCACGATGATGACCTGCCACCTGTACGCCCGGCACCCCGGCGGTCTGCTCCCCTCCAGCGACGTCGAGGTGTACCGGCGATTCGTCGCGCTGTTCAACGACCGCTTCTTCGAGTCCGGTATCCGCACCGACCTGACAGGGCTGGCGCAACCGTACGGTGACCTGGCCGTGGCCGCCGTCGACCGGCTGGTCGCCGAGTCCGGTGTGCTCCTGCGAACGCTGGCCTGGGCCCACCGCGGCGAACCGGACATCCGCCTCGGCGCCGCGGCGATCTGGCACACCCGCCTGATCCGGCCCTCCCACCTGTCCACAACGTTGTGGGACCAGATCGTTCGCGGCGCGCTACGGCGCAGCGGGCTGCTCATCGAACACGATGACGACTTCATGTTCCTACACGAGAGCATCGCGGAGTTCCTCGCCGCCGACCACGTCGCCGACCACGACGAGCTCAGCCGGCACGAGTTCGCGGCTCTGCTCCCGGACCGCGCCGGGGACTGGGACGCAGCACGGGCCGCCTGGCAGCATCCGTTCGCCCGGTTCCTGGCCCATCACTGGCGCAACCGACCGGACCTGGACGCAGCGCTGCGCCGGGCCGTCCGGCACGGCGGACTCGACGCCTGCGCCTTCATCGCCGCTCTGAGCACCGATGGCATTACGCTCAGCCCGCGGCTGCGCAGGATGGCCACCAGCCGGCTGCGGCGCCTGGCCCGTGGCCCGGGTGACCCGGCGCGTGCCCGCACCGCTGCCGAGATCACCGTCGTCGTCGACCCGATGACGGCCCGGCGGACGCTCGCCGACCTCGCCACCAGCCGGCACTCCCCCACCCCCGACCGGCACTGGGCGATCCGGCGGCTGGCACTGCTGCTGGAACCCGAAGCCGTGCTCACCAGCAGCCACGACCGGCCCGGTCCGCCACGCTGGGCGTTCGACATCCTCGCCCGCCATCCCGGCGGCAGGGACCTGCTGGTCCGACTGGCCCGCGACCACCGGTCGACCGCCGCCGACCGACGGGCAGCCGGGGAGGCCCTGCACGCCGCGGGCGACCTCCGCGGCGCCGGCCTGTTGTCACGTGTCGCCGCCGACCAGAGCATCACCGTGCAGGAAAGACGATGGGCGGCCGAGACAGCCCTGGAGGGACCGGACGGCCGCTGGAGACCCGGCCGGTGGCGGCGGGCTCGCCTGGCCCTGTTCCTGGAAGACGACACCGATCTCGCCGGCGAGGTCATCGACCCGCTGATCGCGATCCACCGCACCGTTCATCCGAACGCCGATCTCGCCATCCTGCGGCACGCCTTCGACATCGCCGCCCGTGGCCACTCGGGGCAGTTCACCACCTCCGGGCAACCGTACGTGAACCGGCCGGTGATGGTCGCGACGATCCTGGCCGAGCTCGGTATGGACACCACCACCCTGATCGCCGCCCTGCTGCAGGAGCTCGGCCCCGGCGCCGGCCACGCCCGCGCCGCGTTCGGCCCCGAAGTCGACTACCTCGTCACGCACCTGCCCGGACCGGACCCGGGCCAGCTGAGCGAGGCGGCAGCCGTCGACGCCGCCCGAACGACGATCATCGCGGCAGCCCACGACATCCGGCTCCTGATCATCAGCCTGGCCGTACGGTTGCGGGACATGCGCATCCTGTCCGAACGTCCCCGCAGCGAACAGGAACGCATCGCCGCCCAGACACGTGACCTGTTCGTCCCGCTGGCCGCCCGGCTCGGCCTGCGACAACTACGCCGCGAACTGGAGGACCACACCGTCCGCGTGCTCTACCCGAACCGGTACACCCAGATCGACCGTATGCTCTCGCCCATCTACGCCCGCGACACCCATCGTCAGGCGGTCACCGACCTGAACACCGCGCTGCGCAACAGCCGGGTCCCCTCGGAAGTGGTCGTGGCACCCCGCACCCGCTACACCGTCCACCAGGAACTCGACCGGCCCAGCCACCCTCTCAACGACGCCGCCGACACCCTGGTGCTACGTCTGGTCGTCGCCGACGAGACCGACTGCTACACAGCACTGGGTGTGGCGCACAACCTCTGGCGTCCCGTACCCGGCAGCTTCCGCGACCACATCACCACACCCGAGTACGGCCTTTATCAGTCGCTGCACACCACCGTCATCAGCGCAGACGGGCTGCGTATCGAACTGCGTATCGGCACCTCGCGGATGGTCCGCGTCGCCGAATACGGTATCGCGGCCCCGTTCCGCTACCCAGCCCGATTCCGGACCGGCGTGATCATGCCGGACTGGCTCGGCCCGCTCGCCGAACGGCTGCGCCACCTCGACGATCCCCTCGGCGTATGGACCGTGCTGCGCTCGGCACTGTCCACCCGCGAGATCAGCGTCTTCACCCCCACCGGCCAGATGGTCACGGTGACGCAGGACGCGACACCCGACGACATCGCCGCGCAGTATCCGCCAAACCCCGGCACCGAGTACGTCGGAGTCCTCGTCAACGGCCGCCCAGCGGCGTTCGGCTGCCCGTTGACCGACGGAGACATCGTCGAGATGCTCGCCGACACCGCCGGCACCGCCACACCAACCGACGCCGCCGCGGTCCGGTTCACGGCGGCCCGCACCGCCGTCCGCCGCGGCCGGCGCGCCGATCCGGCCCACGCCGCCACGGCACGCGTGTACAGCGACCCAGGCCTCATCGTGTCCGGCAGCACCTACCGGTGGATACGGCTCGCCGGCTGCTGCACGCCTTCCGCCGGTGACCCGATTCAGGGCAATCGCACGCACGACGGCGGTATCCGGGTCCACCGCAGCGGTTGCCCCGACCAGCCTGGACGTCCAGACCGGCACGTAGACGTGCGATGGCAACGACCCAGGCCGGTCTTCCGGGCCGCCGTGGTAGTGCAGTCACTCGACCGCGGTGGCCTGCTGGCCGACGTCTTCGAGGCCATCGCCGTGCAGAACGGTACGGTCTCGTCCGCCAACGCCACAGCCGACGGTCGGGTCATGGTCCTGCACTGCACTGTCGAGGTGACCTGTATCGGGCACCTGCAGCGGCTGATCGCCACGATCCGCCGCATTCACAGCGTGTTCGACACCTTCGCCGAAACCCCACCGGTCGCAGCCGAACCCACGCCAGGTACTCCCGACCACCAACCCGCCACGCGCGGCCTGGTCTCATAACCGACGGCGACCTCGAACCGGCCACTGCGTCGGCAGGTTCCAGCAGCCCGTACACCACCCGGCGTCGGATCGTCGACCCGATCGCAGCCGGCCAACGGGTCGCGTGTGGGCCGCTGACATCGGGCGTGCGCAGCCGCGACGTTCCTAGGGCCTCACACGTCGCGACGGTGACCGCTCGCACGTTGGCAGTCCGCGAGCCGGCGGCGTGCCGACCGCAGGCGGTCACTGGTGACCTGCAGAAACCGGGTCGTGAGCTCGTAGCCCAGCCCGGGATCGCTCTGACACAGTGCCCGTACCAGCGCGCCGTTGAACGTCAAGGTGTGCGTGGTGTCGACCGCGACCGCCCCGAACTGCCACCGAAACGGCGGGAACAGCCACGACCAGCCCAGGACCGCCGGTGACCGTAACGTGTCGAGCACGAAGTTGTCGTAGCCGGGCACCTCGCTGTCAAGGAAGACGCTACCGTCGGTGATCAGCCAGAACTGCTCAGCCGGCACCCCCTCCCGGAAGACCCGGTTGCCGGCGTGGAACATCGACCGGCTGGTCAACGGCACCAGCAGGCCGAGTTGGTGTTCGGTGAGCCCGGCCAGGAACGGCTGCTGCGCGAGCGTCTCGACGGTGGGAAACACGTCAACTCCTCGAATCGGAGAGCGGGTGACGACCCCAACGGTGCTTGCCCGTCAGTCAAGCGCCAGAGGCCGCATCCGGCGAGGGCCACACGTCAGGAACCAGCAGGACGCAAGGGCCACCCCCGACGCGGCTGCTGGTGTTGCTTCCTGTTCACAGCGATCATTTCGGGCCACAATGCGGGACTGGGTCAGGTTCGTGTCGACCGCCCGCCCCGCACCCGCTCCGTGCGGGCAACCCGGCAGACCCGGTCATCTCGCCCTACCCCGCAGCTCCTGCAGCCATCCTGGTGATGAGGCGGTGTCGCCTCCACGCTGGGCCGGCACAGTTGAGCCCCATGATCCACGACCACAGCTCCGAGAGCGCCAGCCAGGATCCTGCCCCCGACCAGACACCGTCACCGGCCGGCCGCCCTGCCCAGCCGGTGCCACCCGGCGAACTGGGGCCGATGCTGCCAGTAGCAGCCCCATACGGAGTTGCATCGTACCGGGGCGAGACCCATACCCCCACTCCCTACCCAGGGGTACACCTGTTAGCTGCACCAGGGAGCACGCCGGCACTCCGCCGCTCTCACCGTTGCGCTGAGCAGGATATTTATCCTGTGCACCGAGTCTATGCGGCGTGCTCTGAGTCGTCGAGGCATCGATGGACGTTTGCCGCGAACGTAAAGGCTGGCCCGACGCGAACGTAAAGGCGAGCCCGAACACAAAGCCCTCCGCCTCAGCTCGCCCGTGACGCAGGGCGGCTGCCGTACGTCACGGACGAGGTAGGTCGAGCTACGGCGGTAGGGTGGCGGGCGTGTCTGACGATGAGGGCTCGGTGGATCCCAGCCGCATCCGCGAGATCGAGACGACGTACTGGCAGCTCACCAACGGGATCGCCGACGTCGAGGCTGGGATCCAGACCGCGGCCCGGTCTACGGCTGCGGTGGGTCGTGGACGGAACCGAGGTCCGACACCCGACATCTGGCCGAGGCCCGAGACAATCGACATCCCGCCTGCGTTCGACTGGGCAGCTGACGAGCAGGGGTACGGTGACCGGCGTGACTGATCCTGAGCTGGAGGCGTACGCGCGCTGGGATGCGGAGGCCAGCCCGGAGGAGCGGGCCGCGATGGAGGCTCTCGCCGCTCACGATGCGGCCGGTGCTGGCGAGTGGCGGGCAGCGCCCACCGGCGAGGACGCCGCGGCGCTCCAGGAATGAATGGGACGCCGACGCCGACCGCATCACGGTGCAGCCGTTCCAGGTGTACGACGGGCCGGTCCCGCCGCCGGCGCTGCTGCCGTTCGACGACGGGGACGCCCGGCAGATGCAGGAGGCTGTAGCAGCCTGGGAGGCGTCATTACCCGCCGAGGATCAGGCCGTACTCGCAGCGCTCAAGGCGGACGACGCACGTGGTGATTTTGACCCGAGCGACCACGAGCGGCAGGCATGGCGACAGCAGATGTGGGATCGTTTGCCGCGACGTGCTACTGACTGACGCTAGGCCAGGCGAGGACCGGCTCAGCTGCCTCAATACGGGCCGGGTAGTCCGAGGGTGAGACTCCCCCCGGGCTACCCGATCGGGCAGTAGCGATGTCTCGCCGAACCGGGTTCAAGCCGCACGGCGCCGCCGTCGGCCTGACCGTCGTGCCCGGTACGTCTGCGCACGCAGGCTGCGAGTCTGTTCGGCCAGCCTGCCGAGAACGTGCTGCAGCCGGTCATGGATGTGCTGCTGCGCCACGGCGTGTGACAGAGATGCCTCGTCGCAGTCGACACCGACCGGGAACTGTGGGCCGAGATTAACGATCCCCACGGATGAATCCGGGGGATTTCCCTCCGGAGCTGTCAGGCCCTGGATTCCCAGCTCGGACTGCGCCAGGTTCACGCTCCCGGCAGCAGGTGATGTGGTGTCTAACGTTGTCGGCACTGGCGCGGTCGCGTTCAGCCGTGGCGAGAATCTTCCTCGCAGCGTTGAGGTCACGGCAGGCGGTGTAGCCGCAGGCCGTGCACTCGAAAATGTGGACACCCAGTCCGAGGCGGAGATTGGTTCTCTCCCCGCACGCGGAGCAGGTCATCGTGGTGTAGGCGGGCGGTACCGGCACCACCTTCCGGCCGGAGCCCGCCGGATTGGATCTCACGCTGCGGCACAGACCCGGCAATCACCGGGTCGTAGTTCGTTCCTCCGTGCCCGTCGGACCAGCCCACGCGGGGCCGGGTTCGGTTCACCCGATGAGGACCGGTACCTGGCGGTCGCGCAGGTGTTCGGTGATCGCGGGCAGTTGGTCGGCGCCGATGCCGATGCCGAGTAGACGCTGGGCTCGGGTCACTGCGACGTACCAGGTGCGCAGCAGTTCGTCGGTTGCCGGGTCCCCGTTGATCCATCTGATGCCCGCGTCGTCGTCGGGGACTAGGAGCAGCACCGCCTGGTACTCGGCGCCTTTGACCTGGTGGATGTTATCGGCCGGGCACGGCCTGCCGGTGTCGTCGGTGCGGGGTGGCAGAGTGGCGGTACCCCGGAGATAGCCGGTGGTGCGCTGCGGTGCGGCCCCGGCGGGGCGAGGGCTGTCCTTCAGCCGTTGGTTGACGGCTTTCGGCCAGTTCGGGCCGGGTTCTGGCAGGGCGTGCAGAAAGGCGTAGGCGTGCCGGGCGATCGTGTCGAGGTCGAGGCCGGCGGCGATGGACTGGTCTTCGAGGCTGCTCGTGTGGTCGAGGTGCGGGTACCAGTAGCGCAGCAGCGTCCGGGCGCCGGTACGGCAGGCGCTGTCGAGCAGGTCGTGGCCGGCGGTCGCCGAGTGCAGCACGCGTCGGGCGTGCGCGAGCCGGGTGGCCGTGTTTGCGCCGTTTGGCCGGTGGGCGGCCGGCAGATGGGCCCGGCGGTGGGCGGTGGTCAGGCATTGCTGTGGGCTGATTCCGTGCTGGTGTGCGTGCTGCAGGAAGATGTCGGTGACCGGGCGGCCGCTGGGCAGGTGCCGGTTCCCGGTGCGGGTGAACACCGCGGGGAGCAGGATAACCGGCGGATCCGCTGTGGTCGTGTGGACGGCGATGTCGGGAGGGCGCCGACCGGTGCGCAGGGTGTTGGCGAGTCGGCATACCGGGCCGGTGGAGCGCCAGTTTCCGTCGAGGACGATCGTGGTCCCGAGCTTGTTCTCCAGGGCGGCGAGTCTCGCGGGGTCGGCGTCACGCCATCCGTAGATCAGCTGGTCCGGGTCCGCGACGACGACCAGTGGGACACCGTGCTCGTGGAGCCGGTCGAGGATCTCCACGTCGGTGCTGGAGCAGTCCTGGCCCTCGTCGACGACGAGCTCGGCGAACCTTGACCGCAGCGTGTCGGCCAAACCCGGGTCACGGTCGAGGTGTTGCAGGGCCAGCTGGCGGGCTTCGTGGCCTGTGACGTATCCGCGCGAGCAGAGATCCCGGCGGACGGTGTACGCCTGCCGCACCCAGTCGTCCCAGTTGCGGCCGCTGGATTGGATCAGCCGCAGGTACGCCGTGGGCATCAGGTCGCGACGGATGACATCGGCGTAGGTGCCGGGCCGGCAGATGAAACTGAACGCGCTCAGCGGGACGGTGCGGTGGTTGAGGGTGACGGTGGCGTTGACCCTGTCCCAGGAGTCGAGCAGTTGCAGCGGCCGTTCAGGTGAGCGATGCGGGATGACGAGGTGGTTCCACAGGAATCCGTCCAGCGTGCCGACATAGTGCGGGTATCCGGTCGCGTCGGGCCGGCCCAGCCGGTGGCAGCGGTCACGGATCTGCTGGGCAGCGGCCCGGGTGTACGACAGCAGTGCCCGGCCGTCGCGCAGCACAGCGGCCGGGCCGCGCAGGTGTCGGCTGACGATCACGTGGGTCTTCCCGGCGCCGGGGCATGCTCGCACGAACAGTGGGGCCGCTGCGGTGATCGCCTGCTGCTGTGCGGCGGCGGCCTGGTCAGCGGCGGCGTTCATGGCGTCTCGATGTCCGTGTCAGCGCCGGTGTGGGCAAGGAAACGGATCGCGTCGGCGATCGGGGTTGGCACGGTGAACGGCGATCCGTCGGCCAGCAGGTCGGCGAGGGCGTTGACGTAGCGGATAGGGCAGACCGCCGGTTCGCCGCCGAGACCGGGGCTGAACATGTTCTGGAACACCCGTGGCCGTTCTGCTGGCTCCTCGGCGTCCACCGCCTGCCACCGCTGCTCACTGTCCGGTTCGGCTTCCCGCAGCGCCGCACGCAGCACTGCCTCGTTGGCGGGGCACATCAGCGTCTGCCAGATCGGCTCGCCGACGGCGAACCGGCGGACATTGTCGGTGCCGACGCCGGGAACATCACAGAACCTTACGGTCGAGGCGGGCGGCGGCATCTCGACAGGGTTTCCCGGATAGGTGCCGGCGAGTACGGCGATCCGTTGCCCGAAGCGTGCCTCGCCGTTCTCGGTGAGCAGTACCGCCAGGATCAGGCCCGGGTCGACATCGCTGGCCGCGATCACGGTCGCCGCCCGGAACCGGGACACGTCGTGACTGTTCTGTTCGCTGTCCGGGCCGGTGAGGACCAGGTCGGCCAGCGCTGACAGCAGCAGCGCCTCGGCCGTGGTCGCGACCAGCAGGACCGGTGTCCCGTAGAACAACGACGACCGGGACACCGACAGATACCGGTCGAGGCGCCGCAGTTCCCGGCCGGCCATCTCCAGGTCCGCGACCGCTACCGCCCGGACCGGCTGCCGCCCGGGCCGGGTCAGGACCACCAGGTCACGGGCGCTCACCGCCGCCGACAGTCCTGGCGCATGGGTGCTCACCACGATCTGCAGATGTCCGGCCGGCAGGCCCGGATCGGTCTGGTCCCGGCGCCGGGACGCCTGCGCGGCCTCCTGCAGGTTCTTGAGCAGTACCGTGGACAGCAACGGATGCAGATGCGTCTCCGGCCCGTCGATGAGCAGCACAGTCAGGTCGGACTCCCGGGCGGCGTCCAGCTCGGCGAGCACCGTAGCAAGATAGAGCGCCTGCGCGTAGCCCTGCCCGGACCGGCCAGCTGCCGCGGCTGTGGTTCCCGATGTCCAGCTCGTCATCCGCAGCGCCCGGCTGAGCTCACCCAGGCTCGGGTCGAGGGCGGACAACCCGGCCTGCCGGTGCTCGGCGGCAGCGGTGATCGCGGCCATCGGCCGGGTGACCGCCGCACCAACAGCCCGCACCACCGGGTCAGCCGACAGGTCCATCAACGAGAACGCCGCCCGGTCCAGGAACGCACCGGCTTCGCCCGGGGCGGTGAGCAGGGCCTCCAGCAACACCCTGACCCGGGCAGCACCGACCTGTCCGGACAGATCCCGGACCGCGTCCCGGCCTGCCGGCAGGTGAACATGGCGGACCGCGGTACGCAGGGCCGGCTCCCCTGCGGATTCTCGGCCTTCCCCTACGTGCCATGTCGTCACGCCGCGGCGGCGGCCCAATGGCGGCGGGGTGTAGGTCATCGACCAACGGGCGCGGCGGGTTCCCCCGTCGCCGGCACCCTCCAGCAGCGCATCGCGGTAGGTGCCTGCGTGTTCCGGCCGGACGCCGGCCAGCACACCGTCCAGCCGGATCGCCCCAGCAGGTCCGCCGTCGTGGGACAGGTCGATTTCGGTCAGGCCGGTACCACGGTGGCCGTCGACCGGGTCGGTGAGGTGCCGAATGGCATCGAGTACGGTCGTCTTTCCCGTGTCGTTGCGGCCGGTCAGGATGGTGACGTCGGGACGCAGCCGAACCCGTGTCTGCCGGCAGGCGCGCAGATTCTCGATGGTCAGCTCGGACAGATACATGGCGGTCTCCTCGTCGCAGTGGTCATGGGGCGGCTGAGTTCAGGCCGTGTCAGGGCTCGGGATCGGCCACACGCTGCTCAGCGGCAGCGGTGACGGCGGCTACCAGGCCGGTGGTGCGCCGCCCGGCAGCAGGGGCACTGCCCGCGCTCGTCGTACCGGCTGGGATCGCCCGCGACGCGCCGAACAGCGGACGGCACCGGACGACGTGATCACCGACGATCTGTGACCGGTCGGCGCGGTCGCTGGGAACGGTATGGTCCTCGACGTTCAGGGCTGTCACGGCGGGTCATCTGGCTTTCCGTCTCGTACCGGATGCCATTCCCCTGGCCGGGGTGGTGGACTGCGCGCCAATCAGATCCGGCTGCGGCCACCCGAGCGCCACAGGTCCGGCAGGACCCGGCCCGGCAGCTCTGAAGCGAGAGCATAGCCGAAATCGGACGCCGGGTTCGGCGCTGACGCACCGATTGGCTCCGGCGATTAGGGATACCGTCCGGCGACATCTGCCACCGGCCGGACGGGAGTTCCCCTGCCCATCCGGTTACCCGCATCCGTCGCTTGTCGCCACGGCAGCACCCACACGATCATTCCCATCGATCAATCCCGAATGCCGCCGGCGTGTCCTGGAGACCGAGGGACTTCTCCTGCACCCAAGTCATCTTTCCACGACAGGAACGCACCGAACCGGCGCCGGAAGCCACGCTGCGGCGACCATCACGGCATATCGGCAGCGCGATGCAGCCGCCATGACCATGTAAACCGTGGTGCCAAAGATGACCACCTGTCTTTCGTGCACCGATTACATGTGATGGACTGACTTCAACGAAGGCCCGGTTCACGAAGGATCGGAGACAGGATGGCAATCCGGCTCAAGCTCGGCAACTACGAGACGATTCAGGGCGACCCGCTCGGACGAGCGTTCATCGGCTGCTTCCCGCGCATCACTGAAGAAGAGGCGTGGGAGGCCGGCCGGGGTGTGTGGAAGATGAACCGGGAGAAGGCAAGCCGGCAGCGGTTCGCGCTCATCGTCGGCGAAGGCACGGTCCGCGTGGTCGCCGAGATCACCGGCTACACCGAGCACACCACGGCGACCGGCGTGCGCGGCGCCCTGGAAGGCACGCCCCTGCCAGCCGGCCACCCCGTACGCGACGCCTACCTCGGTCAGCCGGACCCGGTCGCCAACGGTTCGCAAAACCCGGTGGGCTACTGCGAACTCCCCGAAGAACAGGCGTACCTGCTGCGCCCGTGCGCGTGCGGCTGCGGCGACGACACCGACCGGGACTTCCTGCCAGGCCACGACGTCCGCGCCATCCAGCAACGCGTCCGGGATCACTTCGACGGCTCGGCGCTCAAGCTCATCCAGTTCATCGACCAGCACGCCACGGCCGCCTGAACCAGACGAACTCGCTCCCCCGGCCACCCGTGCCAGCGGCACGGGGCCGAGGTGGCCTCACCCGCGCAAGAGCCTGCGCAGCCACTGCCCACGCAGCCGCGATGCGGGAGGCGTGACTTCGAGGATCTCGCCGTCGAAATATTCAAGAACTTTCACCTGGTACCCGTGTGTGGTCAGCGTCTCAGCATGCTGCCGCATCTTCTCGGGCCAAACGCGGGACGGATCCTCATGAAATCCACCGACGTGAGGGGGAGCCCCGTTCCTCCCGGGCTCGACCACGAAGCCGCCGTCGTAGTGCCCCTCTTCGCGGAAGGCGTCATAGTCACGACCGCCATGCCGGCGGAGCAAGGTGCGGATTCCCTCCGCCACCCGCTCGGCATCCGCTTCTGCTGCTGGTGAGCCTCAGCACCCATGGCGGTCACCGTAGCCGCCCCCATCGCAGGCCGAGCGCCGCCGGCGATCACAGGTGGTCACCCGTCAGCTGCTAATCGATGGTAACCACTGACGCTCTGTCGGCGTTCCACGGCTCACATTGTCACTCCGGTTGAGTTTCCGACCTGGCTTGCTGTGCAGGTGGACAGGTTCAGCGGCGCCGTCGGGTCCCAACTGGAACTGGATCACTGTTTCGGAACGTCACGGCCGCGCGGAGACAGGCCGAGGAGGGGCTACCTTCCCTGTGGTACCGGTATCGATCTGGTGATCACGCGAAGTTCAGGGGTGCACCGTCACCACACGACCGTCGTCGGGGAGCCGCATCACCGCCAGGCTGTCATGACGCGGTTCGGCCCACTCAAGGGCCGGATTCCCTTCTGGCGAAAAATCGACGCGGCACATCGAACCGGCCGTCCATCGGCAGTGTTCCAGCAATCGTAAAGTTCCTCACTTTCTTTCCGGGGCCCCGATGAGCGCGACCACCAGACCCGCCATCATCGCGTTGAGCGTCATTGTTCCGATAGCCGGCACCGTCTTGCTCGGCGTGCCGATCATGACCTCACACTGGGCCACCGACTGGGACAAGCTAGCTGATATCGGTCAACTATTGGGGGCCGCTATCTCCGCTGCTGCGCTGCTCGTCCTCGCCGTCAGCCTCCTCTACCAGGCACGCGAACAGCACAACACCAACAGGTTCAGCCTGCTCAATACCCAGATCGCGATCAACCAACTGGTTCACGAGAACCGGAAACCTATGCGCAGGTCTTCGCCTGCCAGAACTCGTTCGGGGATCCCGATGAGATCCGCCGCTTCTTTGCAGCGGATACCATCATCAGGTTCCTGGCCGTCGGGTACGAGACCGGCACCATCAAAAAGCGTGACCTACTCTCGAGTCCGCTCGTGCGCGGGTTCTTCCGAACACCCACCACGCGCACCTACATGAGGTACGCGGCCGATGAGTGGGACAGCAACGTCGACGAACGATGGGTAGGCAAGTTCGCCGCGGTCCTGAAGGAACTCCGGGAGAACGACGACGCGGAGGCGACCAGCCCGGCATCCGCCGACGGGCCTACCATGACGCCACTGCCGGCCCCGAGCGCTTGCCGTCCGCTGTCGCCGGGCGCGGACGGTGCAATCCCGTCGGCGCCGGCCGGTGTGCAACCGTCGCTCATGGTCAGAAACCATCTGCTGAGCGCCCCGGGAGCCTGCACTCAGGCGACGATCGCAAGGCTGACTGGTGAGCGCGCTGCGGGCAGATCGTCCGCCCCATTCACCGTCATCTGGCGCGCTACCGGGACCGCCGTCAACTCGCCCGGTAGCGACGAGTCCCTGGTGGCCCGGCTCGGTGGGCGCATCGATCTCCGCCTCACGCCGTCTGATCCTGCCGGCACCGCCAGCAGGGCCGAGCCGACTGCAGGGATTTATCCGGGACGGGGACAGCGCAGCAGCAATGAACAGCGGCGGAAACGTCGAGACTCTTCGCAGTAGGCGGGCCCGCGGTTTGCGCGCACCGCCCCGAGGCTGGGATCCGCTCGGGTCGCTGTTGACGACCTGCCTCCGGTCTTCGTGGCGTCCGGGTTTACCGTCCGTCGTTGCCGGTGGTGGCGTGCCGCTTGTACCGTCCAAAGCCGAACCTGACATCAACGATGATCGACTGGGAGTGTGCTGTGCTGGAAGATCGTGCCGTGACCGAGCCGACCGCCATCATCCCGATCCAGGCCGGCCAGGACAGGGTTTACCTGTCGGTGCAGCGGATCGATCAGGTCAGCGGTGACGAGCAGGAGATCTCGGCGCGCATACCGTCGTTCGACGAGGTCGTCGCGAAAGTGACCGGGCTGGCGGGCAGTGCCATTGACGGTCTGCGTAACAGCGGCGCCGACCGGGTCACCCTCGAGTTCGGCTGTGAGTTCGGTCTGGAGTCCGGTCAGCTGATCACACTCATCAGCAAGGCGACCGGGAAGGCAACGTTCAAGATCGGGCTCGAATGGAGCGCGCCGACGACGCACTGAACCGGGTTACTGTCCTGGCCTCCGGCCGGGTCGGCTGCGGCGATGTTTGACACCGCGCCGGCAGGCCAGGACTTGCTCGAGCCCGGGCGTCTCACCTGGACGGTGATGCGACAGGCGCTTACCGTTGCAGTGCCTGGGCACGGCTCGGTGCTGCGGCTGCCAGCACTGACACCGTCGGCGCATGCAGGGTCAACCGGCGGGCTACCTTGTCGTGCCACACGGCTGCGACCTGTATCGATGGCGCCGGACGAGTCTGCCGGACGGTGGCTGGCCAGGTGGCGCGCATGACCCCGGTGAGGATCCTCGTGGCCTGTTCTCCTCCCGGCATCATCAGCAGGAGAACCTGCAGCCGCCACCCGGACCACATGATCAGCGTCGCTATCCGGCGGCGGCGCTGGTGATGTCGCGTAACCACCTCCGGCCTTCTGTGACTCCGGTCCACAGCTGTTCGATCGAGGCCTCGGCCCGCCGGGATACCCCCATCGATCGGTTGAGACGGCTGTTGACACGGTCGAACGGCATCCGAGTCAGTCGGCAGATCTGGGCGACGATGGCCTTCAGCTCGTCACCCAGTCCGCTACGTGTGTGTCCAGCCCACGGCGGGTCCTGCCATTGGCCAGGCAGTTCGGACTCCGTCTGCGGCATCCGGTCCCAGCACGGTGGGCAGAACTCGAAGGAGTCGAGGACCGGGGCAGCACCGCAGCTCAGGCATACGGTGTTCTCGCAGTGGGCGCAGTAGGACGACGCCGAGTCGGAAAGGTCCGCGACCCGACCCGGGTCCGTCGCTCTGACCCACTGCCATCGAGAGATGCAGGCCTTGCGGCACCGCTCGTGCATGCCCCGGGTTTCCTCGGCACGCCATCGATCTGCTTCAGCGAGGGCTGCGGCATTCTCGCAGTCACCGCAGACGGCGAACTCCGTCGCCACCGGCTGGCGCTGACAGTCAACGCAGACCGGGTGCTCACCCCAGGCGCACCAGGTCACCGACCCGGCGGCGTTGTTCCACGCCGTGTACTGCGACCGGCAGCCTTCCCAGCATGGCTGTAGCCGGCCGAGGTGTTCAGGCCGCCGGGCTGGCGCTTTGCTGTACGCCACGCCGGCGGCGGCCGCGTTCGCCCGTTGCTGGGCCTTACGGGCGCGATCTCGTGCCACGACGTCTCCTCCGCGAAAGCCACCGCGCTCCTTCGCCATGAACGAGACGCCCGATGAGGGCGGCATGGCGGGATCGACGGCGAGTCGCAGACCCTTCGACCTCGCCACACGGCGGTCCTGGCGCGGGCAGGACACGACCGGGCACACCCGGTGTGCACGGACGAGACAGGCTGGCACGAGACAGCCACCGCGGACGATACAGCCGACGGGCTGCGGTCCGCAGCCGCCACACGGCGAACTCTCCGATTCCCGCCATCCAGGTGACCGAGACTGACCGGCCCGGCCGTGGCCGCCACCTCGATGAAGCCCTGTGCGCGTCGATCGGCAGGTCCGCGAGGTGAACGTGACCTTGGTCGAGCAGGCACAGATGCCGTCAGGCCGCCTCTTGTTCGTACTCGGTAGCCGGGACGGCCTCCCACCGCGACGCCCCCCAGAGGGTCTTTCCCGCGGGCTGAAGTCGGCCGGCGGCGATGAGCTCGTTGATCGCCCAACGTGTTTCGTGGCGCTTGCAGGAATATTTGAAGGCCATGGTGCCGACCGTCACTGGCCGGATACCGGCACGCGCACGTATGGCCTCGCGGAGCGAATCACGCCATTTCTGTTCGACTTCTTCAGTGTGCCTCGCGGCCCGCTCGCGGTCGGTGAGGATCCCACGCCAGGCAATGGAGCCCTGTGGCGTGGCCAGATAGCGCAGCACCAGGGGTGTCGGGCCCTGCGAGAAGAAGGCGGTGAACCTGTCATGGCCCTGGGTGAGGTGGTACTCAGGGTGCTCGGCCGGGTCGGTGTTGGTGCACATGACGATCGAGCCCTCGGCGACGAGCTGCTGGATGGGTTCTTGGAGGGTCTCCCATGCCTGGCCGGGTGCCGGCCACTGATTGAGGATCCGGAACTGCACGTGCTCCGGCGCGCTCGCACTTGCGATGTTGGCGCTCCACCGGGCGTAAAGCTGTTCGACCAGCATGGGACGGTCCGCTCCATCCAGCGTCCGCCGAATGTAGGGCGCGTAGTCGATCGTTTGCTGAGGGTCGGCAGGCATAGACAGATAATGCCAGCGAGGTACGACATTCCCTTCGGCGATGCCACACCCCTGCAGAGCAACATCGATGCCGTTCGCCGATCTGCTGGGCACCGCATGTACGGCACAGCAGACGGATCGGCGATGCGGCGGGAACGACCCTCTCCGCGTTTCTGGTCACATCGTGCGCCCCGGTGGTATTCGCTGAGTATCGGACAACTGTCGGCAGCGGCCGCCGTCGGTGAAGGTGAGAGGCCCGGTGAACAGTGCGATGACAGGTGACGGTCTCCAGCGGCAGCGCCGGCCGTGGGCGGATCTACCGGTCCTCGGCAAGGTCCTATCGGCGGTGCTGCTCGGTCTGATGGCCGCGGTAGGCGTCGGTGTGCTCGGCATCGTCGAGCTCGGCAAGGTAGACGAAGCCGGCGGCGGAATCTACGAGGGCAATCTGCTTCCGATTACGGCTCTCGCCGGTATTGACGGCAACGTCAACGAGGTCCGAGCGACGATCCTGCGGCACGTGATCAGCGACGGTGACGCCGCTATGAAGGAACTGGAGCAGGAACTCGTCGCCTTCCGCAGCGAGGTTGACACGTTGTGGGAGCAGTACGCCGCAGGCGGGGCCACCGCGCAGGAGAAGACAGCCCGCGACGAGTTCCAGTCCGCGTTGCTGGCATCCCGCACGATCGCTGACGAACAGGTCCTACCAGCGAGCCGGGCGGGGCGGACCGCGGCGGCCTTCGCCGCGGTGAACACGACCTACGACAAGAGCTTCGACCGGCTCAGCACCGCGCTGATCGCACTCGACGAACTGGAACGGGCACAGGCCAAGGCAGGGGCGGACCGTGCCCAGTCGACGTACGTTTTCGCGCGCAACCTGTTGATCACCATCCTGGTCGCCGGGGTGGCCCTGGCTCTCGCGGTCGGTATCGTGGCCGCCCGGACGGTCAGTACCGCGGTGGCGGGCATGGTCAGTGTCTTGCACCGCGTCGAGCAGGGGGATCTCACCGCTACGGCACCGGCCCGGTCTCGTGACGAGCTCGGGCAGCTCGGAACGGTGTTGAACGCGACCACTGCCCGGTTGCGTGACGTGATCGGCGGCCGGATGGCGCAGACTGCAGTGAGTCTGGCGGCAGCGGCCGAGGAGCTGTCAGCGGTCAGCACCCAGTTGCAGTCCGGTGCTGGGGCTGTCGCGCAGCGGGCGACGTCGGCGACGCACGCCTCCGAGGAGGTCAACGTCGGGGTCCAGGCAATCGCGGCCGGCGCCGACGAGATGAGCGCGTCGATCAGCGAGATCGCCGCGAACGCCGGTCAGGCAGCCCAGGTCGCGCAGAAGGCCAAGACCGTCGCCGAACGTACTACCGCGCAGGTCGCCGAACTCGGATCGGCGAGCGCCGAGATCGGCGAGGTGGTCAAACTGATCACCAGCATCGCCGAGCAAACCAATCTGCTGGCCTTGAACGCGACCATCGAGGCGGCCCGGGCCGGTGAACTCGGCAAGGGGTTCGCGGTGGTCGCCGGGGAGGTCAAGGAACTGGCCCAGCAGACCGCCAAGGCCACCGAGGAGATCACCACCCGGATTAGCGCGATCCAGACGTCCAGCGCCGCCGCAGCGGACGCGATCGAGGAGATCACTGACGTGATCGGCCACATCGGCGATTACACGACTACCATCGCCTCCGCAGTCGAGGAGCAGACCGCCACGACGGCGGAGATGAGCCGGTCGGTCACCGAGGCCGCCGGTAACAGCGGCGATGTGGCCCGGACCGTCTCCGGGGTCGCCGATGTGGCAGCCTCGACCGCTGAAGGAGCCCGCACGACGCAGCAGGCTGCCGATGATCTGACCCGGCTGGCAACGGAGCTGACCGACATCGTCGGCAGCTTCCGGCATTGATGGATGGGGCGTCCCGGGAACCGCATGTCCGGCGTTGGCCACTGCCGGTGGCGGCGACCCGCGTCGTCAACGCCGGATGCCACCCACCGTTGGTGGCCGGCCCAGAACGCTGTACACCGGTTGCGCCTGCTCCGGCGGCGTGGCAACCCCGGGCAGAGATCCGGCAGCGGTTTCGTGGCGGGATGTGTGCCGGGCAATGTCAGCTCGTCCGGTACGGCGCAACGCCTGTGCGGTTCACCGGCACCCGGTACCCCGGACCGGCCGTACAACGGGCTTTCCCCGCTGTCGCGTCGATAGAATCCACCCGGCCGAGAACACCTGCGGCGCCGGCATTCGCGGGTGCCAGCGACGGGGCTGCTCGGCAGATCGCCCGTGAACGAGGTCATGCAAGACGTCAGGTGCCTGTGGTACCGGAGAGGACGCCCGGTGAGCGGTTCGGAGTCTCTGCAGGTTCTGGTGGCCTACGACGGGTCTCCGCCAGCGAACGCGGCGATCGAGGTGGCGGCTCGGCTGTTCCCGAACGTGTCCGCATCGATCGCGTATCTCTGGACGGCTCCGTACGCCAACGATGAGGTCCGGTCGAGGCTCTGGAAACGCAATGGTGATCTCGACGGTCTCGTCGCCGCGATCGAACGCGAAGGCGAGCAGGACGCCGTGCGGGTGGCCGCGACCGGTGTCGTGCTCGCCCGCGCTGCGCACTGGGACGGCCGGCCGCTGATCCGGCAGGCCCACGGCGGTGAGGGCGTGTACCTGGCACAGCTCGCGAAGGAGGTGTCGGCGGATCTGCTATTGGTCGGGTCCCGTGGTCTGGGCGGTGCTCGCGCTTTTCTGGGCAGCGTCTCCGACATGGCCGTGCATTACAGCCCGTGTCCGGTGTTGGTCATTCCCCAGCCGCTGCTGACCGACGAGTACGCCGCACTCGCGTCCGGTCCGGTCGTCGTTGGCTGGGATGCCTCCCCCGGCGCGACGGCAGCGCTCGCCGCGGCCCGCACTCTGCTGCCGGGCCGGGACCTGCTGGCCGTCTCGGCCGGCGACGACGTGGATCAGCCAGTAGCGACCCTCCACGGCGGTGACCGGCCAGCGACCGTGCTCCAGGTGCCTCGGGGGCACGGCACAACGGGGCGAGCGGTAGCCGAGGCGTTGGCCGTATGTGCGCGGGAACATCAGGCGGCCGCTGTCGTCGTGGGGTCCCGAGGGCGCTCCGCCGCAGCCGAGATCATCCTGGGCAGCGTCGCCATGGCCACCCTGCATCATGCTCACCGGCCCGTCCTGGTCGTTCCTTCCTCGTCGCGTGACCTCTGACGCCTCGATCGCCGTCTGCCGGCCGGCTGCGCGGGGCCGCTGTCACCTCGACGTGTGAGCTGTGGGGAGACGCTGATTGGTCTACGCAGTGCCCTACGGCAGTGACCGGCCAAGGTCACCTCCGTTGGGCACGGAGCCGGGATCGGTTCGGCGTATGCCGGCAGGTATGGAGTTGGTACTCATCGTGCTCGCCCCGGCTGAGCTCATCGCGGTGATCATTGCCGGAACGCTGGGCAGCGACCAGCACGACCTTCGGTGGAAAACGCATCATGCCCGAGCCATGGACACGTTCGACGGTGGCGGCAGCAGCAGGGGTGATGGCAGGGACGTGTTGTGGGTGGGCTGGCCTATGGTTCGCTTCCCGGTGATCACGCATGCCGTGTCCGGGCCGGCAGCGCCGCTGTCATCGGCCGAGCCCCGGCGGTAGGGCTGTGCCCGGTACACCGCCGCCGATGCCGTGTTACCCAGCGGGCCGGGACAGGGGTAGGAGCAGGACGGGACACAACCGCTGGCCGATGGGTAGAAGGCTCGTCGATTGGCGGAACAGGTCGGTCAGTGTGCCGGTGCTGTCCAGACCGCCGATCAGGAGGCGGCCACGCCAGGAAGCTCTGGCCACCGTGTGGATCAGGTCGGATTCGGTGACGACGACGCGGTCCACCTGCGGCTGCGGGCGGTTGCTTCGCCACCGGTCGATGACGTCGGCGACGTCCCCCGCCGGTGGTGACGACCGGGGCGAGTCTGCGGGTACGGCGGTCTGCATGTCGACGACGATAAGAGGGCTACCGTCGCGAACGGCGATGTCGTAGGCGGTGTCCAGGATGGCGCTGTGGTTGTCTGCCACGGCGACGACCGGGCCGTATCGGCAGGCGGGTCCGCGGCAGACCAGTAACGGGCAGGCGCTGAGACGGGACAGTTGTGTGGTGGTTGATCCCCATGCCGAGGCTGGTCCTGCCGTGTCGTGGTGACCCGTCACGAGCAGGCAGGCAGATGTTGAGTGATGCAGCAGCGCGCTGACCGGGCTGTCCCGGGTCCATTCGGTGGTGACCGGCAGGCCCGGGGCCTGTGTCCGCACCCGGTGCGCGGCCAGATCGAGCAGGTCGCGGCCGCGGGTCAGGGTCGCCGGTGCTGCGGTCGGGTCCGCTGGTGGCGCGCCCGGTTCGTGACGGCGTGCGCGTACCAGTGTCAACGCGACGCCCCGGCGTACCGCTTCAGCGGCGGCGGCGTCCACGGTGAGCAGGGAGCCGGGCAACTCGCCGACGCCGGCCACGACGGGCGGCTTCGCGGTCACCGACAGGGCACTGCGCATGAGGTGAGGTTAAATCCGCGGGGGTGGTTGTCGGCAGGGCCGACCGGTACCGGCCGGCCGCTCAACGTCCGATGATCAGCAGGCCGGCAGGGGTACACGGGAGCTGGTCTGGTCCGGGAAAGGCCCGGTGTGGGGGTCGGGCGCCCGGCGAGGTGTGTCTTCGGGTCGGCGTGTACCTGAGCTTGCCGGGCGGGTGGGGTCAGGTCTGCCAGCCGGCACCGAGCAGGCACGTCCCGCAGCCACGGCAGGCGCCGTCGCCGTCGACCGACCCGTCGGCGCGCTGGGTGTAGGGACACGGTTCGCCGGTCGGTGTGGCGTAGCGGCCTACCGGGCGGGTGTCGCCGGTGGGTGCAGCTGTGACCGGTAGGGCCGGTGCGGGTGTGCTCACTGCCTTGACCTGCCTTCCGTTCGTGTCCACTCGACCGCCCGGCGTCGGCTGCCGGCACCAGGCGATGGCCGGTGCGAGGCGATGCCAGATTGCCCTTTTCCTGCCGGCGGGGTCCGGCTCGGGTGCCTATCGAGCCGCACTTCGATGATCACGTCCGGTAGGCCGAGACGGCCAGGGACTTTCGGCTCCTTCCCGGCGCCTGCTCTACCGGACCGACGGCAGTGGATGCACCCGCATGGCTGCCGGTGCACGGTGTGATCCGGGTGGATCACGGTTGTCGGCGGCGGTCGTGCCTGGTGATCGCCGTGGCCCGTGGGATGCTCCTGAGCTGCAACGGCAAGTGGGTGCGGAGGTGGCCCTGGCAGGCCGAAGGGCAGGGGGACGGCCGAGGTGGAGGAGATCATGGTGAAAAGGGATCTGGTGCTTGTCGCGGAGGATGACCGGGACATTCGTGACCTGCTGCACTTCGCGTTGGAGGACGCCGGGTATCAGACGGTGGGTGCCCGTGACGGTGCCGCCGCGGCCCGGATCCTCGGCAGTGCCCACCCGGTCGGGTTGATCACCGATGTGCGGATGCCGGACATGAACGGCATCGACCTGTGCCGGCTCGTCCGGCGGACCCCGGCGATCGGCAACACCGCGATTCTGATGTACTCGGCCGGGACACATCGGTACGACGTCGAGGCCGGGCTGCATGCCGGCGCCGATCGCTATCTGGCGAAACCGTTCTCGCCGCGCCGCCTCGTCACCGAACTGCACGAGGTGATCAACAGCAGGCGCTGACCTGTCATCCCGCCAGCCCGGCGCGGATAGTGGGGGACGTGATCCGGTCGTGTACTCGCTGAGGGCCGGAACCGCCGTGGTCAACGGCGGCCAGCGGGATAGCCACGGTACGGCCCAGGCGCCTGCAGGCTCGCCCGGCTCACGCGGGCGATGATCCGGTGACACGCTGCACAGCAGCGATCCAGTTGAGCAGCCGGACGAGCTGGTTGGGCTGGCCGCTGTGGTAGGCCCCGAAGCGGGCGGCTTTCACGGTTGCCCCGTCTCCAGGACGTCGGCGAGGTTCCGGCGGGGTGTGGCCACGGCCGGTTCCGCATACCCGAGCCTGATGATCATCTGCGCGGTGCGGCCGGTGGCCGGGTCGGTGAGCAAGTCCCGCACAGCGGGGATCTCGATGGGCTGGCTGATCGGGGTGGTGGCCAGGTGCAGGACGGTGGCGGTCAGCAGCACCCGCTGCAGGGCTTGCCCGGCCAGGACCCAGGCCGCCGGGGTGTCCCCGTCAGTGGCCAGGACCGTGATCGTCGGGTAGCCTCGAACCGTTCAGCCGGGCGTGACCGTGGCGGGTGGACCAGCCCGAAGTCACGCAGCGGCAAATGTTCGAGGGCGTCCCACGGGCCGTAGGAGGTCGGTGGGATCCCGTCACGGCGGTGCGGGCGAGGGGTGGTCCAGCGGCCGAGTTCGGCGCGGTAGCCGCCGTAGTCACGGAGCCGGGCTTCGGCCGCACGGCCGAGGCCGATGATCGTGTCACGGGCGACCGCGCCGGCCCTCGTCAGGGTGGCGCCTTCCTGCGCAGCGGCAGCGCACAGTTGGTCCATGCTGTCGACCGGTACGACGGCGTTCGCGAACGGGCGCCGGTTGGTGTGCCGACCGGTTATCGCCGCAGCCAGGGCGGTGAGCTGCGCCGACGGTGTGGTGGTCCCGGTCGTGTGGATGCGAGCGACCAGGTCGGGCAGGTCCGGGTCGGGCAGGACGCTCACCTGCGGGATACGGCCTTGCATTCCGATCGCGAGGCGCAGAGTGAACACCGCGGCACCGACACTTATCAGGAGTTCCCGACCGGCAGGGTCGAGGACATCGAGTTGCCGACTGCGGTCGGCGAACACCTCGACGGTGCCGCCGGTGATCCGGAACCGCCACGGTTGGCTGTTGTGCAGCGACGGCGCCAGGGTGGCCGTCTGTACGCAGCGGGCCAGGACCTGCGCATCCAAGGACGTCGTCATCGCCGCCGTGCCTCTCTTTCTCAGCCGGGTTACCGGTTGTCTGGCCGGAGGGTGGTTCAGCGGTAGTCGCCGGGGTCACTGTCCGGGTAGGCGTACAGTTCAGCGAGCCGTTGACGGGCAGCGTGCAACCGGTCGGCGACCACGGTCAGGAAGCGGGCGTTGAGGTCCCGGCCGAGTTCGGCGTCGTCGGCGATCATGTCCCGGACCATCGCCGCGTCGAACTCAATGGCGTGCATGTCCTCGGCGACCACGGCCCCGAACCGCCACCGGTACGGTGGCATCAGCCAGGACCAGCCGACCACCGACCCCTGGCGCAGCCGTTCGACGACGATGTCGCCACGGCCAGGCACCGCGAAGTCCAGCACCACGGCCCCGGAGTTGATCAGCCAGAACCGGGTCGCCGACTCACCCGCGGCGAACAGTCGCTCGCGGCTGGCACGGAACACGGGCCGCCCGGCCCGGGCCCACCGGTGCAACCAGGCGGCGGGCAAGTCCGCAGCGAAGTCGTGCATCGCCAACTGGTCGAAGACACTCAACGACGACATAACGGCCTTCCTCCTCTTTCCGGTCGGCGCAGCGCGGGACCCGATGGCGGCACCGGCATCAGGCAATGCCGAAGCCGAACCCGGTCGTGGCCTGCTGGTCGTCACGCACCCAGGTGATGGTGTTGACCACGGTCACCACCCCGGGAACCTGCCCGGTCACGTACCCGGCGACCGCCGCGGTCGAGGCCTGCTCGACCTGCCCGGTGAGCGTGACAACGCCACCGCTCACCTGCGCCCGCACGCCGGCGACGGCGTCGGCGAAGTAGGCGGCCAGCATTCCGGCCAGCACATCGTCACGGATCTCGTCGTCCGGGCGCAGGTGAGCCTTCAGCAGGTCACTCCGCGCGACCACCCCGACCAGCCGGCCCTGCTCGTCGAGTACCGGGAGCCGCTTGACCCGCTCGCTGTCCATCAGCCGGGCCGCCGCCGCGATCGACATGCCCACACGGGCCACCACCGGCGGGGCGCTCATCAGATCCGCAGCGGTACCGACCGTGGCCTTGGCCCGCTCGCCACGACGACGGCGGCCCTCGAACAACCGCGGCTTCTGATCCCCCGCATACTCGATCTTGCGGAGCAGGTCGGCTTCGGAGACGACCCCTACCACCTGCAACCCATCGTCGACCACCGGCACCGCGCTGATACGCCGCCCGATCAGCAGATCGACGACCTCGCGGTACGAAGCAGCGCGGTCCACCGTCACGACCGCGGTCGTCATCACGTCATCGACTGTCCAGACCCGCATCACGAACCTCCTCGTCGTCTCCGACGGTAGATCTCGGCAGGACCGGCGGGGCAGGACCGTCAGACCTCCCCGGTGGGTCTATCGGCCCGGAACAGGGACAGGCGGCCGCCCGGAATCGTCTAGGCCCGCCACCTCCTCGCACCGCCGTAGGGCCACCGGCACCGATAGGGCGGCCCGCGCTGGTCCGTCCTCGCCCGGCGCGCGACGGAGTGCAACATCGACGTAGTTCAGCAGAAGTGGTCCCGCGCCGAGCGTGATCCTTTCCCGGGCGTGAGGACAGGTCGACATGGCTACGGTGCGCATCCGCCTGGCCGAAGCGGTCAGTGACGGCATGACAGGCGAAGTGTTCCTGAAAGCTCAAGGAGAAAGGCACTGCGAGCTCTCAGGTACCGCCGCGTTTCAAGGAGGTCTACACCCTCGCCGGCGCCTGCGGCGCCCACATCCTGTCTCAAATGGACCCTGGATGTCCCCTCGGCTGCGCAGACCGACGTGGTTCCGCTGAAGCCGGCGTGAGGTCGGCGACGACAAGCCGTACGACCTCGGAGGCCATCGGGTGGATGAAGAAGTGGTCGCCGGGAAGCAGCCGCAGGTGCGGTCGGGTTGACTGTGAACGCCACCCTTCCAGTTGTGAGGGCCGCACCGTGCGGTCGTGGATGCCTCCGAACACCGTGATCGGCACGTCGAGCGGCAGTTCTTGCTGGTACTCATACGATTCCAGGACGGCGAAGTCGGCTCGGATCACCGGCAGGATCAACTCCATGAGCTCGTCGTTGTCCAGGATCTCCGGCGGTGTGCCGTTGAGCGAACGCAACCGCGTCTTCAGCTCTGCGTCCGAGAAGTTGTGCAGCACCGGTTCCCGGTGCCGGGCGGGGGCGGCGGAGGCCGACACGAACAGATTGCGGGGCAGTGGCCAGCCGCGGCGGCGCAGCAGCCGTGTCAGTTCGAACGCCACCAGCCCGCCGAGGCTATGTCCGAAGAGTGCGAACGGACGGTCGAGTAACGGTTTCATCGCGTCCGCCAGAGCATGGACCAGCGGCGGGAGGCGGGAGAAAGGCTGCTCGCCGATGCGCCTGCCGCGGCCGGGCAGTTCGGCGGGGCAGACCTCGACGTCGTTCGGCACGAGTTGGTCCCAGGTGTGGTACATCGCGGCCGACCCGCCGGCGTAGGGAAGGCACACCAGGCGGGTGCCCGCGTCGGGCCGAGCAGGCGGCATCCGGAACCACTGCTCCGTCATGCCAGGTTCCCCGTGCCGTCGCCCGTGGTATCGGGTGCCTTTTGCTCCCGCAGCAGTCGGCACAGGTGCTCGATCCGGCGTTCGGGATCAGCCACCACCGTCTCGAGCAGCTGGCTCCACTGCCGGGTTAGCCGGCCGACCAGACGTGGATCGACGCGTTCGGCGGCGTGCATCCAGATCCCGCGGATCGCCCCGGCATCCTCGATCATGATGAGGCTGAGATCCACTACCGCGGGTTCCATTCCTGGTGGTACGTGCACGAAACCCTGGTCGGCGGCGAGTGGCTCCAGTCGGACGTCACGCAGCACCGTTGCCGGTAGTGGCGCGTTGAGCAGGTTGAACCCTAGACGGACCCGTTCGCGCTGCTGGGCGAGTTCGCGGCGCAGGGGTTGCAGCGGCACGCTTTGGTGGGCGTATGCCTCGAGGGTCCGCTGTCGGGTCCGGGCAAGAAGTTCGCGGAAGCTCGGATCGCCGCCGAGGTCGAGGCGCAGTATCAACGGGTTCACGAAGAAGCCGATGAGCTGTTCGGTTTCCGGCCGGTCCCGGCCAGCGGTGGGGAAGTCGACGGCGAGGTCCCGGCCGGCAGTGTAGGCGGCGACGTGGACACCGAACGCGGCCGCCAACGTCATGAACAGGGTGGTGCCTTCGCGGGTGGAAAACTCGCGTAGTGCGGCGGTCAGGTCCGGGGAGAGCTCGAACGTGTGCCCTGAGGTGGCGGCCGGTTCCTCATCCGGGAGCTCAAGGTTGTTCAGCCGCGGCGGCTTGGGAAGCGTGGTGAGGGTGCTCCGCCAGTATTCGGTGTGTTCGTCGAGGGCTCCCGTGTCGAACGCCTGGCGCTGCCATACGGCGACGTCGGCGAACTGCACCGGAAGGTCGGGCAAGGCCGGCTGGCGCCCTTCGGTGAGGGCTTCGTAGGCGCTGGCCAGGTCTTTCAGGAGGACCCCGTATGACCAGTTGTCGGTGATGGCGTGGTGAATGGTGAGGATCAGGATGTGTTCGGCGTCGCCGACGGCGATCAGCCGCCCTCGCGCCAAAGGGCCTTCCGAGAGGTTGAACGGTACGCTGCTCTCTTCGGCGAGGATGCTGCGCATCGTCGGGGTCGGATCGTCGGCTGCGTCGCCTTCCAGCCGGTGCCGGGTCAGTGGCCAGGTTCCGGTGGCCTCGATGACCTGGACCAGCCCGGCCGGCCGGGTGGGCAGGCGTGTGCGTAGCGTCTCGTGCCGCTGCACCAGGTGATCGAAGGCGCGTGTCAGGGCGTCCTCGTCGAGCCGTCCGCGTAGACGTGCGGCGGTCACCACGTTGTGAGCGGGGCTCTCGGGGCTGGCCGGGTAGTCGGTGCAGAGCCATTCCTGGGCGTACGACAGCGGGAGGTCCGCGCCGCGTCCGGCTGCCGGGATCGGGGCGAGCGGAGAGGTGTCGGCCTGCTCGTCGTGGTGCGACAGCCGTCCGGCCAGTCCCGCGACGGTCGGGTATTCGAAGATGTCGCGCAGTGACACGTCCTGTCCCAGGCGGGTGCGGATCCGCGAGATCGTCTGGGTGGCCAGCAGCGAGTGGCCGCCGGAGGCGAAGAAGTCGTCATGGATGCCGACCTGCTCCAGCCGCAGGAGGTGTTCGAAGATGTCGGCGAGGGCCTGCTCCAGGCCGCTGCGTGGCGGCGCGTAGGGGGTTCGGGGGTCGGACCGGGCGGCCTGGGGTTCGGGCAGCGCTTTGCGGTCCACCTTGTCATTGGGGGTGAGCGGCAGCGCGTCGAGGAACACGAATGCAGAGGGCAGCATGTAGTCGGGCAGCTTTTCACTCAGGGCGGCACGTAGCTGCGGCTGCAGTTTGCGGGCGCGGCGGGCCGCGGCACCGTTCACCCATGCCGACAGTGGCCCGGCCGGCACCGGTGAAGGCCGTGGAAAGGCCGGTGCCGTGCTCATGGGATGCCCGTCGCCGCCCCTGCGGCGCAGCACGAGGTCGAACGCACCGTCCGGGCCGTGCCGGGTCCAGTCCAGCTCGGCCCGGAAGCCGGCCAGCTCGGCCAGGGACTCCAACTGCTGCGGATGAACCGCGACGGCCGCGGCGGCGGCCAGGTTCTGCCGCAGGTCGGCGGCCGTGCCGTCGGCGGTGCTCAGCTGTGTCACCAGGTCGGCATGGGGCAGGGTCCGCGCGTTCGGCACGTTCTGGATGGCGACCACGTCCGAGGTGGCCGCGACGAGCCGTTCCTGGATGGCGGCCGGGGAGAGCCGGTCGGTATGCCAGTCGAGCCGCAGGGTGTCGGCGGGCGGGACTTCCGGTTCGGTCGCCAGGATGACGTCGTACCGGAATCGGGTGAGTTCGTTGTCGTGCCGGCCGCGTTTGGGCAGGATCTGCACCCCGGTGATGCCGGGCAGCCGGGATCGCATCGCCTGGAAGAAGCGCGGATCGATGACCAGTTCCTCCTCCTCGGCGGCCCGGCGCCGTACCCGTTTACGCAGCGTGTCGGCGCTGAGGTCGGGTGCCGCCCGGTGCAGTTCGACCGAGGCGTGGAATGCCTCGAGCAGCGGGAGGCTGCGCACGTCGCCGATCACGACGGCGCCGCCCGGGTGGAGCCGGGACAGCGCTGCCTCGATGACCCGGGCCAGATACTGTTCGTCGGGGAAGTACTGGACCACCGAGTTGAGCAGGACGATGTCGAACTGCTGGTCCGGCAGCCGGTCGAGTTGGTCGGCGGCGCAGTCGTGCAGTTGCACGTCGCCGGGGAAACGGTCGGGGTCGGCTGTCGCCTGACGCAGCCGGGCCAGCGCCACGGCCGAGAAGTCGGTGCCCCAGTACCGGTCACAGTGCGGGGCGACCGCGTGCAGGATGAGGCCGGTGCCGCAGCCCACGTCCAGTACTGACCGTGGCGCGCGGCTCAGCACGGTTTCGGCGGTGCGATCGACCCAGTCGCGCATCTGCTCGGCAGGGATGGGCTTGTCGGTGTAGCTGCTCGTCCAGCCGCTGATGTCGAACGAAGCGTCGACGTTAGGGGCCGGCTCGTCGTATGCCGTGTCCCAGATGTGACGCCACTGGGTCAGCTCGTCGGCGCTCGCGCCGTCGTCGGACGGGTCGGTGACCACGTACGCCACCAGGCGCTGATCGCCCGGGGTGTCCTCGCGGACGGCAACCACTGCCTGCCGAACACCGGGTTGTTGTGCCAGGACCGTCTCGATCTCCCCCAGTTCGATCCGGAAGCCACGCAGTTTCACCTGATGGTCGATGCGGCCGAGGAACTCGAGGCTGCCGTCGCCGCGGCGGCGGACCAGGTCCCCGGTGCGGTACAGCCGGTCGCCGAGACCGATGGGGAACGGGTGCGGCACGAACCGTTCGGTGGTCAGGTCCGGACGGCCGAGGTAGCCGTGCGCCAGTCCGGTGCCGCCGATGTGCAGCTCGCCGGGGATGCCCGGCGCGACGAGTGCGCCGCGGGCGTCGAGCACGTGCAGTTCGGTGTTGGCGATCGGTTCGCCCAGGGTGATGGGCCCGTCGCCGATGCGGGCCACCGCCGACCAGATGGTGGTCTCGGTGGGGCCGTACATGTTCCACAGTTCGCCGCCGTCACGGGTGAGCTGGCTGGCCAGGTCGGCGGGTAGCGCTTCGCCGCCGCACAGCATGCGGAATCCGGTCGGCGGCGTCCAGCCGGCGTCCAGCAGCAGCCGCCACGTGGCCGGTGTGGCCTGCATCATCGTCGCCCCGGTCTGCGTCAGCAGGGTGTGTAGCTGGCGGCCGTCGGACGCCGCCTCACGGTCGACCAGGAGCACCTGTGCACCGGTGGTGAGTGGCAGCAGCAGTTCCAGCATGGAGATGTCGAAGCACAGCGTGGTCACCGCGGCCAGGGTGTCGTCCGCGGTGATTCCCGGCCGGTCCTGCATAGCCCGCAGGAAGTTGGCGAGCGCGCGGTGCGGGATCTGCACGCCCTTGGGCTGGCCGGTCGAGCCGGAGGTGTAGATGACGTAGGCTAGGGCCTCGGCCGGGCTCTCGACGTCCGGCCGGGTGGCGGGTTCCGCCTGCAGCACGGCGGTGGCCTCGTCCATGCAGACGACTGCGACGGCCGGGTCTGGCAGGCCGGCCAGGACGGTGCTCTGGGTGAGCAGGAGTTTCAGCCCGGAGTCTTGCATCATGAAGGCGAGTCGCTCGTTCGGATATGCCGGGTCGAGCGGTACGTACGCGGCCCCGGCTTTGAGGGTCGCGAGGACCGCGACGACCATGTCCGGGGTGCGTTCGGTACAGATGCCGACCAGGGTGCCGCGCCCGGCGCCGAGGCGGTGCAGGTGGTGGGCGAGCTGGTTGGCTCGCCGGTCGAGTTCGGCGTAGGTCAGGGCCTGTTCGCCACAGCGCAGCGCCTGTGCCTGCGGTGTCTCCTCGGCCCGTTCCTCGAAGGCGTGGTGCGCCCAGCGCAGGTCGGGCCAGACACGGCGGGTGTCGTTGGGCTCGCGGGCCAGCCGGTGCTGCTGTTGGTCGGTGAGCAGGCTCAGCTCGGACAGGCGGCGGCCGGGAGTGTCGGCGATCTGTTCGACGAGCACGCGCAGCGATTCGGACAGTCGCTCGATGGTGGCGCCGTCGAACAGGTCGGCGTTGTACTCGAACCAGCCGTGCAGCCCGTCGGGCCGGTCGAAGACCTGCAACTCCAGGTCGAAGCGGGCGGTGGCGCTCTCCACGGTCAGCGGGGTGATCCGCAGCCCGCCCAGGTCCAGGTCCGGCATGTCGATGTTCTGGAAGACGAACGACACCTGGAACAGCGGTGATCGCGACAGGTCCCGTTGCGGTTGTAGTTCCTCCACCAGCCGTTCGAACGGCAGGTCCTGGTGGGCGTAGCCGCCGAGGCAGGTCGCGCGTACCCGGGCCAGTGCTTCGCTGAAGGTCGGGTCGCCGGAGAGGTCAACCCGCAGGGCCAGGGTGTTGACGAAGAACCCGACCAGCGGTTCCAGTTCGGGACGGGTCCGGTTCGCGATCGGGGTGCCGATCACCAGGTCGTCCTGACCTGCGTAGCGTTGCAGCACCACAGCGAACGCGGTCAGCAGCGTCATGAACGGTGTCGCGCCCTCGCCCCGGCTCAGCGTGCGCAGGCGGCTCATCAGCGGCCCGGGCAGCTCGAACGGCGCCGATCCGCCTCGGGAGGTTTGCACGGGTGGGCGTGGCCGGTCGGCCGGCAGGGCGAGGACCGGCGGGGCGCCGTCGAGTGCCTGCTTCCAGTAGCCGAGGTCGGCGGCCATACCGGCGCCTTCGTCCTGCTGGCGCTGCCAGGCGGCGTAGTCGGCGTACTGGATATCAAGTTCGGGCAGTGGTGAGCGGTCGCCGGCGCGCAGGGCCGGGTAGAGGGCGACCAGTTCGCGGATCGCGACGGCCATGGACCAGAGGTCGGCGACGATGTGGTGCATGGTGAGCAGCAGGATGTGCTCGTCGGCGGCCAGCCGGAACACCCGGACCCGCAGCAGCGGGCCTTCGTCGAGCGCGAACGGCCGCTGGATCTCCTCCCGGGTCAGGGACTGCACGTGCTGTTCGCGGCTGTCGCCGAGGTGGGTGCAGTCGATCACGGCGAAGTCGGCGTGCCCGGCTTCGGCGACCCGCTGTACCGGTTCGCCGTCGACCTGCGCGAAGGTGGTGCGCAGCGCCTCGTGGCGGCGCACGATCTCGTCGGTGCAGCACTGCCACACGTCGAGATCCAGGTCTCCGTGGATGCGCACCGCGGTGGGCACGTTGTAGGCGGCGCTGTCCGGCACGAGTTGCTGCAGGAACCAGAGCCGCTGTTGCGAGAAGGACAGCGGGAACTGGCGCACCCGTGGTCTGCGGGATTGTTCCAGTCGCTCGGCCAGTAGGCGGCGTTTCTGCTCGGTGGTCAGGCCGTCCAGGTCGGGCAGGCTCATGCGTCGGTCTCTCCTTCTGCGGCGGCCTGCGCTGCGAGCAGGTCGCGCAGCATGGCGTCTACTTCGTCGTCCGGAAGCTGGTCCACGTCGATCTGGTCCGGTTCGTCGCGGGCGAGCCGGACGATGGGGCCGGATTCGGGTGCCGCCGTCTCACCGCCCGCACCGACCTGGGTCAGCATCTGGGCGGTGTTGGCGACGGTCGGCAGGTCGAAGAAGTCGCGCAGGGTCAGTTCCACCCCGAAGTGGGCTCGCAGCCGGGTACCGATCTGCACCGCTGCCAGCGAGTGACCGCCGAGGGCGAAGAAGTCGTCGTGCAGCCCGATCGGATCGATGCCGAGCGTGTCGCGCCAGATCCCCGCGATGGTCTGCTCCTGGTCGGTGGCCGGCGCCACGTACGGGGTGTCCAGGTCGGGCCGCGGGTGCTTGGTGGCCGGGGCGGTCGTCTGCAGCTCCGCGGCCAGCCGGGCCGGGTCGATCTGCGCGGCCAGGCGTTGCGCGGTGGCCAGGTCCTGCCGGGAGACGACCAGGTGCGCCGGCATCGGCCGGGCGCGCAGGATCCGGTCGAACAGGTCCGTGGCCTCCTGCGCGGTCATGCCGGTGTTGAGGGCCTGTAGCGCCGCCAGTGCACCGGGCTGGGACGCGCCGGCGTGCGGCGTGTCCGGGGCTGCTGCTGATTCGACCTGATCACGCATCAGTTCGGGCTCGTGGATGCGTTTCATGATGAAATCGCCGAGCCGTACCAGCAGCCGACCCTGGTCGTCGTAGACGTCGGCGTCGCAGACCAGGGTCTCGCCGGAGGTGTCGTTGCCCTCTTTGATCCGGATGTGGCAGGCCATCCGCCGGGTGAGGCCGCGCACGAACCGCAGGCTGCCGTACCAGAAGGGCAGGTAGTAGCCCTCGGCGGCGTGCACGCGGGACGCGCCGCCGACCACGTCCAGCAACGCCGGGTGCAGCTGATAGGTGTCGAGGTCGGCGGTGTACTGCTCCGGAAGTTCCAGGATGGCCACCAGGCCGCGAGGGCCGGCGTGGATGCGGGTGAGGCAGCGCCACCGGCCTTGCACGGCGAACCGGATGATCCCGCCCTCGGCGGCGAAGTCGAGCCGCAGCCGGTGCCGCAGCGCCTGCTCACCCTCGATGACCTCGTCGGCGCCGGCGTCCTCGATCAGCTCGGCGACCTCCCGCGTCGTGCGCTGCTCGGGTTCGTGCAGCAGCACCGTGCCGGTGGCGTGCTCCTGCCAGTCCTGTGCCGTGCCCGGCACGCGGCTGCGGATGCGGAAGCTCAGGTCGCCGTCCGTGCGGTCCAGGATCGTGTATAGGTCGCGTTCCTGCCCGTCGGGGACGATGACCGGCAGGGTGAACAGCACGTCACGGAACTCGATCTCGCGTCCGGCTGCCGCCGGCTGCACCGCTGCCCGGACCATCTCCAGGTATGTGGTGCCGGGAACGAGGCCGTGTTCCTGCATCCGGTGTTCGTCGACGATCCAGCTGTCCGAGGTGCGCAGCGTGGTCAGGAAGACCTCGGTGCTGTCGGTGCGCCGCAGACGGCGTTGCAGCAGCGGGTGACCGACGACCTCGCCGCCTCCCCTATCGTCGCCGGGTCCCGCGCTGGCGCCGGCTGGCCCGTGCAGGTCTGCGGCCATGCCGGTCTGCTGCCAGGTGTCCCAGCCGACCGCGGTGACCGGGACTGACCCGCCCGCGGCACGCCAGGCGGCGAAGGCGTCCAGGAACGCGTTGGCCGCGCAGTAGTCGATCTGGCCGGGCCCGCCGAGAACCGCGGTCCGCGACGAGAACAGCAGGAAGAAGTCCAGCGGGTCGCGGGAGCACACCGTGTCCAGCACCAGGGTGCCCCGCGTCTTGGCGGCCAGTACCGCGTCGGCGTCCGCGCGGGTCTTTCCGGCGATCAACCCGCTCGCAGGTGTGCCGGCCGCGTGGACGACACCGTTGAGCGGGCCGAATCGATCTCGGATCTGCTGCACCGCCCTGCTGGTCTGCTCGGCGTCGGTGACGTCGGCGCGCAGCACCACCGGCCTGGCGCCCGTGTTCCGCAGCGCCTGTAGACGCCGGATCCGGATGCTGGTGGCATCGTCCGCTTGATGTTCGGCGAGCCATTGCGGCCAGGAGTCCTCCGGCGGGAACCAGCTGCGCCCGAGCAGCCCGATGACTGGCGTCCGCGCGGTACGGGCCACATGCTCGGCGAGCGTGAGGCCGATGCCGCCCAGCCCTCCGGTGATCAGGTACACGCCGCCGTCGCGCAGCCGCCCACCGTCCGGTCCGGTCGCGTCCACCTCGACGGGGTCGAACGTACGCGCCCACCAGTGGCGTCCGCGCCAGGCGAGCACACGTTGCTCTGACGATGCGGCCGCCGCCGCCCGCAGGGCGTCGAGGACCGTCACCGGGGGTGCGGCCATGATCTGATCGGTGAGGTCGAGGACGCGGCACCTGACGTCCGGCACCTCCTGCGGGATCACGATGCTCGGGCCGAGGACGGTGGCGTTCTCGGGCCGCAGTTGCTCCTGCCCGGTCACGTCAAAGACGCCGCGCGTGAGGACGTCGAGCGCGAGGGGAGGATGCCCGGGGCGTTCGGACAGCGCTTGGGCGAGGGCCAGCAGGCTGTGGAAGCCGGCGGCCTGCGCGGTGTCGAGCCGCGCCCGGTCCAGGTTCACGACGGGTTCACCGGCGAGGCTCCACAGGTGCAGGACGCGGGCCGGCCACCGCTCGTGCGCGGCGAGCGCGGCGAACAGGCGGGCGTAGTCCTGCGGGGAGGCCGGGTCGATGGTGAAGCAACCCTTGGCGTCTTGCGTGAAGCCGGCGCCCGCGGACACCTCGACGACGGGGCGGCCCGCCGCTTCGAGTGCCTCCCGCAGTTTGCAGCCCAGTTTCAGGTCGGCGCCGAGCACGAGCCACGGTCCCGGCGCGGCGAAGGGCTGGGCGGCGGCCGGTGGCAGGCGCCGCCAGCTCGGTGTGTAGGTCCATGTCGCGGGTTGCGTCGCGGGTTCGGCGGGGCTGGGCTGGTCTGCCGGTCCGGGCTCCACCCAGTACCGCTGCCGCTGGAAGGGGTAGGACGGAAGCCGCACCCGACGGCGGCTGCCGGCGTCGTCGAGGCCGTTCCCGTGGACTGGTGCGCCGGCGCACCACATCTGCCCTACTGCCTGCAGCAGCACCTGCCGGTCGGGATGCTGCTCGCGGGGCTGGCGCAGCGTGGCGGCGACAACCCGCTCGGGCGTCCAGGAAGGGTGCTGGCGGGCGAAGGTCGACAGCGACTGGCCCGGTCCGACCTCCAGCAGAAGCAGGTCCGGATCGGCGAGCAAGGTCGCCAGGTTGTCGGCGAACCGCACGGCAGATCGCAGATGCGAACCCCAATATCCGGCGTCGGTGGCCTGGGTGTCCTCGATCCAGGTTCCGGTCACGTTGGAGCAGAAGGGGATCTGCGGGGGCTGCATCTGGATCTTGCCGGCCTCGTCCTGGAAGGGTGCCACTGCGGGCTGCACGAGGGGTGAGTGGAACGCGTGTGAGGTGTGCAGCCGGCGGCAGCCGACGCCGGACGAGGTGAGCCGCTGCTGCAGTCGTTCGATGCCGTCGGCCGGACCGGCGACCACGCACAGCGACGCACCGTTGACGGCTGCGACGCACAGGTCGTCGTCGAGCAGCGCCGTGATCTCGTTCTCGGGCAGGAAGACGGCGAGCATCGCCCCAACCGGGGTTGCCTGCATCAGCCGGCCGCGGGCCGCCACCAGCGTGGTGGCGTCCTCCAGGGTGAACACGTCGGCGAGGCAGGCGGCCACGTACTCGCCGATGCTGTGGCCGGCCATGGCGTGCGGGACGAGACCCCATGCCATCAGGGTGCGGGCCAGGGCGTATTCCACGGCGAACAGGGCCGGCTGGGCGAGCGCCGTCTGCTGCAGGCGGTGGGCGGCGTTCTCGGTTTCCTCCGGCGGCGGAAACAACGTCGTCCGCAGATTGTCGTCGAGGTGCGGGGCGAACAGGGTGAGGCAGCGGTCGAGTTCGGTGCGGAAGACCGGCTCGTCGGCGTACAGCTGCCGGGCCATGCCGGCGTACTGGGTGCCCTGGCCCGGGAAGAGAAAGGCCACCTTCGCGGCCCGGCCCGCTGTTCGTGTCTCGCCGGAGCGTGTCTGCTGCCGCAGCTGCCGGATGGCGTCGGCCCGGTCGACGCAGACCACTGCCCGGCGCTGTTCGAACGCACGCCGGCGTACCGCCAGGGTGTGGGCGACGTCGGCGAGGTCCTCGTCCGGGTGGGTGTCGAGGTGGTCCGCCAGCCGCTGCGCCACCTGTTCCAGGGCCGGGCCGGTACGCGCCGAAAGGGTCAGCAGCTGCCACGGGCGACCCGGCGGCCCGGGCTGCGGGACCGGCCCTTCCTCCAGCACCACATGCGCGTTGGTGCCGCCGATGCCGAACGAGCTGACGGCCGCCCGTCGTGGCACACCGGTGCGGGGCCAGGGCCGATGTGTGGTGTTGACGAAGAACGGGCTGGACTCGATCGCGAGTTCCGGGTTGGGCCGCTGGAAATGCAGGCTGGCCGGGATGGCCTCGTTCTTGAGCGCGAGCGTGGCCTTGATCAATGCGGTCGCCCCGGCCGCGGCGTCGAGGTGGCCGACGTTGCTCTTCACCGAACCGATGGCGCAGTAGCCGACCGCGTCGGTCTGCTCGCGGTAGGCGCGGGTCAGGGCGGCGATCTCGATCGGGTCGCCGAGCGCCGTTGCGGTGCCGTGGGCCTCCACGTAGCCGACCGTCTCCGCCGACACCCCGGCGATCCCCAGCGCTTCGGCGATCACCTCCGCCTGCCCCTCGACGCTCGGCGCGGTGTAGCCGACCTTGAGTGCGCCGTCGTTGTTGACGGCCGATCCCCGGATCACCGCGTCAACCAGGTCGCCTTGCTCGCGTGCGTCGGTGAGCCGGCGCAGCACCACCAGGGCGACGCCGTTGCCGATGACGGTGCCTGCGGCGGTGGCGTCGAACGGGCGGCAGTGCCCGTCCGGGGACAGGATGCCGCCCGGCTCGTACAGGTAGCCGTTGTGCAGTGGCACGTTGACGGAGACGCCACCGGCCAGGGCGATGTCGCATTCCCCGGAGAGCAGGCTCTGGCAGGCGAGGTGGACGGCGACAAGGGAGGTGGAGCAGGCGGTCTGGACCGTGATGCTGGGGCCTTTGAGGCCGAGCTTGTACGAGGCCCGGGTAGCGAGGAAGTCCTTGTCGTTGGCGAGCTGGGTCTGGTAAGGGCCGAGGGCGTCGACGACGCTACGGTTGGCCAGCAGGTTGAACAGCAGGTAGGTGTTGAGGCTGGCGCCGGCGAACACGCCGATCCGGCCCGGTAATGTCTGCGGGTCGTATCCCGCCGATTCCAGGGCTTCCCAGGTGCATTCGAGGAAGACGCGGTGTTGCGGGTCCATCAGCTCGGCCTCGCGCGCCGACAGGCCGAAGAAGCCGGCGTCGAAGGTGTCGGCCCCGTCCAGGACGCCTTTGGCGCGCACGTAGCCGGGCTGTGCCAGCAGCTCGACGCTGACGCCCTGTTCGCGCAACTGCTGCTCGGACGGGAAGGACAGGCATTCCGTGCCGGCTGCCAGGTTGTCCCAGAACGCGCCGACGTCGGCCGCCTTCGGGAAGCGGCCCGCCATGCCGATGATGGCCACCTGCGACAGGTCGTCGGTCGCGTCGCTCACGGTCGGTCTCCTTCGGATTCGTTGCGGTTGCGCAAGCGGCGGGCGGCCGCGTCGCGGCGTGCCGTCATGGCCTGCCGGCGGCTGGCCACTCGGCCGCGGGCGTCGTCCATCGGATCGGCCGTGCCCGGGTTGCCGGCCAGGTGCTCGGCCAGGGCGCGCACCGTCGGGAACTGGAACAGCTCGACGAGCGTGATCGGGCGCCGCAGCTGCGTTTCGAGGGTGCTGCGCAGCTCGACGACGAGTAGTGAGTGGCCGCCCAGCTCGAAGAAGTTGTCGTTGACGCCCACCTGATCGAGGCCGAGCAGCCGGGTCCAGGCCTCGGCGATAGTGCGTTCCATCCGGTCGCGCGGCGCCTCGTAGGGCACGCCCAGGTCGGGGCGTGACAGTTCCGGGTCGGGCAGGGCGGCCCGGTCCACCTTGCCGTTGGGTGACAGCGGAAGGGCAGGCAGGGTGACGAAGGCGGCGGGGACCATGTGGTCCGGCAGCCGCTGTATCAGGTAGGTGATCAGCTCACCGGCCGTGGGCGGTTCACCGGCGGTCAGGTATGCCACGAGCCGGGTGTCGCCGGCGTGTCCGCGGGCGACGACGATGGCCTCCCCCACGGCGGGATGGCCGGCCAGCGTGTGCTCGATCTCGCCGAGTTCGATGCGGAATCCGCGTAGTTTCACTTGATGGTCGAGGCGACCCAGATATTCGATGGCGCCGTCGTCGCGGAATCGGGCCAGGTCCCCGGTGCGGTAGATACGGGCCGCCGGATCCGGGTCGAACGGGTGTGCGGCGAACCGTTCGGCGGTTAGCTCGGGCCGGTTGAGGTAGCCGCGGGCCAGGTTACGGCCGCCGATGCACAGCTCGCCGGCGACCCCGCGGGGTACCGGCCGCAGACCGGGGTCGAGCACGTACAGCTGGGTGTTGGCGATGGCGTGGCCGATCGGCACCGGCCGGGTGTCGCCGTCGTGGCGGCAGGCCCAGGCGGTGACGTCCACGGCCGCCTCGGTCGGGCCGTACAGGTTGTGCAGTTCGGCGGGCAGCTGTGCGAAGAACCGGTCCTGCAGCTCTCGGGGTAGGGCTTCGCCGCTGCAGATCACCCGGCGCAGGCTGCGGCAGCCGGCTGCCCCGTCCTCCTGCAGGAAGACGTGCAGCATCGCGGGCACGAAGTGCAGTGTGGTGATCTGCTCGCGCTGGATGGTGTCTGCCAGGTAGCGGCTGTCCTTGTGCCCGTCCGGGCGGGCCACCACCAGGCAGGCGCCGGACATCAGCGGCCAGAAGAACTCCCAGACCGACACGTCGAAGGAGTACGGCGTCTTCTGCAGCACCCGGTCGGACGCGTCGAGCCGGTAGGTGTCCTGCATCCACAGCAGGCGGTTGCGGATGCCGGCGTGCACGTTCATGACGCCTTTCGGACGCCCGGTGGAACCGGAGGTGTAGATGACGTAGGCGAGGTCCTCGCCGCCGATGGGGACCTGCGGCCGGTCGCCGGGCTCGCTTTCGAGGTCGCTGGTGACCTCGTCCACGCAGAGCACGGTCGCCTCATGCTCGGGCAGTCCCGGCGCCAGGTGCCGCTGCGTCAACAGCACCGGCACGCGGACGTCGGCCAGCATGAACTCCAGCCGCGAGCGGGGATAGCCGGGGTCCAACGGCAGGTAGGCACCGCCGGCTTTGAGGGTGGCGAGCAGTGCGACCACCAGCTCGGTGGACCGCTCCATGAAGATGCCTACCAGCACGTCCCGGCCGACCCCGCAGCGGCGCAGCCGATGCGCAAGCTGGTTGGCGCGGCGGTCCAGTTCGGCGTACGTGAGCCGTTCGTCTTCGAAGCGCAGAGCCTCGGCGTCTGGTGTCGCGTCGGCCTGCGATTCGAAGACGTGGTGGATGAGGCCGGCGTCCGGCCACTCGCGCGGGCCGCCGTCGCCGAGAGCCAGTACCTCGCGGCGTTCCGCCTCGTCGAGGATCGACAGGCTGCCGATCGCCTGATCCGGCTGGTCCGCGACGGCGGCGAGCAGACGCTGCAAATATTGCGTGATGCGGCCGGCGGTGGGCGCGTCGAACAGGTCGAGGCTGTATTCGAGACGGCCGTGCACGCCGTCGGCGTCGTCGGTCAGCAGCAGCTCGAGGTCGAACTTCGCGGTGCCGGCGTCGGCGGTCAGCGGCTCGACGTGCAGACCGGCGCCGTTCCAGGCCGGGAACGGGACGTTCTGCAGGGCGAATCCGACCTGGAAGATCGGGGTGCGGGCCAGGCTGCGTTCCGGTTTCAGCGTCTCGACCAGCCGTTCGAACGGCACGTCCTGGTGTTCGTAGGCGTCGAGGCAGACGCGCCGCACCCGTTCGAGCAGTTGTCGGCAGGTCGGGTCGCCGGAAAGGTCGGTACGCAGCGGCAGGGTGTTCACGAACAGCCCGATCAGCGGTTCGAGTTCGGGCAGGCGCCGATTGGCCACCGGCGTGCCGATCACTATGTCGTCGGTGCCGCTGAGCCGGCCGAGCAGGGCTTGGAAGACGCCGGCGAGGACCATGAAAAGTGTGGCGCCCTCCTGCCGGGCGAACGCCCGCAGCCGCTGGACGACGGACTCATCGAGTCGCACCGGCAGGGCGGCGCCGCGGTAGCTCTTCTCGGGTGGGCGGGGGCGGGCCAGTGACAGGTTGAGCTCGGCCGGTGCCCCGCGCAGCTGCCGGACCCAGTAGTCGAGGCCGTCATTCTCGGTCTGCCGGCCGAGTTCCTGCTGCTGCCAGAGGGCGAAGTCCGGGTACTGCACGGCGAGTTCGGGCAGCGGGCTCTGCCGCCCGGCCCCGAACGCCGCATAGAGGGTGAGCACCTCCCGTAGCAGCACACCCAGCGACCATTGATCCGAGATGATGTGGTGCATGGCGAGCAGCACGACGGTCTCCTCGCCGGCCACGCGCAGCAGTTCGAAGCGCAGCAGCGGCCCGTCCGCGAGCCGGAAGCCACGCGCGAAGAAACTCTCGGCATGGGTATGGATCTGCTCGTCGACCCCGTCGGTCACCGTGATGTCGTGGATCTGCAGGTCCGCGGGGGCCTGTGGGCGGATGACCAGCCGGGGCTGGCCGTCGATCTCGGTGAAGACCGCGCGTAGTACCTCGTGACGTCGCATCACCTCGTCGCAGGCGCGCCGGAACAATGCGATGTCGAGCCGGCCGCGGACGCGCAGGACAGCGGGTATCAGGTAGGCGCGGTTGCCGGTGGACAGCTGTTCGAGGAACCACAGCCGCCGCTGCGCAAACGCCGGCGGCACGGGCAGGCCGGGATCGGCACGGCGGGGCACGACCAGTGTCACGTGGTCGTCGGGTGCCGTGCCCGTGGTCGGCTGGGCGCCGCGTTGGCGCAGCCGCTGCGCCAGCGCGGACGCGGTGGGGCGTTCGAACAGCTCCCGCAGCGGCAGGTCGATTCCGAGCCGGGACCGTAGTCGGGTGGTGACCTGGGTGGCGAGCAGCGAGTGCCCGCCCAGGACGAAGAAGTCGTCGTCGGCGCCGACCTGGTCCGCGCCGAGCAGCCCGGCGAAGATGTCGGTGATCGTCTGCTCGAGCGGGTCGGCCGCGGCGCGGTAGGGGGTTTGCAGACTGGCGCGGCCGAACTGCGGCTCCGGCAGCGCCGCACGGTCGATCTTGCCGTTGGGGGTCAGCGGGAACCCGGTCAGGAACACGAATGCCGACGGCACCATGTATTCGGGCAGGCTGTCGCGCAGGAACGCGGCGACCTCCTGCGGCGCGGGCGCAGCGGGGCTGGCGAGGTAGGCGACCAGGCGGGTGTCGCCAGCGTGCTCGCGGGCGGTGACCACTGCGGCGTTCACCGCAGGGTGTGCGGTGAGCGCCTGCTCGATCTCGCCGAGCTCGATGCGGAAGCCGCGGACCTTCACCTGGAAGTCGATGCGGCCGAGGAACTCCAAACTGCCGTCACCGTGTCGGCGCACCAGGTCGCCGGTGCGGTAGAGCCGCTCCCCCAGCCCGTTCGGCGCGGGGTGGGCGACGAACCGTTCGGCGGTCAGCTCGGGCCGGTTCAGGTAGCCGCGGGCGAGCCCGGCGCCGCCGATGTGCAGCTCGCCCGGCACGCCGGTGGGCACCGGCTGTCCGTGCCGGTCGAGGATGAGCAGTTCGGTGTTCGCGATCGGCTCACCGAGACGGATCGGGCCGGCACCGACCTGGGAGACCGCCGACCAGATGGTGGTCTCGGTGGGCCCGTACATGTTCCACAGCTGGGCGCCCAGCGGCAGGAGCCGGCCGGCGAGGCTCGGTGGCAGGGCCTCGCCGCCGCACAGCATCCGCAGCTGCGGCCGGCCCGTCCAGCCTGCCTCGATGAGCATCCGCCACGTCGAGGGGGTGGCCTGCATGATCGTGGCGGCGGCGGCGTCGAGCGCGGCGGCCAGGGCCGGGCCGTCGGCGGCTACGTCCCGGCCGGCCACCACCACGCGTGCCCCGGTCACCAGCGGCAACAGCAGTTCGAGGACGGAGATGTCGAACGAGAGGCTGGTAACCGCGAGGAGCACGTCGTCACGGCTGATGCCCGGGCGCTGCTGCATGGACCGCAGGAAGTTGGCGAGAGCACCGTGGCTGATCTGCACACCTTTCGGCCTGCCGGTCGAACCCGACGTGTAGATCACGTAGGCGAGGTCGCCGGAGCCGGGCTGCCCGGCAGGCGCGTCCGCCGGCTCGCCGGCGAGTTCGTCGCCGATCTCGTCGAGGCAGAGCACGGTCGCGGCGCCGACCGTCGAATGGTCGGCCACGCGGCGCTGGGTGAGGAGCACCGGGGCCTGCGAGTCGTCGAGCATGAACTGCAGGCGTGAGCGGGGGTAGACCGGGTCGAGGGGCAGGTAGGCGCCGCCTGCCTTGTGCACGGCCAGCAAGGCGACGACCATGTCGATCGAGCGTTCCAGGCACAGCGCTACCAGCACGTCGCGGCCGACGCCGAGGCGGCGCAGCCGGTGGGCGAGCTGGTTGGCCCGCCGGTCCAACTCGTCGTAGGACAGGGCTCGGTCGGCGAAGCGGACCGCCTCGGCGGCCGGCGTCTCCCGCGCCCGGCGGGCGAACCGCAGGTGAGCGATGTCGCCGTCGGGCCACGTGCGCCGGCTGTCGGCGGCGGCCGCCAGCAGCGAGCGCCGTTCGTCGGCGCCGAGCAGAGGCAGCGCCCCGATGGGCTGGTCCGGGTCGGCCGCCACCTCCCGCGCCAGCCGGCACAGGTACTCCGCCAGCCGGGCGACGGTGGTCTCGTCGAACAGGTCGCTGTTGTATTCGAACAGTCCGCTCAGGCCGTCTTCGTCCTCGACGAGTTGCAGCTCCAGGTCGAAGCGGGCCGTGCGGCTGCGGACGGTGATGCGGGAGAACTCGAGGCCCGCCACGTGCAGGGTGGGCAGCGGCTGAGTCTGGTAGGCGAAGCTGATCTGAACGATCGGCGGCCGGCTGAGATCACGTGGCGGTTTCAGCTCCTCGACCAGCTTTTCGAACGGCATCTGCTGGTGGGTGTAGGCGCCGAGGCAGGCGTCACGGACGCGTTCCAGCAGGTCGGCGAAGGTCGGGTCACCGCCCAGGTCGGTGCGTATGGGCAGCGTGTTGACGAAGAAGCCGATGAGCCGTTGCAGTTCGGTCTGCTCACGGTTGGCGACCGGGATGCCGACGACCACGTCGTCCTGTCCGGTGTAGCGGTTCAGCAGCACCTGGAACAGGGCGAGCAGGACCATGAACGGGGTGGCGTCGCGTTTGCGGCCGGTGGCGGCCAAGTCCTGCACCAACGGTGCGGGCAGGTCGAAGTGCCACGAGCCGCCACGGAACGACTGCGCCGCAGGGCGCGGGTGGTCCAGCGGCAGCTCCAGCACCGGCGGGGCGCCGGCGAGACGCTGCTTCCAATAGTGCAGCGCCTCGTCGCTGGTCTGCGGCTGTGCGTGCTGCCGTTCCCGCAGGGCGACGTCACCGTACTGGATCTGCAGCGGAGGCAGCGGGGACGGGCGGCCTTCGGCGAGGGCCGCGTAGATCTCGGCGAACTCGGCGAAGAGCACGGTCACCGACCAGCCGTCGGCGATGATGTGGTGCAGGACCACGACGAGCAGATGCTCGTCGTCGGCGGTGCGTAGCAGCCGCATCCGTAGCAGCGGCCCGGTGGCCAGGTCGAATGGTGCCGAGATCTCGGCGGCAATCCGGTCGGTGCAGGCCGTCTCGCGCACTGTCGCCGGGAGTGCGCGCAGGTCCTCCTCACCGATCTGTACCGTCACGAGTGGCGCCACCACCTGCACCGGGACGTCGTCGCGTTCGGTGAAGGTGGTCCGTAGCGACTCGTGCCGCCCGACCAGTTCGGTGACGGTGGCGTGCAGCAGGTCACGGTCGAGCAGGCCGCGGATGCGCACGGCTGCGGGTACCACGTATGCCGTCGTGCCGGGTGTAAGCCGTTCCAGGAACCACAGCCGCTGCTGCATGGCCGACAGCGGATAGACCTTCTCCCGGGTCTGGGTTTTCAGCCGCTTCGCCAGCAGCGCGCGCTGCTCGGGTGACAGGCTCGCCAGCCGTTCGCGCAGGCTCACCATCAGCGTCCCTCCTCGAGCAGCGCGTGCGCCTCGGCTTCGGGTAGGCGTTCCAGCTCGGCGAGCAGCGCGTCGGTGTCGTCGGCCGGCGGGGGTGCGCCGCCGGTGTGCGGGTCGTCGCCCAGCTGTTGCAGGACCTGTTCGGTCACCCGCCGGATCGACGCGCCTTTGAGCAGGGCGACCAGCGGCAGGGTGACGCCGAGCTGGTCGCGGATCTGAGTGCGCAGGCCGGTGGCCATCAGCGAGTCCAGGCCCAGGTCGAGCAGCGGCTGGTCGAGGCCGACCTGGACGGTGGCGGCGCCGGCCCGGCGGCGCGGGCCGCCGCCCGTTGTCAGGGCCGCTGCCACGCCGCGGGTGAGGTGATCGGCGAGGACGGTGAAGCGCTCGTCGTCGTTGAGCGCCAGCAGCGCCTCGCGGGTGAGCAGCGCACCGTCGGACGTGGCCGCCGGGTCGCCGGCGGCCGGCGTGTCCGGTCGGGCGGCCTCGCCGGCGCCGGTCGTCGAGGCCGGCGCCACGGTGGGCGCGTCGTACCAGTGGCGTGTCCGGATGAACGGCGAGGTGGGCACCGGTACCCGGGTCCGCGTGTAGCCCCGGTCGAAGCCGGCCCAGTCGATGTCGGAGCCGTGCTCATACAGAGCGGCGAGGGTGGACAGGACGGTGTGCCAGTCGTCCTGTCCGGCACGCAGGCTCGCAAGGGCGAGCAGCTTGGCGCCGGTCAAATCCGCCGCCATCCGGCCGACGAGGTTCGCGTCCGGGCCGATCTCGACGAACCGGGTGTGGCCGAGGCTTGCCAGCGTCGACACGGCGTCGGTGAACCGGACCGGCTCGTGAGTCTGCCGGCACCAGTATTCGGCGTCGGGTATCTCGTTCCACGGCCACAGCGCCGCGTCCAGGCTCGATACGAACGGGATGTGCGGCGGCGCCTGGGTGATCTCGCCGGCGACCTGGCGCAGCGACGCCAGATCATGATCGTGCCCGGGCTGCGCCGACAGGGACGCGGGCTGCAGACGGGCCCGTTGCGTCACGAGCCGCAGCGCGTCGGGCAGGCTCATTACCCCTGCCGTGCGGGCGGCCGTGATCTCGCCGACGCCGTGCCCGAACACCGCGGCCGGTCGTACACCCCACGCAGCCCACAGTTCGGTGAGCGCGTGCTGCACGGCGAACAGCGCCGGTTGCGCCACGGTGGGCCGGGCCAGGTCAGCCGCGCCTGGTTGTTCGGGGAACAGGGCGTCGAGCAGCGGAATCCCCAGTTCGCGGAGCAGTTCGTGACAGTGCTCCAGGGCTTCCCGGAAGACCGGCGCGCTGTCGTACAAGGCGCGGGCCATGCCCGGACGTTCGCTGCCGACGTCGCCGTATAGGAAGGTCACCTCGGGTTCGCGTCCGTCGGCGCTCAGGGTCCGGTCCGGCAGTGGCCGGTCCAGGACAGCGGTGAGCGCCGTGCCGAGTTCGTCCGCCGACGCGCCCACCACGGCGACACGGTGCGGGAAGTGGGATCGTCCGGTGTTGGCGGAGAAGCAGTGATCAGCGGCCGGTGCCGTGCCCGCGCCCCGCAACTGGTCGCGGTGCCGTTGCACGAGCAGGCGCAGTGCGGCCTCGCTGCGGGCCGAGACGGCGAGAACGTGCAGCGGCCGGCGCCCGTCGGCGGTGGCCGGTACCCGGGCGGGACCCTGTTCGACGAGCAGGTGCACGTTGGTGCCGCTCAGTCCGAAGCTGCTGACCCCAGCGATGCGGCGGCCGTCGCGCGGGCTCCAGCCGGTCAGCTCGGCCGGGATGGCGAAAGGGGGCCGGTCAACCGCGATGTGCGGGTTGAGGCGCTGGAAGTGCAGGTGCGGCGGGATCGCGCGGTGGCGCAGCGCCAGGACGACTTTGATCAGTCCGGCGATCCCGGCGGCCGCCTCGAGGTGACCGAAGTTGGTCTTCACCGAGCCGAGGTGCCACTCGGCGCCCGGTTCTGCCGGGAAGACGTCGGCCAGCGCCTCCACCTCGATGGGGTCGCCGATGGTGGTGCCGGTGCCGTGCGCCTCGATGTACGAGACCTGCCCGGCCTCGACACCGCTGGTGTGCAGGGCGTGACGCAGCAGTTCGCGTTGCGACAGCACGTTGGGGGCGGTCAGGCCGGTGCTGCGGCCGTCCTGGTTGACGGCGCCGCCGCGGATGACGGCGAGGACGTCGTCGCCGGCGGCGACGGCGTCGGAAAGCCGTTTGAGCACGACCATCCCGCAGCCCTCACCACGGACGAAGCCGTTCGCGCCGGCATCGAAGGTCCGGCAGCGCCCGTCCGGCGACATCATGCCGAACTGTGAGAAGCCGATGCTGGGCAGCGGCGAGAGGATGACGTTCACCCCGCCCGCGAGGGCCATGTCGCATTCGCCGGTGCGCAGGCTCTGGCAGGCGAGGTGCACAGCAAGCAGCGAGGAGGAGCAGGCGGTGTCGACCGACACCGCCGGGCCGCGCAGGTCCAGCAGGTAGGCGAGGCGGCCGGAGACGATGCTGTGCGCGTTGCCGGTCACCGCGTACGGTGTCAGGTCGTCGGGGTGGGTGAACCGTTGAAGCCCGTAGTCGTTGCCGATCACGCCGACGAACACACCGGTCCGGCTGCCGGCCAGGTCGGTGTACCCGGCGTTCTCCAGCGCCTCCCAGGTCACCTCCAGCACCAGGCGCTGGTTGGGGTCCATCGCCTCGGCCTCGCGCGGTGATATCCCGAAGAAGGCGGCGTCGAACTCGTCGATCCGGTCGAGGAAGCCACCCCATTTCGTGGTCATCTTCCCGGGGCGGCCCATCTGCGGGTGGTAGAAGGTGCCGGTGTCCCACCGGTCGGCGGGTACCTCGCGGACCGCGTCGACACCGTCGGCGAGCAGCCGCCAGTACGAGTCGGCATCATCTGCGCCGCCCGGGAACCGGCAGCCGACGCTCACCACAGCGATCGGTTCGGTGCGTGCGCGGCGGGCCGTCTCCAGCTCGCGCTGGAGCCGGTCGATGGTGGCGAGTGCACGCCTGATGGTGGAGGACGACGTGGTGTCGGCCGGCTGGCTCATGTCAGGCCCTTTCCTCGGCGGCGTCATGTAGGCCTTCCTCAAGCAGTTCCAGTCGTTGCAGCAGAAGCGCCTCGACGTCGCCGTCGCTGAGCGCCGCGATGTCGTCGTCGCTGAGCCCGTCCATGTCGAGTTCCGGCTCGCCGTGCCCGGTGGTTGGCGGCGGCACGGCGGGGCCGGCGGCGGTCGGCGCGTCGAGCGGGATCCCCATCCGTTCGGCGAGGAACGGTGCGAGCGCGTCGATGGTGGGGTAGCGCCAGGCGAGCGTGGCCGGCAGGGCGGCCTCGACGGCGGTCTCCAGGCCCTTCTTGACTTCCAGGGCCATCAGCGAGTCCAGGCCCATGCTGGTGAACGGCGCGGTGGCGTTGACGCGGGCCGGGTCCATCCGCAGTACCCGGCCGACCTCCTGCCGGCACCGATCGACGAGGACGGTGCGGCGCCGCCGTCCGGGCTCCACTGCGAGCAGAGCCCGGCGTAGTTCACCGGTCCGGCTGTCCCCCTCCGGCGCGGGTTTGCCGGACTGGAGCGCCTGCTGCGCGTCGGGTAGGTCGTCGAGCAGCGGGCGGGGGCGTGCCGCGGCGTAGGCGGGGGCGAACAGCGACCAGTCGACGTCGGCGACGACAAGGGTGGTCTCGTCGCGGCCCAAGGCGCGGTCCAGCGCCACGAGGGCCGGGCCGGCCGGCATGAGACGCAGCCCTCGGCGGGCCAGTTCGTGTTCGTGTTCGTCGTGGGCCCGCCCTGCCCATGGGCCCCACTGCATCGCGGTGGCCGTCAGGCCGAGGCTGCGGCGGTGCTCGGCAAGAGCGTCCAGGTAGGCGTTGGCGGCGGAGTAGGCGCATTGGCGGCCGCTGCCCCACACCCCCGTGATGGAGGAGAAGAGCACGAACGCGTCGAGCGGGCCGGGCAGCAGGTCGTGCAGGTGCTGGGCGCCCGCGTCCTTGCCGGCGATCACCTGGGCCAGCTCTGCGGTGGTGGTGGCGACGAGCGGTTTCACCAGGGAGACGTCACCGGCGATGTGGAACACGGCACGGACCGGGTCACCGTCTGCTTCCAGCCCGGTCAGCAGTGCGGCGACGGCGTCCCGGTCGGCTGCGTCGCAGGCGGCCAGGGTGACCCGGGCGCCCAGCTTCGTGAGTTCCGTTTCGAGGTCCGCCGCGCCGGGGGCTGTGGGGCCTCGTCTGCTGGCGAGGACCAGGTGCCGGGCGCCGCGCCGGGCGAGCCAGCGCGCCAGGTCGGCGCCGAGCGCACCGGTGCCGCCGGTGACGAGAACGGTCCCCTCGGGCCGGTACGCGGGCGGCTCGGAGTCGTCGGACGGCGCCCGGACCAGCCGCCTGGCCAGCAGCCCGGTCGGTCGCACCGCGATCTGGTCTTCATGGTCGCGATTGCTCAGGGCGGCAGCCAGCCGATCGCCGGCGGCTGCGTCGAGCGGGCCGGCCACGTCGACGAGGCCGCCCCAGCGTTCGGGATGTTCCAGGCCGGCCACCCGGCCCAGTCCCCAGGTCAGCGCCTGCACCGGTCGGTTGGGCGGGTCGTGCGGTCCGGTGCCGACGGCGCCGCGGGTGAGAAGCCAGAGCGGCGCGGTCGCGCCGAGGTCGCCCAGCGCCTGCACGAGTGCCAGGGTTTGGGCGGTTCCGCGGGCCAGAGCGGGGTGGTCGGGCACGGGTGTCTCGTCCAGGGCGAGCAGTGACACGACGGCGCGCAGGTCGGGTTGCCGGGCCGGGCCGTCGAGCGCTGCGGCGAGGGCCGTGTGGTCGGCGTCCTCGGCGACGGCGGTCTCGACGACGGTGCCGCCGTGCGCGGTGATCGCCGCGCGTACCCATCCGGTCAGCTCGTCCGTGATCAATCCGGTCGGTGTCACGATCAGCCAGGTGCCGGGCAGCGCAGCCGGCTGCGCCGGACCGGCGGTCGGGGTCCAGTCGATCCGATAGCGCCAGGCGTCGGCGGTGTGCCGGTCGCGGCTGTCGCGATGCCAGGCCGCGAGGGTGGGGAGTACGGTGGCGAGGGCGTCGCGCTCGTCGGTCCCGGCGATGCGCAGCACACGGGCAAGTTCTTCCAGATCATTTTGCTCGACGCTTCGCCAGAGCGTTTCGTCGGCGGCGAAGGTCGGCGTAGGCGTTCCCTGCGCCGGTTGGTGCGGGCTTTGGGGGTTTGGTTGCTCGATGTCGGGCAGCCAGTGACGGTCACGCTGCCAGGGATAGGCGGGCAGCGGCACGATCGGCGGTGTGGCTCCGTACCGGCGCGTCCAGTCGACCTGGAGGCCGGCGCGGTACAGCCAGCCGAGTTCGCCGAGCAGCGCGGCACGGTCGGGATGATCACGGTGCAGCGACGCGACGGCCGTTCCCTGCGATCCGCGGGTTTCGAGTTTTTCGGTGAGCGCGCCGACGAGCATGGGATGGCCGGAAATCTCGACGAAGTAGTCGTGTCCGGCATCAAGAAGGGCGTCGATGGCCCTGTCGAGCAACACTGGTCGGCGCAGGTTCGTCGCCCAATACCCGGCGTCCAACTGCGTACCCTCGATGATCTGCCCGGTGACGGTCGAGACGAGAGTGCGGGCTGTCGGGCGCGGGGTGAGGCCGGCGACCGCCTCGCGCAGTTCGTCCTGCAGCGGGTCCATCTGAGGGCTGTGGGAGGCGTAGTCGACCGACTCGAGGATCCGGCAGAACGTTCCCTGCTCGTCGAGGGTCGCGGCGAGCCGTTCGACCGCCGCGGTCTCGCCTGAGATGACCGTCGACGTCGGGCTGTTGCTCGCGGCGACCGAGACCGATCCGTCGCCGAGCCGGTCCAGGATCCGCTGCGTCTGGTCGAACGTGGCGCCGACGACGGCCATCTTGCCCCGGCCGATCACGGCACGGATCACCCGGCCTCGGTGCAGGGCGACGCGCAGCGCGTCGTCGAGATCGAGTGCGCCGGCCACGTGAGCGGCGGCGATCTCCCCGACGCTGTGCCCGACCACCGCGTCCGGTTCGATGCCCCATGAGCGCCACAGGGCAGCGAGGGCGATCTGCAGCGCACAGGTGGCGGGTTGCACCACACCGGGGTCGGTGAGCTGGGAACGCTCCGGTGCCATGGTGAGCTGACCGATCAACGACCAGTCGACATGCTGGCGCAGCGAGACGTCGCAGCGTTCCAGTGCGTCGCGGAAAACCGGTTCCTGGTCGAGCAGGTCGGCGGCGAGCGGCCACCATCGCGGGCCCTGGCCGGAGAAGACGAACGCGACGCGGGACCGGGCGCCGGTGCTCTGGGCGCCGTGGGCCACGGCGGGGTGGTCCTCACCGCGCGCGAACGCGGCCAGACCGTCACGAAGTTCGGCCGCTGATCGGCCGACGCAGGCCAGTCGCTGGGCGTGGTGGGTCCGGCGTACCGCGGCCGTGGCGCAGTACTGCGCCACGATGGAGTCCGCGTCCGGCGCGTTCAGCTGGGTGGCGTGCCGGGCGGCGAGTTCACGCAGCGCCTGTTCGGTCGGTGCGGAGACGGTGAGCAGGTGGACGCCGGGACGGTTGTTCTTCTGCGGCGCGGCCGGTGGCGGAGCCTGCTGCAGAACCAAGTGGGCGTTGGTGCCGCCGAAGCCGAATGAGCTCACGCCGGCCAGTGCCGGACCGTCGGCGGCCGGCCAGGGCTGTGCGGTGTCGGCCACCCGCAGCGCCAGGTCCTCGAAGGGAATGTGCGGGTTGGCGTCGCGGAAATGCAGGCTCGCCGGGATCCGGTGGTGCCGCAGCATCAGGGCGACCTTGATCAGGCCGGCGATTCCGGCGGCGGCTTCCAGGTGGCCGAGGTTCGTCTTGACCGAGCCGACCAGGCAGGGCCGGGCGCGGTCGCGGCCCACGGAGGTCACGGCCGCGAGTGCCTTCGCCTCGATGGGGTCGCCGAGCAGGGTGCCGGTGCCGTGCGCCTCGACGTAGCCGACCTCGTGCGGGGCGACTCCTGCTCGTGCGTAGGCGGTGCGCAGGACCGCTTCCTGGGCGCGCGGGTTGGGTGCCATCAGGCCGTTGGTCCTGCCGTCCTGGTTCACCGCGCCGCCGCGGATGACGGCGTAGACGGTGTCGGCGTCGCGCAGGGCCGCGGACAGCGGCTTCAGCACCACCACGCCGGCGCCCTCGGCGCGGACGTAGCCGTCGGCGCGCGCGTCGAACGTCTTGCAGCGCCCGTCGCGGGCCATCGCCCCTGCTTTGGCGAAGTTGATGGCCAGCGCCGGGGAGAGGATGAGGTTCACGCCACCGGCGAGGGCGAGTGTGCAGTCGCCTTGGGCGATACTCGTGCAGGCCTGTTGCACGGCGACCAGGGAGGACGAGCAGGCGGTGTCGATGGCCAGGCTGGGTCCGCGCAGGTCGAACAGGTAGGAGAGGCGGTTGGCGGCGATGCTGAGCGCGTTGCCGGTTCCGGTGTGCGCGTCGATCTGGTCGTGCCGCTGGAACTGCAGGTGGCCGTAGTCGTTGGTGGCGATGCCGACGAACACGCCGGTGGCTGTGCCGGCGAGGCGCTCCGGGACGATGCCCGCATCTTCCAGCGCCTCCCAGGCGACCTCGGCGAGCAGCCGCTGCTGCGGGTCCATGCGGGCGGCTTCACGCGGGGAGATCCCAAAGAACGCCGGGTCGAACCGGTCGACGTCGCGCAGGAATCCGCCCCACCGGGTGGTGGTCTTCCCAGGCTGGGTGGGGTCCTCGTCAAAGAAGTCCTCGGCGTTCCAGCGGTCGGCGGGGACCTCCGTCACCGCGTCGCGGCCTTCGGTGAGCAGCTGCCAGAACTGGTCCGGTCCGTCGGCGCCGCCCGGGAAGCGACAGCCGACTCCGATGATCGCGATCGGCTCTGTGCCGAGCTCGGTCACCGCCGGGGTGGATGACAGCCCGGTCGCGTCGGCGCCGTCGGCCAGGAACGTCGCCAGGGCGTCGACCGTCGGGTATTCCCAGGCCAGGGTGACCGGCAGTTTACGGCCGGTCCACCGCTCCAGTTCGCCGATCATCCCGACCAGTTCGACCGACTGCAGCCCATAGCTGGCGAGCGGCATCCGCGGGTCGAGGCTTTGGGGGGCTACCCGCAGGCGCGCGGCGAGTTCTTCGATCAAGCGTGTCTGGTATGCCGCGGCCGCGTCGCCGTTCGGTGGGCTGGCCGGCGTGCTGAGCTGCTGCGAAGGGTCTGCGCGGGTGGAGGGAGCGCTCCATCGCTCGACCGCGTCGAGCGTGCCGGTGAGGTAGGCCTGTTTGCAGGCGTAGCGCTGTAGCTTGCCGCTCGACGTCTTGGGGATGCTGCCCGGCCTGACCAGGACGATGTCGTGGACCTGCAGACCATGCTGCTCGGCGATCGCCGCTCGGACGGCGGTGAAGATCTCCTCGGCCGAGGCGCGGGCAGCACCACGTACTGCCTGCACCACGACCAGTTGCTCCGCCTCGCCGGAGTCCACCGCGAACGCGATGCCGGCGCCGTGGCGAAGGGCCGGGTGCGCCTGCTCCATGGTGCGTTCGATGTCCTGCGGATAGTGGTTCCTGCCCGCGATGATGATCAGATCCTTGATCCGGCCGGTGACATACAGTTCGCCGTCGTGCAGGACGCCGAGGTCGCCGGTGCGCAGGAACGGGCCGTCGCCGTCGGGCAGGCGGGCTTCCAGCCGTTCGGCGCTCTCCTCAGGCCGGGCCCAGAATCCGCGGGTGATGCTGGGACCGGACACCCAGATCTCGCCGACCTGCCTATCCGGCAACGGGGCTCCCGTCTCCGGATGGACGATCACCAGCCGATGTCCGGAAATGATCTGCCCGCAGCTGACCAGGCTCCGGGTGCCCGTACCGGGCGCTGCGGGTTCGGCACGGTTCTGCTCCAGCAGGTCGGCGCGTACCCGCAGCACGGGCGGTTCGGTGGCGAGCGCGCCGCCGGTGAGCAGCAGAGATGCTTCAGCCATCCCGTAGCAGGGGTAGAACGCCGAACGGCGGAATCCGTGCGGGGCGAAGGCTCGGGCGAACCGGTCCAGTGTCTCGGCGCGTACCGGCTCGGCGCCGGAGAACGCGACCTGCCAGTTGCTGAGGTCGAGGCCGGCGCGTTCCTGTTCGGAGATCTTGGATACGCACAGGTCGTAGCCGAAGTTCGGGCCGCCGCTGTGGGTCGCGCGGTACTCGGAAACGGCGCGCAGCCAGCGGATGGGCCGTTTGAGGAAGGTCAGCGGTGACATGAACGTCACCGGGTACCCGCGGTAGGCGGGCTCGAGTAGGCCGCCGATGAGTCCCATGTCGTGGTAGGGCGGCAGCCAGATGACGCTGCTCTGCTCGGTGTCGTCGAACATGCGCTGTTCGATGGCCGCCAGGTTGGCGAGGAGATTGCCGTGACTGAGCATCACGCCCTTGGGCCGCCCGGTGGAACCGGACGTGTACTGCAGGAAGGCGAGATCCTGACCTGTCACGCCCGGCCGGCGCCAGTTAGCAGCCGTCGACTCGTCGACGTCGTCGACCGCCAGCCACGGCAGCGCAGCCGTCTGCGGTGCCAGCTCCGCGATCTGACTCGCCATCGCCGTGGCTGCGGCGGGGGCCAGCACCACCGCCGGAGCGGCATCCGCGATCACGTTCAGCAGGCGGGGAAGCATCCGGGGCACGAGGCCTGGTTCGGGCGGATAGGCCGGTACCGCCACCACTCCCGCGTAGAGGCATCCGAAGAAGGCCGCAACGTAGTCGATGCCCGGCGGGTACAGGATCAGAGCCCGGTCGCCGACGGCCGCGTGTTCGCTCAGCGACACGGCGATGGCGCGGGCACGCCGGTCGAGCACCGCGCCGGTGAGCGACTCGACTTGGTCCTGCTCATCGGTCAGGAATCGGTAGAGCGGGCGGTCGGCGCGGCCGAGCAGGACGGCGCCGAAGCGGTCGATGAGCGTCTGGCTGGAGGAAGCCCCCGTCATTTCCACATCTCCATCTCGTGCGGGTGGTCCTGCCATGCAGAGGACAGGCCGTGCGAAGCTGCCCGGGCGCCCACCGTCCCGGGGTTCTCAGGCGAGGGAGGCCCCCCACTGTTCGGCGCGGTCCACCTCGCCGTCGGCGAGCGGGCCCTGCGTCGAGGTGACAAGGAAGCTCGTGCGGGCGATCACCGTGACGGAACGGCGTCGGAGTCGCTTCTCGATGGCCTTCGCCGCGGAGCCGGCGAAGAACCCCGTGCCGGTGACGGTGTCGAACACCGCCACCCGGCAGACCAGATCGCCGGGCAGCGCCTCGAGTAACTCCGCCACGCCGGTGGTGCTCGCCTGGCCGCCCTTCTCGTGGGCCTGGCGACGCGACGCCGGTTTCGGTAGCCCCATGTTGTGGGTGGGGGCACCCAGGATCAGCAGGTCGACACCGGTGAGCGCCGGTCCGGTGGCTGCGTCGCCGATGGTCACGGTGGCGTCGCGGGACTGCAGGCCCACGCGGATCGCCTCAGCGGCGCGTCTGGTGTTGCCGAAGTACGACTCGGTGATCATCAGGACGTTCATCTCGGCTCCTCGGTACGGCGGTCGGGCCTGGCCACGGACGGGACCCGGCATCGTGTCGGACGCGGCCGTGGCAGCCACCGCCGGTCGCTGCCGGCCAGCCGGCCGCACGACGTTGTGCTGCCAGGGACGGTTGGAGGACAGATCGCAGCACCAGCCGGGCAGGGTGAAACCGCCCTTGTCCGCCGGGGCGCCAGGACGTGGCTGTTTCGTCAGCGTCGCCGCAGGATCAGCGACAGAGACCCGGCACGGCGACGCGGGCTGGCGGCACCGTCGGCGATCATGGTCCCCGCCGGGCACGGTTCCCAGGCGACCCCGCCGGTGTGCCGAAGGTCAGCGAGCCGGAAGGTTTGGCCGGGAATGATCGCTCTGAGCCGGTCCTGGGTGCAGTGCGCACCCGGCTACGGTGCCCTCGACGCGCCACCACGCGCGGTGGCGCAGCGGTTCTTGAGATGTCCGACAGCGTCGGTCGATGGAACTCATCGCTCCCCCAAAGCGAAGATCCTGCGCCTTGCTCGTACGAGCAGGGCGTGAGCAGAGCACGGTGCTGCATGCCGGACGAGATCGCTGCCGCTTCGCCGGCCGGTCTTGTGCAGGCATCCGCACAAAATCCATTTAGGACAGTCATGGTGGTCGGGTCGAACACCCTTACCGACAGACTCCCGATGTCCACGGAGAGTGTCAACGCCGTGAACCACCGAGACGCCACGCTTACCTGACGTTACGTCACACTTACACACAGCCATTGTGGCTGGATCTTCCGCAGCCCTCCAACACGGCGAACAAACGTCCGCGACATGCGCGACAAGATCATTAAAGACGGATTATTGCCTGTTCAGCCCATCCGTTAGCAACCACACAGAGCCGTGGAGCCCCCGGATGCGCTTCCCTGAAGACCGGTCATCGTGTTATCCGGACTGAATGGACGATGCGCTGATTCGGTTCCCGTGAGTGAGGATGACCAGCCCCTCGAAGCCGTTGACGCGGCAGGCGGGGTGCCGTCGCAGGCGGCGTGAACCGGGCCGCGAGCGGCAGCGAGCGGACAACACTGCGGGGCGCCCCGGGTGATCAGCGGCACCTTCGGGCGACTTCCGGGTATCGATCCCTCGAAGCAGCCGGCAGGCCGGCGCGACCACGGTCCCGCTGCGGCTGGCCGAAGGTCCTACCCGCCGGGCTGTTGTGCTCTGCACGCGCGCCGCGGCCGCGACGACGATGGGTATCGAGCCCACCGGCCATCTTTCCGAGAAGGTCACCATGACCTGCCTTTTTCGCTGCCCGGCCACCATCCACGCGCCGGCGGCCACGCGACAGCGCGGCGACACCGCGAGCCGCGCCCGGACACCGGGTAACACTCCCCGGCACCGGACGTGGTCATCATGAATGGCCCCGCCGACTTCGAGGCCACCAACGCCGACGCCATGGTCGCCAGCCGCCGGGCCGACACCGCCCGGCGTCGCCAGCGAGTGCTCGACGCAGTGGAACTCGCCGCCGCCCAGGGCGACGGCGTCACCGTCAGCGACGTCGCCCGGATGGCACGCGTTCATCGCGCTTTCATCTACCGGCACCCGGACCTACTCGAGCGCGTCCGGTCACTGGAGCACCACGAATAGATCCTGGGGTGCGCAGCCACCGACCGGCGGGCCGGCATGACCGCCACCGGTGCACACCTGACGGATGGGGCCACCCAGCCCCACCACCCTTTAGATCGAAAGTTATCGATTTTCCGAGGGTTCGTCAACGCCCGGCTTGGCGGCACCGAGAGCCCGGGGCGACCGGCGGGCTAACTCGCCGCGCCACCCAGCGCCGCCATCGCCTCGCGGGCGTAGTCACCGATCGGGCGGCTGCGGCCGTCGCGATGCCACTGCTCCAGCGCGCCGAAATAGACCCCGAAGAGGTAGCCGCGGGCCAGCACCCGAGCCTGGTTCGGCGTGTTCCCGCGCAGGATCAGCACGGGGACGAAGCGCTCCACGAGCTCGTCCAGGGTCGCGTACACGGCGGCCCGGACGACCGGCTCCTCGATCACATAGCGCATCCCCCGCCACGGCTCGTTCTCCCCGGAACCACCGGCGAGGCGCTCCATGGTCGCGGCAGGATCGTCCAGGTCGACGATCTCCTGAAAGACGTCCACGTCCACCGCGGCAAAGCTGTCGATGGTGAAGACCCCCTCCTTGGTCCCGAAGTAGCGATAGAAGGTCGAGGCGGAGACTCCTGCCGCGCGCGCGATGTCGTCGACCGTCACCTGGTGATATCCGCGCCGGTCGAAGAGGTCCATCGCGGTGTCCTGCACCGCCTGGATCACGGCCATCCGGTTGCGCTGGCGCAGGCTCATCGACATCCCGCCAGCATACGGAGCCAGCCAGTGACCTGACTCACACTTTCATACTGAAAGAGACTGTCAACTTGTGTCATCCTGTCAGAATGCACGCCATTGAAGCGGAAGCACTCTGCAAGAGGTTCGGGCGGACACAGGCCCTGGACGGCCTCGACCTTGCCGTTCGGCAGGGCGAGGTGCACGGGTTCCTCGGACCCAACGGCGCGGGCAAGAGCACCACGATCCGCGCTCTGCTGGGCCAGATCAGGCTGGATTCGGGACAGGCCACGATCTTCGGGCTGAACTGCTGGAAGCAGTCCGTGCAGGCGCACCGCCGCCTCACCTATGTTCCCGGCGATGTGGCACTCTGGCCGGGCCTCAGTGGCGGCAGTTGCATCGACATCCTCGGTCGGCTGCAGGGCGGCAACCTCGACCCGAAGCGCCGCGCAGACCTCATCGAGCGGTTCGAGCTTGACCCCACCAAGCGGACGAGGACGTACTCCAAGGGCAACCGGCAGAAGGTCGCCCTGGTCGCCGCCCTGAGCGTCGACGCGGACCTCTACCTGTTCGACGAGCCGACCTCCGGGCTCGACCCGCTGATGGAGCACGTGTTCCAGCAGTGCGTCCGGGAACTCAAAGCCGACGGCCGCACCGTCCTGCTGAGCAGCCACATCCTGTCCGAGGTCGAGGCTCTCTGCGACCGGGTGAGCATCGTGCGCGGCGGCCGGATGGTCCGCGAGGGAACCCTGGCCGACCTGCGCAGCCACACGCTGACGACGGTGACCGCCATCACAGGATCCCCGGTGCCGCGGCTGGCCGGCCTCGACGGCGTCGTGGATCTCACCGCCGAGCAGCAGCCGGACGGCGTGCACACCCGCTTCCGGGTCGACCATACGGACCTGGCGAGCGCTGTCGGGCAGGTCGCCGCGGCCGACCCTACGGCGCTGACCGTGGAACCCCCGAGCCTGGACGAGTTGTTCCTGACGAACTTCCGCGCTGACACGCCCGTCAGCCAGGGGACCCCGGCGTGACCGGGTATTGGCGGCTGGTCGCCGTCAGCCTGCGCACCGCGCCGGCCCAGATCCTCGGCTGGGCCGTCGCCGTCTGCGCGCTCGTCACCACCAGCGCGTCCAGCATCAGCAACAACTACGCCGAACAGGCCGAGCGCGACGCCTACGCAGCCACTTACGTCGGCACCCAGAGCAGCGCCGCTCTGCAGGGCCGCGGTTACAACCTGGACACCCTCGGCGGCATCCTGGCCAACGAGCTCGGCTATCTGACCCTGATCATCGTGCCGTTGATCGGCTTGCACCTGGCGATCCGCTTCACCCGCAGCGTCGAGGACACCGGCCGGCTCGACATCCTGACCGCAGGTCCGGTCCACCGGCTCGCCCCGGCCACCGCGGGGCTGACCGCCGCCGCGCTCACCGCCGCTCTGACCTCTACGCTCAGCGCCGCCGCGCTGATCACGCTCGACTATCCGGTCCCCGGATCCTTGCTGTACGCGGGGGGTCTCGGTGCGTTCATGCTGGTCTTCACCGGCGTCGGCGCCCTGGTGGCGCAGTGCTGCCGGGATGCGCGCACCTCGTATGTCCTGGCCATCGCCTGCTGGATGGTCAGCTACCTAGCCCGTGCCGTTGTCGACGCCCGCGGCGCCGATCTGACCTGGCTGAATCCGCAGTCCTGGCTGGCGGAGATCCGCCCGTTCGCGGACCAGCCGCCGCTGTGGCCGTGGCTCGCCATGGCGTCGACGGCGGCGGTCACGTTTCTGATCGCCGGTGTCGTGGCCGCTCACCGCGATCAAGGGGCCGGGCTCATTCCGCCACGCCCTGGGCCGGCTCAGGCGCCATCCTGGATGAGGACGCCGCTGCGTCTGCTGACCCGGCTCTCGCTCGGAGTCTGTCTCGGCTGGGTGATCGGGACGAGTTTGTTCGCCTTCTCCTTCGGATACCTGACCGAGCAGATCAGCGTCTTGAACGCGCTGGCCGGGTTCACGCAGGATGACAGCGTCGACGCCACCCTGTCGCTGTTCGTTCAGATGAACGCGCTCCTCGCGGCTGCGGCCTCGATCCAGCTCAGCCAATGGCTGGCTGCCGAGGAGACCGCCGGCCGTGTCGGATACGCCCTCGCGAGCCCGGTGAGCAGACGACGCTGGTGGGGTGCCGGCACCTGGCTGGTGACCTCCTGGTCGCTGATCCTGCTGATCTGTACAGGCGTCTGCACCAGCCTCGGAGTCGCGGCCGGTTTCGGTGACCTCGGCTATCTCGATGACGGTGTGGCGGCGACCCTCGCGTACCTGCCGGCGGTGTGGCTCATCACGGTCGCTGCCGTCGTGCTGCAGTCGGTGACTCCTCGCGCGGTCGCCGTCGCGTGGCTGTTCGTCGGCTGGGGCATCGTCGTGTGCCTGCGCGCCGACATGCTCGACGTGCCCGAGTGGGCGAGGCGGCTGTCGCCGCTGTATTGGGTGGGCGCGGTTCCGCGCGACGACTGGGACCGGCCCGCCGCGCTGGCCATGACGGCCGGGGCGCTCGTTCTCGCGGCGGCCGCCGTAGTCGCCTTTCAGCGCAGAGACCTGCGGGCCGGCTGAGCCGCCGCCGTCGGACCGCTTACCGGGGCCACCGAGCGAACCACGGACGGTACGCGTCTCACCGTCGTGATGCCCCGCCCCTCTCCTGTTTCCTGATCCTCCGGCCGCGGCAGCCGGATCCGTCGGACGGGTCTAATCAACCGGCAGCCGAGCACGTGCCACGTCAAAATCCGCAAAGGAAGTGCGATCGCATGGCAACGGATATCAACTGCGCTGTTATCGGAAGTGGCCTCTTCGGCATCCAGGCCGTCCGCGAACTCACCCGCCGTGGAATGTTCGTGGACTGGTACTCGTCCGACCCCAAACCTGGTGGAATCTGGCAGCCCATGCCATGGGGCAAGACCCGCGAAAGCACGGAACTGGTGAATCCGGGATGGTGCATCGCCCCCGAACTAAGAATGAAGCCGACGGTGACGGTCCACGAGTTCCGCGCGCTCTTGAAGTCCTGGTCTGACGAGAACCTCAATCGGCAGCGCCGGCGTTTCCTCACTCGCGTCGACAGCGTCGTCGAGTACGACTCACATGTGTGCGTGGCGACCTCCCAGGGCGAGGCATCATATGCATTCGTCGTCGTTGCGACGGGCCACTACGGGACGCCGAAGATCCCAACCGACTGGACAGGCAACAACTGTTACCACGCCTCCAGCCTGCAGGACCTGTCGCGGATCCAATCCGGGCAGTCGGTCCTCGTGGTCGGAGGCGGACAGAGCGGAGTAGAGATCTGCGAGGAGATCATCGAGGAGCGGCCTGACATCCGGCTCTCGTGGTGCACCGGGCGCAGGGTACGACTGATAACTCGACACTCCTTACTCGCCATGCTGGGAACATGCATTCGCTACTCCACCAGAGGCGAACCGCCTCGTGGATTCGTGATTACCAAGAGCCCTTCCACGGTCTCGGCCAACTGCACGATGACATCGGCCCGCGTCCTGAAAGTCGATGGGAACCGAGTCGAGTTCTCCGATAGGAGTTCTCAACAGTTCGACCACATCATCGCAGCGACCGGATACGCATCACCGGCAGGCCTCGGCGTCGCCGCCCCGTATTCGGCTATAACCAAGGGCATGCGCCTTTCTCCACGTCGTCGAGTCGCCTCCCTGAACTATGACGGCGACGGCTGTGGCGGCGCGTCCATGCGGTGCGCCCGTAAGCAGGCGAATACGGCTGCCCGGTTGTTCGCGGGCATGAGAGAATCAACGAAGTCGCCCGCGTGAGCGGACGACACCAATCAGCTGAACTGACACGAATATCAACCAATACAGCGTGGCCTGAGACTGATCGAAACATCTCCTCTTTGCGCTTGGGCTGGTGTTGCGCTGACGACGATGTGGACGTCGCGGCGGGTTGCCAGTCAGTTGTTTCTGCGGGCAGGTTCCTGCTTTGCCGAGCGCAGGCGCAGGGTGAACACGGCGGCGCCGCCGCTTCCAGTAGTTCCCTGCCGGCCGGGTCGAGGACGCCGAGTTTGCCGCCTGCGGCCAGCGAACACGTCGATCGCGCCCCCTCAACGATGCGCAATCACCACGGTTGGCTGGTTGTGCGGCGACGGTGCCAGGGCGGTCATCGGTACGCAGCGAGCGAGTCACTGCGTGCCCGGCCGCAGTCGCCGGCCGCCGCACAGCGACGCCGCGGTCTTCGCGACAACGGCCAGCCGCCGCCCAGGAACAGCGTTAACCTGATCCGGCACGGCCCGCACGTCAGAGCGGATCATCGATGGAAGTCAGCAGTAGCCGACCGTCGCCCGGGGTATTCCACGTACGGGCCGCCGGCGAGATCGATATGGCGACCGTGGGTACCGTTCAACGGCATCTCGCCGAGGCGATCGGTGCCGACGACACGGTCGAGGTGATCCTGAACCTGGCGGCCGTCACGTTCTGCGACTCCTCTGGTATCGCCGCCTTCGACGAGGCGTACGGCCGGGCCACCACGCGTGGGATCCGGTTCCGTGTCGAGCAGCCGCAGCCGGTCGTATCCCGGATCCTGGAGATCGTCGGTCTGCTGGACGCTCTGACGGGCCGATGAGCATGATGGGCGACGCAGGCCCCCTGGCCGGGTCTGTCCCGGTCTCGTGTCGCCGTTTGCTGATCACCGTGCCGGCCGTACAGTCCCGGTACTGTCCGATTGCCTATCGGCGATAGATGTTTCGAGATGCTGAGGGAGACCCTGGGTCCGTGCGCGTGCTGGATGTACTCATCGTCGATGACGATGCCGCTGACACGCTGATGATCGAGGAGGCGCTGCTCGATACGCCGCAGCCGCCTGCGGTACATCATGTGGCCGACGGGGCGGAGGCAATGCAGTACCTTCGCCGGCAGGGCGTCTACAGGTCCGCGCCGCGCCCGGACCTGATCCTGCTGGATCTGAACATGCCGCGGATGAGCGGGCACGAGGTGCTGGCCGAGGTGAAGTCGGACGCCGACCTCAAGCGGATCCCGATCGTGGTGCTGACCACGTCGAGGGCAATGCATGACGTCACCGCCAGCTACGTCAATCATGCGAACGCGTACGTGACCAAGCCAATGGATCTGGACGCCTTCGAAACCGCGGTACGGACGATCAGGCGTTTCTACAGCGATGTCGCCGTGCTGCCGGCCGACAGCAGTCGCTGAGGCCACGCGGGTGCGCCGGCCGGGACGTACCCCGTTGCGAAGACCGGGCCGGGAGGCCGGCTTCCGCTGAGGGCTGCACGATCCCGGATGACCGTCGAGGTCCCGGCGGGGGTGCCGGCCTGTTGGGCTGTACTCGGCCGAGCGGTCTGACCTCGTCGACGCTGTCAGAAACACGGCCGTCGCGGAGGCGCAGCGGCCTACGCTCGCAGAGTGAGGCCGTCCTCGCGATCGGCCGGTTCCCGGGCGACGCTGCGCCACCTCGCCGGTATGTCGCCGCGGTGACGGTCGTGGCGTCGCAAGCTCTTCGGTGCCCGCGCCTGCGAAAGCCGGGCCAGCCCACCCATGGCGCGGTGACTTTGTCCCTCGACGCAGCGTGGGAGCCATCATGTCCGGACGGGAAGGTGCCAAAGTGTTCAGCGACGACGAGACATACGGAGACGACGATCGGGGCGGCACCACCGGTGACCTGCCCGCCGTGGTTTCCGGTGAGCTCACCGTCGTGTCGGGTGCCCGCGATGCGGTGGTGAGCGCCGACGGGGACCGGCCGTTCCCACCGGACGATTCGCTGTTTCGGCAGCTGGTCGATGCGGCGCCGGACGCGATGGTCGGCGCGGACTGCCGAGGGCGGATCGTGTTCGTCAACGGGCAGGCGCAGCGGTTGTTCGGCTACGGCAGCGACGAGTTGATCGGCCGCCCGATCGAGATCCTGGTACCCACCGAGATCACGGACGCCCACCGTGAGCTGCGGCAACGGTATGTTGCGGCGCCGGTGCACCGGGCGATGGGCAGCGGACAGCCGCTACGGGCACGCCGCAAGGACGGCACGGTGTTTCCCGCCGAGATCAGCCTGAGCGGGCTTCACACCGGCGCCGGGCTGATCGTGTCGGCGGCGGTCCGTGACATCACCGACCGGCTACGGGCTGAGGACGAGCGAGTCCGGTTGCGGGAGGCAGCCGACCGGTCGGCGCTGCAGGCCCAGTTGCAGCGCACCCAGCGGATGGAAAGTCTCGGCCAGCTGGCCGGTGGGGTGGCGCACGATTTCAACAACCTGCTCGCGGTGATCGTCAACTATGCGGCGTTCATCTCCGACAGCGCGCAGGAACAACCCGACGATGCGGCGGCCGACGTATGGGCGGAGGTCCTGCGGGACGCGCAGCAGATCATGCGGGCCGCCCGGCGTGGTGGTGATCTCACCCGGCAGTTACTGGCGTTCGCGAGGCAGGAGGTGGTCCGGCCGCAGGCGGTCGCGTGGGCCACCGTGGTGCACGGGGTGGAGGACATGCTGCGCCGCTCGATCGGTGAGCACATCGCTTTGACGATCACGTGTAGGGGTGACTGCGGGCCGGTGATGGCCGACCCGGGTCAGCTCGATCAGATCCTGGTGAACCTGGCCGTCAACGCCCGCGACGCCATGCCCGATGGCGGGTCATTGACGATCGAGACCGATAGCGTCTTCATCGACGCCGACTACGTCACCCGCGGCCCCGCGGTCAGCCCGGGCGAGTACGCGCGGCTACGGGTCAGCGACTCCGGCACCGGGATGCCGCGCGAGGTGGTCGAGAAGATCTTCGAGCCGTTCTTCACGACGAAGCCGGCCGGGCGGGGTACCGGGCTGGGGCTGGCCATGGTGTACGGCATCGTCACCGGCGCGGCCGGCACGGTCAGCGTCCAGTCGCAGGAGGGATTCGGTACCACGATCACGATTCTGCTGCCGGTGACCGATCAGCGGCCGACCACCGACCATACCGGCGACCTCCGGCGCGACGAGGTGGCCGGTCATGGTGAGACGGTGCTACTGGTCGAGGACGAGCCGAGCCTGCGGCAGGTCTGCCACCGGCTGCTCGACGCCAGCGGCTACCACGTGCTGGCCCCCGACGACACCATCGCCGCAGTCGAACTGGCCAGACAGCATCCCGGGCCGATCGACCTGTTACTGACCGATGTGGTGATGCCCACCATGCTCGGTACCGCCCTGGCCGCCCAGGTGACGGCGAACAGGGACGGGATGAAAGTGCTGTTCATGTCGGGGTATGCCACCCCGATCCTGGCCGACCTTGGCCCTCTCGACCCCGCGATCACGTTGCTGGAGAAGCCGTTCACCCGGCGGGAGTTACTGACCGCTGTCCATCACGCCCTCGCCGGCTGAGCTTTCCAGCACAGGGCTTGCGGCCCCTCCTGCCGTGCCGATGGGTCCCACCTTTGCTGATCCGCCAGCTGCCGACCGGATCGTGGCTACTGTCGGATGAAGATCCGTCCCGTGCGGGCGGGGCGGCAGGCGTGCCCGTCATCGCACGGGGTGCCCATCGAGCAGGCCCGAACGCCGGGTGGCCGCCTGACCGCCGGGCGCCGTCTATCTACGGGAGGTCACATCGTGCTGTCGGACAAGGCACGGCCGATCGTCGAGGCTACGTTGCCGGTGGTCGGCGAACACATCGAACAGATCGCGAACCGGTTCTACCGGCACATGTTCGCAGAACATCCGCAGTTGCAGGACGGGGTGTTCAACCGCGGCAACCAGGCCGAGGGCAGCCAGCCGAAAGCACTCGCCGGGTCGGTGGCCGTGTTCGCCACCGCCCTGGTCAAGAGCCCGCAGCAGTTGCCGGAGCGGTTGCTCACCCGGATCGCGCACAAGCATGCGTCACTGGGCATCAGGCCCGAGCAGTACCAGACCGTGCGCGACAACCTGATGTGGGCGATCGGCGACGTGCTCGGCGACGCGGTCACCCCCGAGGTTGCCGCAGCGTGGGACGAGGTGTACTGGCTGATGGCGTACGCGCTGATCCATCAGGAACGTGGCCTGTACAGCGCCCGCGGGGTGACCGCCGAACGGGTGTGGCGGCAGTGGCGGGTCGCCAGCAAGATCCAGGAGACCAGCGATGTCACCCTGTTCGCGATGCAGCGTGTCGACGACCGGCCCGTCAAGACGTCGCTGCCCGGGCAGTACATCTCCGTCAACGTGAAAATGCCGGACGGGCTGCGCCAGCCGCGCCAGTTCAGCTTGACCCGCGCCGATGACGGAGAGCACCGCTACTTCGCTGTCAAACGCGTGCACGGTGGCGGGAAACCCGACGGGGAGGTGTCGAACCTGCTGTGTGAACGGGTGCAGGTCGGTGACGAGCTCACGATGAGCGTGCCGTACGGCGACGTGGTCCTCGACGACGGCGGCCGGCCGGTCGTGTTCGTCAGCGCCGGGATCGGTGTCACCCCGATGGCCGGGATGATCTCGCACCTGGTCGCCGCCGGTTCACATTTGAAGGTGACCCTGCTGCACGCCGACGCGAACGAGGCCGCGTTCCCGCTACGGCGCCAGATCGCCGCCGACCTGGCCCGGTTGCCCGGTTCGGCCCTGCGGGTCTGGTACGAGGACGGTTCCGGCAGCGAACTGCCCGTCGCCGGCACGCACGCCGGCATGATGGACCTGTCCGGCATCGACCTGCCGGACAAGGCGGTGTACTACCTGTGCGGGCCGATCGCGTTCATGCAGGCGATCCGTTCCGGTCTGCTCGACCGTGGTGTGTCGGTACACGACATCCAGTACGAGGTGTTCGGCCCGGACCTGTGGCAGGCCGACACCGACTGACCGCCCGCCGTACCGATTGTGGCCGCTCACGCCGTGGGCGGCTGCTGTCGTTGCGGCGCCGGGTTCTATCGGATGTGCTGGCCGGGCAGTCCGCTGCTGGTGCAGGACCGGACGGCGTCGACGGTTTCCCGGAACGCCCAACCGCTGCCGCAACACCTTCGATCGCCGAGCGGGCTGCACCTGACCCTTGTCCCGTGCCACCCAACGCCCACACCGACCGTTCGGACATGCCCAGCCCTCGTGCGGCCAACCGCACAACGGACCGCGACATGCGACAGCTCGATCAGCCGGCACACCGCAGCGCCCGGTGCTCACCGGCACCCGGCCGCCATCGAGCGCCTCCCTCAGCCGCGCCTACACGCGCGATCAACCTGCTGGAAGGTCAGCTTCGCTGACTGTTGAGCGCCAGCTGCATGTCCGAGCAAGCGCCAGATATGTCCGCGCTATGCGTGTCACTCGAAAGAGTGGAATACGGGTCGGCCGGAGCATGCGTCGCAAGTGTCTTGAGAAGCCCGAACACCGGCTCCTCCAAGATCCTCAGCCGTGGGCGACTCAACGATCTCGGTCGAACCGGCAACCGTCAAACACGAGCGCATGATTACATACATATATGACACGATATGACGTAGAGAAAGCCATTAAAACGGACATCGAGCAGGCGGGCGACCCGATCATGACGGTGGACAGTGGAACACCTGTCACTACTCAGGGCGCTGTTGATCAACCGCCTGTCGTACAGGAACGAGGACGTGAGGTGACGACCTCGTCGCTGAGCAGCGATGGAGGCGTTGGGCCATCCGCGGGAGAGACTCGCGGCCCAGGTCGCGGCCTCATGAAGCGGCGTCAGACTCGAAAAGAGCAGCGCCCATGCCCGCGCAGGGATGGAACCGGCCCGGGTGGAAACGGCCCGGGCCGCGGCCCCATGAAGCGGCGGACTAAAAAGAGACCGGGCCCGAAGCCACGTGGAGATCGCGCGCCGGAGCCTGACGAACGCACCATGATTCATCCTCCTGAGGGCCGTCCTGCGATGCCTGCCGACAAAGGCCTGGTGGCGGCGTGGGTCGGCGCGGGAGCTGCGCTGGGCGCGGCCCTCATCACTGCGACCGGCGCAGTCGTCGCCCCACGGCCAGAGCCTGAGTCCTGCGCCACAGTCATCACCGAGTGGCGGGCGGCAGTTGTCGGCGATGAGAAGCAGGCTCGGGCTCTCATCGCCAAGGACCTCCGCGGCAAGTCGACCATCGATCAAGACGAGTCGGCTATTCGGTGCCGTGTAACTGACACGATGCTGCTCGACTGGTCTAGGCTGACACCGTTGAATACAGACCCCAGCTCAGCCCAGAACAACACTAAAGCTGACGGTTGATCGAGGTCTCCCACGGCGCCGGAGACCGCTGCTGAGTCGAGATGCCGCACAGCCCCCGGCTCGACCTGCTCACCGCCGAACAGCACGCCAACCTCACCGACGGGGACAACCACCGCGAGCCACGCACCGACAACCAGACCCGTGCTATTGGCCGCGCACGTCCTCGGCCTGCTCCCGGCCTACCAGGACCAGCGCGGGACTGTCTCCCGAAAGCTCTGCTGCTGACGACCCACCGCAGATCTGGCCAATCCTGCCGCCGGCCTCGGGCTGGTCTCCGCCGCGCTCGTCGTGTTCGCGGGTGAGTTCACCGATCGTGGTGATGCCCTGGCCGGCCGCAGTGCTCACACATGGGCGATCTTCCCGCCGGCGGTGTTGTCGCGGCCGGTGCTGCGTCCGACTGACAGCACGTCCAGCAGCAGGGCGGCGAGGGCGACGACGGCGAGCAGGGCCAGGCCGAGAGCGTAGGACTGGAACTGGCCGTAGATCGAGCCCATCACCAGTGGGGGGATGAACCCGCCGAGTCCGCCGGCGGCGCCGACGATGCCGGTGACCGAGCCGACCTGGTTGGCCGGTGCGCTCTGGGCGACCAAGGCGAAGGTGGCTCCGCTGCCGGCGCCGAGAGCGGCGGCCATCGCCAGGAACGCGATCGTACCCAGTGGGGCCAGGCCCGGCGTGAACGCCTGCACGACAGCGCCCGCGATGACTATCCCCAAGGCGACGGCCAGGACCCGGGACGGGGCGACCTTGTCCGACAGCCAGCCACCGACCGGCCGCATGATCACGGCGAGCAGCACGAACCCGGCCATCCGGTTGGCGGCGTCGGCCTGGGTGAGCCCGTAGGCGGTCTTCAGGTAGGCGGGCAGGTAGACCGAGAACGCGACGTAGCCGCCGAACGCGACCGCGTACAGCGCCGATGCCTGCCAGGTGATCTTCAGCCGGAGGGTCGCGGCGAGCCTGGTGGCCAGTGGCGCGGTCGGCACCGTCCGGTCCGGGGCGTCACGCAGCAGGGTCCAGGCGAGCACGGCGTAGACGGCGAGCACCGCGGCGGTGATCAGGAACGGGGTGCTGGTGCTGCCCGCGTCGACGAGTTTGACCGTGGTGAGGGCACTGATCGCGGTGCCGCCCATGCCCGCGCCGAACACGCCGACGGCGAAGCCGCGCCGGTGCGGCGGGAACCAGGCGTTGACGAACGGGACGCCGACGGCGAAAGCGGTGCCGCCGATGCCGAGGAAGAACCCGCCGACCAGCAGTGCGGTGAGGGAGTCGTGACCGAACATGCCGAGGTACAGCACCGGGATGATGGTGGTCAGCGACACGAGCGGGAACATGATCCGGCCGCCGAAGCGGTCGGTGAGCGCGCCGACCGGGATCCGGCCGACCGAGCCGACCACAACCGGGACCGCGACCAGCAGGGCCTGCTGGAACGAGGTCAGGTCGAGCGCTGCGGTGAACCGGACCGCGAGCGGGCTCAGCAGCGCCCAGGCCCAGAAGTTGACCGCGAACCCGATGGTGGCCAGCGTCAGCATCAGCCCGGGCCGGCCGGTCTGCTCGGCGGCCCGCGCGGTGCGCGACGACGAAGTGCTCATGGCGATCTCCGCAGCATGTTCGACATCGAAAAAGTGAGGGCGGACCTGGCCGGCCCGTCCCGTTCCGGCCTGCGCTGGTGCCCCGCGGACCCGCCCTGTCAGGGTGGCTGGTTCGCGGTCCTGCCCTAGGGTCGCCGCACGTCAGGCTCGGGCGACAGGGACTTTGTACCCGGTCAGTCGAGGCTAATGCCGGTGTCCCCACCGCCGCCCCTTATCCACGCTTACCGATGCAGGTGTTCGGGTGCCATCAGGATCCGCGCGAATAGCCGCGTTCGGGTTGCGTCGACCGGCAGGCCGGACGAATGTGGGACTCAAGGTCATCCGATCCCGGGGGTGGGGCGTTGACGGACACGACGAATGCCGCGGGGCGGGCACTGTTGACCGTCGGCGGGCTGGTTCGGCGGGCACAGGTGTCCCCGGACGGCCGGGCGCTGTATCAGATCGGCGGCAGGGAGGCTGATGCCTTCTACCGAGACCGGTGGTCGTACGACAAGGTCGTGCGGTCGACGCACGGGGTGAACTGCACCGGGTCCTGTTCGTGGAAGGTGTACGTCCGCGACGGGATCATCACCTGGGAGCAGCAGCAGACCGACTACCCGAGCACGGGCCCGGACAAGCCGGAGTACGAGCCGCGTGGCTGCCCGCGCGGTGCGGCGTTCTCCTGGTACACCTACTCGCCGACGCGCGTGCGGTATCCGTACGCGCGCGGCGTGTTGATCGACATGTTCCGGGAGGCCAAGCAGCGGCTCGGTGATCCGGTGGCCGCGTGGGCCGACATTCAGGCTGATCCAGTCCGCCGGCGCAAATATCAGCAGGCCCGCGGTAAAGGCGGCCTGGTCCGGGTGTCGTGGGACGAGGCTCTCGAGATGGCGGCGGCAGCGCACGTGCACGCGATCAAGGAGTACGGGCCGGACCGGGTCGCCGGGTTCTCGCCGATCCCGGCGATGAGCATGGTGTCGCATGCGGTGGGCGCGCGGTTCATGAGCCTGATCGGCGGCACCATGCTGTCGTTCTACGACTGGTACGCGGATCTGCCGGTGGCGTCGCCGCAGGTGTTCGGCGACCAGACCGACGTGCCCGAGTCCGGTGACTGGTGGGACGCCTCCTACCTGATGATGTGGGGCTCGAATGTGCCGGTGACCCGCACCCCGGACGCTCACTGGATGGCCGAGGCCCGCTACCGCGGGCAGAAGGTCGTCGTCGTGTCTCCGGATTTCGCCGACAACGTGAAGTTCGCCGACGAGTGGATGCCCGCCCAGCCCGGCACCGACGGCGCCCTGGCGATGGCGATGGGTCATGTGATCCTGAAGGAGTTCTTCGTCGACCGGCGGACCCCGCGGTTCGTCGACTACGTGCGCCAGTACACCGACCTGCCGTTCCTGATCACCCTCGATGCGGGGCCGGACGGGGCATACCGTCCCGGCCGGTTCCTCACCGACGAGGACCTGGGCGGTGAGTCGCCGTTCAAGACGGTGCTGTGGGACTCGGCCACGAACGCACCCGTCGTGCCGCGGGGCAGTCTCGGGCACCGCTTCGGCGAACCGGGTGAGTGGAATCTCGACCTGGGCGGGATCGAACCGGCGCTGACCTGCGCCGGCGCCGGCGAGGCGGTGGAGGTTGAGCTGCCGCGGTTCGACACCGACACACCGGGGGTGCTGCGCCGCGGGGTGCCCACCCGCACGGTCGCCGGGAAGCTGGTCACCAGCGTGTTCGATCTGCTGCTGGCCCAGTACGGCGTCGCCCGCGACGACCTGCCGGGCCAGTGGCCGTCCGGCTACGACGACCCGGCCGTCCCCTACACACCGGCATGGCAGGAGCCGTTCACCGGGGTCCCGGCCGTCCAGGTGGCCCGGGTGGCGCGGGAGTTCGCCGACAACGCCGAACGCTCCGCCGGCCGGTCGATGATCCTGCTCGGCGCGGGCGTCAACCAGTGGTTCCACGGCGACGCCACCTACCGCGGGATCCTGGCGCTGGTCACCCTCACCGGCTGCCAGGGGGTCAACGGCGGCGGCTGGGCGCACTACGTCGGGCAGGAGAAGTGCCGTCCGGTCACCGGCTGGCAGCAACTGGCCTTCGCGTTGGACTGGGTGCGCCCTCCCCGGCAGATGATCAGTACCGCGTACTGGTACACCCACACCGACCAGTGGCGCTATGACACGTTCTCCGCCGACACGGTGTCCTCACCGACCGGCAACGGCCTGTTCGCCGGCAAACACACCATGGACCTGCTCGCCCAGTCGGCGCGGCTCGGCTGGATGCCGTCGATGCCGACGTTCGACCGCAACCCCCTCGACCTGGCCGACGAGGCAGGTACCGATCCGGGGGCCTACGTCGCGCAGTCGCTGCACTCCGGCTCGCTGAAGTTCGCGGCCACCGACCCGGACGCGGAACGCAACTGGCCGCGGGTGTTCACCGTATGGCGGGCCAACATCCTCGGCTCGTCGGCCAAGGGCAACGAGTACTTCCTGAAACACCTGCTCGGCACCAGCTCCAACCTGCGGGCCGCCGAGGCCGGGCCCGAGTACCGGCCGCAGGATGTGACGTGGGCCGAGCAAGCGCCGGAGGGCAAGCTCGACATGCTGGTCAGCCTCGACTTCCGGATGACCTCCACGACGTTGTTGTCCGACGTCGTGCTGCCGGCCGCGACCTGGTACGAGAAACACGATCTGAACACCACCGACATGCACCCGTTCATCCACGCGTTCACCCCGGCGATCAACCCGCCGTGGCAGACCCGCACCGACTTCGACATCTTCCACGGCCTCGCCCGCCACTTCTCCGCCCTAGCCAAGACCCACCTCGGCGTCCGTAAGGACCTGGTGGCCGCGCCGCTGCTGCACGACACCCCGGACGCGATGGCCACCCCGCACGGCACGGTCCGCGACTGGCAGGCCACCGGCGACATCCCGGTACCGGGCAAGACGATGCCGAAGATCGTGGTGGTGGAACGCGACTACGGCGCGGTCGCCGACCGGCTCGCCGCCCTCGGCCCGCTGCTCGACACGCTCGGCACCACAGGCAAAGGCGTGCACGTCGACGTCACACGAGAGATCGACTACCTGCGGCACAAGAACGGCGCGATCCGCGGCGGGACCACCGACGGCCGCCCCTCACTGGCCAAGGACATCCACGCGTGTGAGGCGATCCTCGCACTGTCCGGCACCACCAACGGGCGGGTCGCCACCGAGGGCTTCCACGACGTGGAGAAACGCACCGGAGTGAAACTCGCCGACCTGGCCGCCGAACACGAGGGCAAGCAGATCACCTTCGCCGACTGCCAGGCCCGGCCGGTCCCGGTGATCACCAGCCCGGAATGGTCCGGCAGCGAGACCGGCGGCCGCCGCTACTCCCCTTTCACCATCAACGTCGAACGGTTGAAGCCGTGGCACACCCTCACCGGCCGGCAGCACTTCTACGTCGCCCACGACTGGATGCACGAGGCCGGCGAAACGTTGCCGATCTTCAGGCCGCCGCTGAACATGCACCGGCTGTTCGGCGAGCCGCAGCTCGGCCGCAACGGCGAGCTCGAGATCACCGTCCGCTACCTGACACCGCACTCGAAATGGTCGATCCACTCCGAGTACCAGGACAACCTGATCATGCTGACGCTGTCCCGGGGCGGGCCGACGATGTGGATGAGCGAAGCCGACGCCGCCAAGATCGGAGTCGGTGACAACGACTGGATCGAGGCGGTCAACCGGAACGGCGTCGTGGTCTGCCGGGCCATCGTCAGCCACAAGATGCCCGAAGGCACCGTGTACTTCTACCACGCCCAGGAACGCGTCATCGATGTGCCGAAGGCCGAGATCAACGGCCGGCGCGGCGGCATCCACAACTCGCTGACCAGGCTGCTGGTCAAACCCACCCACATCATCGGCGGGTACGCCCAGCTGTCGTTCGCGTTCAACTACCTCGGCCCGACCGGCAACCAGCGTGACGAGGTCACCGTCATCCGCCGCCGCAGCCAGGAAGTGGAGTACTGACATGCGCGTGATGGCCCAGGTCGCCATGGTGATGAACCTCGACAAGTGCATCGGCTGCCACACCTGCTCGGTCACCTGCAAACAGGCGTGGACCAACCGCTCCGGCGTCGAGTACGTCTGGTTCAACAACGTCGAGTCCCGGCCCGGGCAGGGCTACCCGCGCACCTACCAGGACCAGAACAAATGGCAGGGCGGCTGGGTACGCACCGCGACCGGCCGGCTCAAACCGCGGTCCGGCGGGCGGATCAAGAAGATGTTCACCATCTTCGCCAACCCGAAACTGCCGTCGATGAGCGACTACTACGAACCGTGGACCTACGACTACGAGCACCTGCTGACCGCACCGGCCGGCAGCGACTTCCCGGTGGCTCGCCCGAAGAGCCTGCTCACCGGCCAGGACACCAAGGTCACCTGGTCGGCTAACTGGGACGACTCCCTGGGCGGCGGCAACGAGGTCCTGGCCGCCGACCCGATCCTGCAACAGGTGTCCGACCAGGTGCGTCAGGAGTACGAGAAGGCGTTCCTGTTCTTCCTGCCCCGCATCTGCGAACACTGCCTCAACCCGGCCTGCGCGGCCTCCTGCCCGTCCGGCGCCATCTACAAACGGGCCGAGGACGGCATCGTCCTGGTCGACCAGGACCAGTGCCGCGGGTGGCGGATGTGCGTCACCGGCTGCCCCTACAAGAAGGTGTACTTCAACCACCGCACCGGCAAGGCCGAGAAGTGCACCTTCTGCTTCCCGCGCATCGAGATCGGCCAGCCGACGATCTGCTCGGAGACGTGCGTCGGCCGGCTGCGCTACATCGGCCTGATGCTCTACGACGCCGACGCCGTGACGAAAGCCGCCGCGGTCAAGGACGAGCACGACCTGTACGACGCGCAACGGTCGGTCTTCCTCGACCCGCACGATCCGAAGGTAGCCGCAGCCGCAGAGCGGGCCGGGATCCCGGGCGACTGGATCGACGCCGCGCGACGGTCACCGGTCTGGGACCTGATCATGCGGTACGAGGTGGCGCTGCCGTTGCATCCGGAGTACCGCACCATGCCGATGGTCTGGTACATCCCACCGCTGTCCCCCGTGGTTGACGTGCTGCGCGATACCGGCCACGACGGTGAGGACCCGCACAACCTGTTCGGGGCCGTCGACGCCCTGCGCATCCCGATGGAGTACCTGGCCGGGCTGTTCACCGCCGGCGACCCCGAACCGGTCCGCGCCACCCTGAACCGGCTCGCCGCGATGCGCTCCTACCAGCGGCGCATCAACCTCGGCGAGAAGCCCGATGACTCCATCCCGGCCGCCGTCGGCATGACCCCCGACGAGATGAACGACATGTACCGGCTCCTCGCGATCGCCAAGTACGAGCAGCGCTACGTCATCCCGGCCGCCCACGCCGAGGACGCCCACCGCCTCGAGCAGATCGGCACCGAATGCTCCCTGGAGTACGACGGCGGGCCGGGCATGTACCAGACCGGCCCGTTCGGGGAGGCGTCCGGCACCCCGGTTCCCGTGCAGGTGGAGACGTTCCACATGCTGCGGTCCCGGCAGACCTCCGACGGGTTCACCGACGCGGGTGACCAGCCACGCCGGGTCAACCTGCTCAACTGGGACGGCAACAGCGACGCCGCCGGGCTGTTCCCGCCCCGCCGCGAACCCGCCGGCGGCGCAACCAGGCCTGACGACGGAGACCAGCCGTGAACGCCGCCGACCAGTGGCGGCCGGTCGCCGCTCGCGCCGCATCCCTGCTGTTGCGCTACCCCGACACCACCACCACCGAAGCCCTGCCACTGATCCTCGACGCCCTGCCCGGCCTACCCGACGCCGTCGCCGGCCCACTAGGCGCCGTCGCCGCCCATCGGGCAGGCACCGCCATCGGCACGCTGCGCACCCAGTACGTGGACCAGTTCGACTTCCGGCGCCGCGCCTGCCTGCACCTGACCTACTACACCTGCGGCGACACGCGCAAACGCGGCGAGGCCCTCGCCGACTTCGCCGCCGTCTACAAGAACGCCGGCCTCGAAATCATCGACGGAGAACTACCCGACTACCTGCCCGCCGTCCTCGACCTCGCCGCCGAACACGACAGCGGATGGCAGCTGCTGCGCGACAACCGGATCGGCCTCGACCTGCTCACCGCCTCCCTCAACAAGGACGGTTCGGTGTACCGGCACGCCATCGACGCGGTCCGCGCCATGCTGCCACCGGCCGCACCCGCCGACCTCGCCGCAGCCGCCCGCCTCGCCCACACCGGGCCACCCGCCGAACAGGTCGGCCTGCAACCCTTCGCCCTCACCGATCTGACCGGAGGCCGCCGGTGAACACCACCGACATCCTGCTCTGGGTGGTCTACCCCTACCTGAGCATCGCCGTACTCATCGGAGGCACCATCTGGCGCCACCGCTACGACAAGTTCGGCTGGACCACCCGCTCCTCCCAGCTCTACGAGACCACCCTGCTGCGCTGGGCCAGCCCAATGTTCCACTTCGGGGTCCTGTTCGTGCTCATCGGCCACATCGGCGGCCTGCTCATCCCCAAGAGCTGGACCGAGGCCGCCGGGATCACCGAACACGCCTACCACCTGATGGCCGTGTTCGTCGGCACCGTCGCCGGTCTGTGCACCCTGATCGGCATGGCCCTGCTCATCGCCCGCCGCCGCCTCACCGGCCCCGTCTTCGCCGCCACCACCAAGAACGACAAAGCCATGTACGTCGTGTTGGGCGCCGTGATCGTGCTCGGCCTATGGGCAACCGTAAAAGCCAACATCGCCGGCGGCGGCTACGACTACCGCGAAACCGTCTCCCCCTGGCTACGGTCACTGTTCACCCTACAGCCCGACGCGATGCTGATGACGGCAGTTCCCACCTCCTTCAAGATCCACGTGATCGCGGCGTTCACGCTGTTCGCGTTCTGGCCGTTCACCCGCCTCGTCCACGCGTTCAGCGCCCCGGTCGGCTACCTCACCCGCCCGTACGTCGTCTACCGCTACCGCGACCCCCGCCCCGGTCTGCGCCCCACCCGGCCCGGCTGGGAGAAGCCGGCCGCACCGGCCACCCGTGCCCGCAGCACCCGATGAGTTCCTGTCAAGGAGACCCCCCATGCCCATGGAGATGACGTCGCTGGCCGGGCTCGCCGAACAACACCTGGCCATCGCCCGGCAGGCCGGCAGCGGCCGCAGCGCCCACACCGTCTACGGCGGTCACGACAAGACGCTGCGGCAGACCCTCATCGCTCTGGCCGGTGGACGAGAGCTCGACGAACACGAGAATCCCGGCGAAGCCACGCTGTACGTGCTGTCCGGACACGTCCGCCTGGTCGCCGGAACACACGAGCAGGACGGCACCAGTGGCGACCTGCTCACCGTCCCGGACCGCCGGCACCGCCTGCGCGCCGTCGACGACAGCGTCGTCCTGCTCACCGTCGCCAAGACCGGCAGCCGCTGAACACAGTCAGGACCGAGGATGATCGGCGGGGAGCCGGAAGCTACGGGGTGAGCTCGTTCCGCAAGTCGTGGCGGAGCCTTGCGCGATCTACGCTGATCGCGAACCCTGACGTGTCACATCGATCGGATGACTTCGTGTCGAATCACCGTTACCCCGACCGCAGTCTCCCGTTAGGGAGCCGGGAGCCGGGAGCCGGGAGCCGGGAGCCGGGAGCCGGGAGCCGGGAGCCGGGAGCCGGGAGCCGGGAGCCGGGAGCCGGGAGCCGGGA
>NZ_JBEZXU010000023.1:0-150677 GCF_040638175.1 Actinoplanes sp. NPDC026670
TCGCGGAAGTCCTTTGAGGACGAGGTGCAGTGCGCTACCGCTGAGATTCAGGTGGAGAAGGCGCTGGCGGTGGAGCCGTATGGCTATTACTACTGTTTCAAGACCTCGGGTTCGAAGGGTGTGCTGACTCTTGAGGTGCCGGGGACGTTCGGGGTGCGGGCGGGTAACAACGCGGTGACGGCGACGGCGCAGACGGATGAGGGCACTGAGGTGTTCCAGATTCCGGCGAACACGCCGAAGCCGATCGATCCGGGTGATGGTGAGAGCCTGCCGACCGCGATCCTCGTCGAACTCCGTATCGGCTGACTCTTTCCTGATGGGTGGGTGACCGTTTCCGGTTGCCCACCGCACCTCTGATCTTCATTCAATTTCGGCATTTCTGTAGTCACTAAGAATTCACGGGGGATCGGTGTCTCGAATCTCGCGTCCGTTCAGCCGATCAGGCAGCGGACGATTCATATCAGGCCGCGGCCTCTCCGCGGCCCTCAGCGCTGTACTGACTGCCACGCTTCTGCAACCGGTCGCTCCCGCTCGGGCTGCCGAGGCTGAGCCTCTGGAGCGCGAGCTCGCCGTTTCTGACCTTCTGAACGGCGGGCCATCGGTGCAACGGGCGGCCGCCGCGGCCCTGGCCGGAACCGACGCGGACATGCAGCAGTACTTCGACACGGTCTTTCCGGAGGCTCAAGCGGCCGACCAAGTGGCCGCCGCACAGGCTGTGGCCGCCATGGACGGGCCGACCACGCGCGCCGCGGCCCAGACGGCGATCGAGACTTCACCGGAAGCCGTATGGACCTTCGTCACGGGCGGCTGGCAGGCCAGCTGGAACGTCGACGAGCGCATCCGGACGACGCAGATTCTCGAAGCCGGTGGCCCGACGGTCAGGACCGCCGCGCAGGCGGCTCTCAACGGTTCCGCGGACGAGCTCAAGACCTTCCTGTCGACCGGGTATGAGAAGGCGTCGTACACCGACGACCGGATCACCGCGACGCGGATGCTGACCGGCGGGTCGACCAACAGCGGCCCGGTGCTTCACACAGCGGCGCAGGAGGCTCTGGCCGGAACGCCGCAAGAGTTGCAGGAGTTCCTGGTCACGGGGCAACTGGTGGCCCGTGCGCGGGATGCCGAGTTGGCCGGGCTGCAGAGCCTGACGCAGCAGGCCAAGCAGGCGTCGGAGACGACAGCGCGTGAGGCTCTTGCCGCTACTGGCGCGTCAACTCGTGCGGCGAACGCGGCTGCCGAGGCGAAGAAGGCGGCGCAGACCGCTGCGGCGGAGACCCGAGCTGCTGGTGGTGCAGCGAAGAAGGCCGACGCTGCTGCCGGTCGGGCCGCGGATGCGGCGAAGGGCGCTGCGGACGCTGCTCGTGATGCGGTGGGTGCGTCGAACGCGGCGATGCGTGCTGCGGGGATTGCGTCGGATGCGGCTCGTAAGGCGACTGCTGCTGCGTCGGCGACGGCGCAGGCGGCGGCTCGTGCTCAGCAGGCGGCGGCGAATGCGCGCACCGGTGCCGGTACTGCGCGGGATGCCCGGATCGCTGCTGAGGCGGCTCGTGACGCGGCGGCCAAGGCTCGTGAGTTGGATCAGGTTCGCGCGCAGCGTGACCGGGCGCTGGCCGAGGCGGAGAAGGCCGCGAACGCCGCGAAGGGTGCCAGCTCGGACGCGGACGCGGCGGCTGCTGCGGCGGATGATGCGGGTGCGCAGGCGGGTGTTTCCGAGGCGGAGGCGGCTCGGGCGCGTAAGGCGGCCGAGGATGCCCGTCGCGCGGCTGCCGCGGCCGCGAAGGCCGCTGAGCGTGCTGTTGCGTTCGCGCGTAAGGCCGCGGTGGCCTCGGATCAGGCGTTCGAGTACGCCCGTCAGGCCGCCGCGCACGCGGAGAAGGCCGCAACCGCTGCTGAGGCTGCCGCGGCTGCTGCCGAGCGTGGTGAGAAGTCGGCAACCGAGGCGTCCAACCACGCCGCCGCTGCCGTCGAGGCCGCCAACATGGCCGTGGCGACTGCCGAGCAGGCCGTGAACCTGGAAAAGCTCGCTCGTGAGGCGGACACCACTCGTCTGGCGGAGTTCACCGAGCAGGGCGTCATGCGTGCCCAGGACGCCCTGCGAGCGGAGAACGAGCAGAAGGCCAAGGGCGGTGAGGCCGTCGCGTGGAACAACAAGCTCCTCTGGGACACCGCCGAGGAGGACCGTGTTGACGCGGCCACCCGCCAACTGCTGAACGAAGCCGTGGTTGCAGGCACCCCGACCGAGACGGTGCTCCAGAAGGGGCGGCAAGCGGCCATCACGCTGTTGAGCACCGGCAGCGAATGGACGGTTGCCGCTGCGGAAGAGGTGCTCGGCGGCGGTGAGACCGAGCTGCGGTCATGGCTGGCCGAGGGGCGACGGTTTGCCGTCGGTCAGGATGACCGGGCGAAGATCTGGCGCCTGATCGACACGCTGCCGGACGGTGCCGAGAAGACCGCGGCGAAGACCGCGCTGACCGGTGACGACGCGGCGGTCGAGAAGTTCCTGCGGACGCGCAACTACGCGGGCAAGGCAGCTCAGGATCGCACCAAGATTTACGCGATCATCGATGCTGCGACCGGTCCGAATGTCAGGAACGCGGCGAACGCCGTACTGGGCGGCACGAGCGCGGAGATCCATAAGTTCCTGCGTGAGGGTCAGTACACGGCCCGGGCTGCCGACGATCGGCTCGAGGTCTACCGGATTCTTGAGACCGCTGGCCCCGAGGTTCAGGCCGCCGGGCAGGTAGCGCTCGAAGGTCCGAAGTCGTACCTCACGTACTTCCTGACCACGGCGCAGTACCAGGCGATGCAGCGCGACCAGGAACAGGCTGCGCACGTCCAGCAGGCTCGTGCTCTCGTGACCCAGACGCAGGAGCACGCGCAGAATGCGCTGGCGGACGCGGCGAGGGCGAACAAGGCGGCGCTGGACGCGTGGGGCAAGGTCACCGAGGCCAACAAGGCCGCGGCTGACGCGATCGCCTACGCGAACAAGGCCGCCGGGTACGCCAACGACGCCAAGAAGTCCGCAGCCGATGCCAAGGTCTCGGCGGACCAGGCCGCCCAGTCGGCGACGAAGGCGAAGCAGGCCGCCGCTTCGGCGCAGGCCAGCGCGGACGCCGCGGCTCAGTCTGCGGCCACCGCCACCGCTGCGGCCGCTCGTGCGCGGGTCGACGCCAACGCCGCCTACGCCGCAAAGCGTGAGGCACGCGAGTCCGCGAACGCCGCAGGCCAGGACGCTGCGGCAGCGGACACCGCGGCGAAAGAGGCCGCCGCGGTGTACACCCTGAAACTGAAGGAGTACGAGGCACAGCAGCGCAATACCGCTCCGGGTACCGGCTCCGACGGGGTCGGGAGCGCCGCCGACGACCACAAGACGTGGGGCTGTCTGCAGCTCGACCCGTCCGCGGTGTCGACCGAGTGCCTGAAGGTCTACAAGGACTTCGCGGGCGCGCTCGCCGACCAGCCGAAGTGTGCCGTGCCGGCGAACCAGAACACGCCAGGCTGTCTCATGCTCGGCGATCTGAAGAGCTTCATCGGTGAAAACGGCGATGTCATGCTGGACGTGCTCCAGTTCGTCCTGATGGGCTGCGGCCTGATCCCGGTCGCCGGCGAGGCCTGTGATGGCATCGACGCCGCGGTGTCGTTCAGCCGTGGTGACTGGGCCGGCGGACTGCTCTCCCTCGGATCAGCCATTCCCGGCCTCGGATACGCCACCACCGGTGTCAAGGCGTGGAAGAACTCCGACAAGCTGCGCAACGTCAAGCAGCTCATCGACAACATCATCACGAAATGCCGGACCAGCAGCTTCGTGCCGGGCACCCGGGTCCTGCTGTCCGACGGCAGCAGCGAGAAGATCGAGGACCTCCAAATCGGCGACTCGGTGCTGGCCACCGATCCGGTCCGGGGGCGCACCGGCGCTCGTACGGTCACCGCGACCCTCGCCAATTACGGGTCCAAGGACATCGTCGAACTGACAGTCGAAGCGGAGGGGACTGCCAAGTCCATTTCGGCGACGGAAAGTCACCCCTTCTGGGTTCCCGCGCTCAAGTCGTGGGTTCCGGCCAAGGAACTGGTGGCCGGCACACAGTTGCGTGACGACGACGGTGCACTGGTCAAGATCGAGCAGGTCGAGCACCGGACGGAGCTCACCTGGGTACACAACCTGACCATCGACGAGTTCCACACCTACTATGTGCTGGTCGGCAACACGCCGGTGCTCGTCCACAACTGCACCCTGCCCCGTGGTTTCGCCGGCAAGGACGACTACAACAAGTTCATCGGCGACCTCGATGCGGGTCTGGCCAGCGCTGGACATGCCGGTACCAAGGCGGCCTTCCAGGGAAGTTCGGTGACCGGTGTCAGCTTCAAGACGGGTCGGGCGTTCGGTTCCCACAGCGACTACGACGTGGCGCTCGGTGGTAAGGAGATCTTCGAAAAGGCCAAGGCGCTGGGCATTCCCCTGCGGGAGGGGAAGAGTCGGACCGGGCCGCTGAAGGGCTGGCAGCTGGACGCGCTGGGGCTCACGCAGATGCGAAAGGAACTCTCGGCCAAGGCTGGACGTCCGGTCAACTTCATGGTCTTCCAGGACTTCGACAAGGCACTGGGCCGAAGCCCCAGCCTGCCGGCTGTCACTTGCGGATGCAAGTAGTGGAAAGCGTCAGTGCAAAGGTAGATAAGCAATGCTTTATGGCGTGAAGAACGGCAATGTGGAGGACGCGACCGCCGCCTTGGCGGCTCGCCTCAACTGCACCTTCGAGTTGCGCGAGAGCGAATACCTCGGGGAGTACACCCTTGCCCAGGTCGGCGGCGGCGAGCTCAAGGTCGTCGCCCAGCCCGACCCGGACGGAGAGCCGCACGAGGACGAGTTCGAGGACTACGAGGTGCTCATCTATTCGGACGCCGAAACTGATGATCTTGGAATCCGGGACCTCTCGGTCGGTCCGGGTGTCGTAGAGGTCCTCGAGTAAGGCCATCAGGCCGGACATGAGCCGGGGCCCGAGCCGATCATGGCTCGGGCCCCGGAATACTTCAGCGGCATGATCAACCGGTGTTGCGCATGCCGGCGGCGATGCCGTTGACCGTGGTCAGCAGGGCTCGCTCCAGGGCCGTCGAGTCCGACGGGCCGCGGCGGGCGCCCGGGGCCGTCGGCAGCTGGCGGCCGGAATCGCCCAGGTCGCGGTACTGGCGGAGCAGCGCCACCTGCAGGTGGTGCAGCGGCTCCAGGTACGTGTCGCGGACGCTCAGCGTGCGGGAGAGCTCCGGCTGGTTCGACAGGATCTCGGTGCCGCCGGTGATGGCCAGCACCTCCTGGACGGTCAGCGCGTACTCCTGCTCGATCTTGTCGAAGATCGGCCGCAGCTCCTCGGGGACCAGCGTCTCCACGTACCGGCGGGCGATCGACAGGTCGGTCTTGGCCAGCATCATCTCGACGTTCGACAGGAACGTGCGGAAGAACTGCCAGTTCTGGTGCATCGCGTCGAGCTCGTCGCCCTTGCCGGCGGCGCGGACCGCGGCCAGGCCGGTGCCGACTCCGAACCAGCCGGGGACGATCTGCCTGGTCTGGGTCCAGCCGAACACCCACGGGATGGCGCGCAGGCCGCCCAGGCCGGCGTCCGCGTTGGGGCGCTTGGCCGGGCGGGAGCCGATGTTGAGAGCGCCGAGCAGCTCGGTCGGGGTGGCGGCCCAGAAGTAGGCGGCCAGGTCCGGGTCCTCGACCAGCGAACGGTACCTGGTGAACGCCGCGTCCGAGGCGGTGTCCATGACCGAGTCCCACACCTCGAGGCGGACCGGGTCGACCGAGATGCTGGTGTGCAGCAGCGTCGCCTGGAGCACGGCGGCCACCGTGAGCTCAAGATTTTCCCGGGCCAGGGCGGGCACCGTGTACTTGTCGGAGATGACCTCACCCTGCTCGGTCACCTTGATCGCGCCGTCCAGCGTGCCGTACGGCTGAGCCAGCACCGCCTCGTGCGTGGGGCCGCCACCGCGCCCGACCGTGCCGCCGCGGCCGTGGAAGAGCCGCAGCCGGACGCCGTGCCGGGCCGAGACGTCACGCAGCGACCGCTGGGCCTTGTGGATCCGCCACTGGCTGGTGGTGATCCCGGCCTCCTTGTTGGAGTCCGAGTAGCCGAGCATGATCTCCTGCACGTCGCCGCGGGCGCGGACGATCTCCCGGTAGGCCGGGATGGAGAGCATCTCGTCGAGCAGGTCGCCACCGGCGTCGAGCTCGGCCGGGGTCTCCAGCAGCGGGATGATGTCGACCTGGGCGCGGCCGGTGTGGATGTCGACGAGACCTGCCTCGCGGGCCAGCACGGCCGCCGCGAGCACGTCGTCGACACCGAGGGTCATCGAGATGATGTACGACTCGATGACGTCGTCGCCGAACCGGGCCTGCGCCTCGCGGATGGTGTGGAACACGTCGAACGTCTTGCGGGCCGCGTCGGTGAGCGGGGTGTCGATGTTGGACAGCGGCCGCCGCCCGGTCAGCTCGGCGGCGAGCAGCTTGGTCCGCGACGCCCGGTCCAGCTCGGCGTAGTCGTCGACCTCGCCGACCTGCGCGTACATCTGCTGGAGCACCTCGTGGTGCTTCTCGGCGTGCTCACGGACGTCGAGGGTGGCCAGCTGGAGACCGAACGCGGACGCCTGCCGGATCGCGGTGGCGACCACACCGACCGCGGGCAGCTGGCCGGAGTTGCGGGCCAGCGACGCGCGCATCAGCTCCAGGTCGGAGATCAGCTCGTCGGAGCCGAGGTAGTCACGGCCGGCCACGTGCGGGGTGCCGTTGATCAGCCGGGCCCGGGTGTTGGCCAGCTTGGCCTTGATCGCCCGGACCTTCAGACGGTACGGCTCCTCGGCGTTGACCCGGCGGAACCGGGACGCGACCTCGGGCAGGTTCTCCAGGTCCTGGGCGAGGCTGGCGGACAGGTCGAGGGAGACGCCGCGCAGCCGCCGGGAGACGGACAGCTCGTCGATCAGCTTGTCCATCGCCTTCTCGGTGGCCTGGATGCCGTGCTCATGCTGGATGAGCAGCACCTCACGGGTGACCTTCGGGGTGACGAACGGGTTGCCGTCGCGGTCGCCGCCGATCCACGAGCCGAAGGTCAGCGGCTTCGAGGTGGGCGCGGTCTCCACACCGAGGCGGCGCAGCGTGTCGGCGAGGTCGTCGAGCACCTGCGGGGCGGCGTCGGCGTACAGATCCTTGAGGTAGTAGACCGCGTTGCGGGCCTCGTCGGTCGGGTCCGGCCGGTCCAGGCGAAGCTCGTCGGTCTGCCAGAGCAGGTCGATCAGCTCGGCGAACCGCTTGGTGGAGACGGTGGTGTCGGTGGCGCCGTACAGCGCGGCGGCCGCGGACTCGGCGTCCAGCGAGTCGGCGACCTGGCGCAGCTTCGACAGGATCGAGCGGCGGGCCGCCTCGGTCGGGTGCGCGGTGAAGACCGGGCGGATCGCGAGGCGGCGGGCGGCGGCGGCGATCTCGTCGGCCGGCACACCCTTCTCGGCAATCCGCTTGGCGGCCTGATCCAGCCAGCCGCCGTTCCTGGCCCGGCGGCGCCGCAGGTCACGGGCGCGGTGCACCTGCTCGGTGATGTTCGCCAGGTGGAAGTAGGTGGAGAAGGCGCGGGCCAGTTTGGTGCCGGTGGTGATGTCCATGGCACCGAGACGGTCGGCGGCCGCCGGAGCGTCCTGCCGGACCAACGCACGGATCTCCTCGACCAGGTCGAGAAGGGGACGGCCCTCCTGACGGGCCAGGGTCTGACCGAGCAGTGTGCCGATCCGACGGATGTCGGCGCGGAGTGCTGCGTCGGGGCCCTCCAGGTCGAGGTGGGCAGGCTCGTCGGACATCGGGCGCTCCTTCGCTCGGATGGCTCCAGGACGGCGCTGTCCCGACTTCGCCGATGTTATCGGCGTACCCCGGTCAGGGGGTGAATTGAGTCAAGAGTCTCATGACCCGGTCAGTGAACGCGCATAGGCGGGGTACCACTGACCTGCGGGGGGAGCTCCGGCACCGCAGGCGCCGTCCGACTCGCCGGGGCGTTTCACCCAGAGATAGGCATCGACGAGCTCCTGCCCGGTGCGCAGGGTCGGCGCGTGACCGAGGCGTCGTCCGGGCGGGTTGCACCACTGCCGGTCGCCCCGGACCCGACGGGCCGGGCCGTTGCCGTTGCGGCTGGTGTCGATGACGAAGTGCCGGCCGGCGAGCAGACGGGACAGCTCTGTCCCGTACCGCAGATTGGTCCTGGTGGTCTGGAAGTTGGCGACGTTGACCGCGAAGCCGCGGGCGCGGGTGGCGCCGGACCGTCGCAGTGCCGGCGCCATCCGCGAAGCGGAGACCCATCCGGGATGGCCGGCATCGAGGTAGACGGCGACCCCGGGTTCGGCCCGCAGGGTGTCGATCGCGTCCGCGAGCAGGGCGTAGCGGGCCGCCGAGGCGCGCGGGCCGAGGCATCCGGAGACGGCGTGCGCGACCGCGTCCGGTTCGAGGATCACCAGGGCGCGATGACCGCGCATCGCTGCGGCCATCGAGGAGATCCAGTTCCGGTACGTCTGAGCGTCGCGCGCGCCGCCCGCCGAGTACTGCCGGCAGTCCCGGTGCGGGATGAAGTAGAGCGTGACGACGGGCGTCTTCCCGGCCGCGCTCGCCGCGGTGACCAGCCGGCGGGCCCGGTCGGCGAACCCGGGCCGCGCGTCGGTGAACCAGGTCGCCGCCGGCTGGTCGGCGATCCGCTGGATCACCGCGGCCTCCGCGTGCCGCCCCGAGCCGCGGAGATTGCGCAGGTAGCGCGGTGCGAGCCCGCCCGGGTCGAGGTAGAGCCCGGCGACCGGTCCGGTGGCCGGCGGAGTCCGCAGCGGGGCCGGCTCGGCCGGGTCGTGCGTCAGCGCGACGGCGCCGGCGGTGGTCACGCCGAGCAGGGCAGCCAGCAGCTGAGCCCGGCGGCCTCTCCGGTAGCGGTGCCGTGCCATCGGCCTCAGCGCACCCGCACCCAGCGAGCCGCCGACGGTACGCCCTTCTCGTTCATGAGAAACAGCATGTACCACCCAGAAGGTACGAGACCGGACTTTTCTGGCACCTTCACCTCAACGGAGTTGCCGAGGCTGCGCATCCCCAGCGCCACCGACCGCTGGTCGACATCCGTGACGTGGGTGACCGCGCTGGGCCGCACGAGCCGGGCCGACACGATCCGGCTCGCCTCCGCGACGCCGAACACCGCCGCGCCGCCCCGGTCCACCGCGACCGGGCCGCTGGTGATCACCGGCCGGTCGCCCCGGAACAGGTAGGGCGGGCTGTAGATCTCGATCCGCTTCTCGAAGGCGCCGGCGTTCTTCCCGGTCCGGTCGTAGAGCGGGTCGCCGCCCATGGTGATCACCCGGCCGTCCGGCAGCAGGATCGCCTCGGAGTGGTAGTTGCGGCCGACAGTCGACTCGGCCGCGGTCTCGAACACGTTCCGGTTCGGGTGGTAGATCTGCGAATTGAACAGGTCGCTGCGCGGCTCGCCCCGGTACGGCCCACCCCGGTACCCCGACGAGCCGCCGGTGGTGAGCACGGTGTCGTCCGGCAGCACCACGGTCGACAGGTAGCGGGCCGGTTCCGGCAGGTCCGGGCCGGGCGCATAGCGCGGGCTCGGCTCGTCCAGGTCGGCGATTCCGGTCCGCGCGGTCGAGTGCTCCGACTCGCCGACCCCGCCACCACCGAGGATCATCACCTTCTGGTCCTGGGCCGGCGGCAGCAGCACCGACGAGCTGGTCTCGTTCATCCCGGCGTCGGCCAGCCCGGGCACCGGCTGGAAGGTGTTGCGCTCGACGTTCCACAGACCGGGCGTACGGCCCTCGGTGTCCGAGCCGTAACCGGAGTTGGAGCCGGAGTAGAAGACCCGCCCGTCGGCCATCAGGTGCAGGCCCGGATAGGTGGGGAAGTAGCGCTTCAGCTCCGGCGCGGCCACCCATCGCCGCTGCTCCGGCAGGTACCGCTCGTTGCGGCCGGGCAGGATCCGGCCGAACTGGTCCAGCCCGGAGACCGCGATCACGTCGCCGCCGGTCAGGCCGATCAGGGTCGGGTACCAGCGGTGGTCGCGCATGTTCCCGGTCCGGACGTAGCGCTCGGTCAGCGGGTCGAACTCGTAGGAGGTGCGGTCCCCGCCGTACTCCTGCTTCTCCCTGGTGATCTTCTCGGCGATGCCGTAGAGGTTGCGTGCGTCGGGACCGGACAGCCCTTCGATCGTGTACTGGGCCGGGCTGCCGACCACCGGCCGGTCGCCCTTCGCCTCGGCGTCGGCCCACACCTCGGCTTCGCCCGCGTGCACCATGACCTGCCCGTTGTGGGTCACCTTGCGGGCGGCCGGGACGGTCACCCGCGACCTGGTCCGGTACGCCTCGCCGGTGGCCGAGAGCAGCCGGGTGCCCTTCGGGAAGACCCGTGGGCCGGCGTCCGGGGACTCGTTCTTGAACTTCATCACCCCGGCCGCGTGCTCCACGTCGGCTTCGAGCACCTCGTACGACTTGGTGCCGCCGGCCACCAGCAGCTTGCCGTCCGGCAGGAAGGTGTGCCCCGCGCAGAACACGTCGGTGGGTGTCGGGACCTCGGTGAACTCGTCGTCCTGGGGGTCGTACAGCACGGTCCGGAACGACTTCGCCTCGAACGCGTCCTTGTTGTTGCCGCTGCCCGCGATGATCAGCACCTTGCCGGTGTGCAGCAGCGCCGCGTGAATGGCGTTGACCTTGAAGCCGCGGGGGACCGGCAGAGCGGCCCAGTGCCCGTACCGCTCCTTGTAGGCCTGCCGGTTGATCTGGAACGTGTGCAGCGCCTCACCGGCCACCGCGACCATCGGCCGGTTCGCGACGGCCAGCACGGCCAGCACCGCGAGCGTGACCAGACCGCTCACCAGGCGGCGGGCGAGAGAGGGACGCGTGCGGGGCTTCATACAGGAGTGTCCTTCCGGGAACGGAACAGCCACAGCGCGGCCGGAGTGAGGCAGATCGCGAGGTTGAGGGCGGGCCAGGCGTACATCGCCGGATCGACGTGGTCGACGAACGGGGAGAAGATCAGCAGGGCCGCGTAGAGGGCGGCCCAGCGCAGGCCCGGCGCGAACGTGGCCAGCCGGTCCGGGCTGGTCGAGTCGCCCTTCGGGGTGACCACGAACCCCGACTTCCGGCGCAGCACCGCGGACAGGAACGACGACACGTAGACCGGCGTGCACAGGGTCGAGGCGAGCATCCCGGCCAGCCCCGACGACCCGGACTTCTCGTGCGGGCTGACGTTGTGCCGCCGGTTGAACAGGTAGAGGCCGACCTGGAAGAGCGCGGCGTCCACATAGAGCATCAGCCAGACCTCGGCCGGCACCTGGACGCCCTTGGCGCCCAGCAGCAGGAAGCCCGCCGCGTTCAGGGCGCCGAGCAGCCAGGCCACCGCGGTCAGCGGGTAGTACGACATGAGCAGGCCGTACTGGAGCGCCCGAGCCGGGCCGAGCCGCAGCAGCAGCGCCGCGAACCGGCGGACCACCACCTCGTCGGTGCCCCGCGACCAGCGGTGCTGCTGGGTGAAGTAGTCGGTCCACGACGACGGGCCCTCGCCGACGGCCAGCACGTCAGGTGTGTAGACCGAGGTCCAGCGCCGCCCGGTGTCCGGATTGCGGCTGGCGTGGATCTCCACGCTCGTGGCCATGTCCTCGGTGATCGAGTCCTGCAGGCCGCCGATCTGCTGCAACGCCGAGATCCGGACCGCGTTGTTGGTGCCGACCAGCATGGCGATGCCGCGCCGGTTCCCGGCCCGCTGCAACAGGGCGTGGAAGAGGTACTGCTGCGACTCGGCCCAGCGGGTCACCCGGTTGTCGTAGTTGCCGTAGATCTGCGGGCCGACCACGAACGCCACGTCCGGATCCCGGAAGTAGCCGATCAGGCGCTCGCAGAAGTTCGGCGCCGGCACGTGGTCCGGGTCGACCGAGACGAACACGTCGTACGCGTTCCCGTGCGTGGTCAGCCAGGCGTTGTAGTTCCCGTGCTTGGTCCGCGTCTTGTAGCGGCCCTTCTCGGTGTTGAAGTCGAGGTTCCCGTGCCTGGTGAAGTGGTTCACCCCGAGCCGGCGGCACATCAGCTTGACCACCGGGTCGTCGCCCTCGTCGAGCAGCCACACGTCGAAGTGGCCGTCGTACCGGATCTGCTGGGCGGCCCGCAACGTGCGTTCCACCATCTCCACCGGCTCCTTGCCGGGCACGATCGTGGTGAGGAACGCGACCCGCAGCGAGGTGTCCGGGACGACCGGCTGCGGATCACGCGCCCAGAGTGTCGCGAGGCACAGTGTGACCACGTTGACCAGCCGGAACAGCTCGATCGCGGCGGTCGCCACGATCATGAAGCCGGTCGCCAGGTAGAGGGTGGTGTGCAGGTCGTGGTCGGGCATCTCGATCGAGGTGACCAGCCAGCCGAAGAACGTGCTCTCGAAGGCGAAGGCGAACAGCGTGATGAGCAGTGTCCGGATCGGACGGCGGCGGGCCAGCCGGCGCATCCCCACCCGGTACGGCCCGTCCGGCGCCTGCTCGGCCGGGCCGGCCAGCACGCTGTACGCGCTGTAGGCGGACTGCCGGGGCAGGAGATGGGTGCTGTTCATCTCGTCCGCGGGCATCGGCGTCCGGCCGGTCGGCGGCCGTTGCGGCGGCACCTTCCCGGTCGTTATCGGGACGGAAGCCGGAATGATCTGTGTGGCCCCGGGATCATGCCGCACGTTTTGCCCTCCCCGATCAAATGCGCAACGTCCGGGGACTCTTCCACGAGAGCTCGGTTCACATGTCGGACATGCTGTGCGATAAGGCGCGGGGTGCGCGATCTGTCGGTGCGCCGGACTAAGCTGAGGGCACACCCCCGTCCACCACCTGGATCGGGGCTGTTCGTCGTGCCCTCGGGGGGTCACTCGTCATGCAACTGTCCGGTCTGGTTCCCGCCGCCCTGCGCGACCGCGGTCTCGCCCGCGCCCGTGATCTGGCGGCCAAAGGCTTCGTCGACTCGGACTCGCTCGACCTGACCGCGCCGGTCTCGTTGCGCCCGTTCGTCGTCGCCACCGTCGCCGGCCCGGCCGACATCGGCGGCGCCCAGCGGCCGGTGCTGGCGGTCACCGCCACCTCACGCGAGGCCGACGACCTGGCCGACGCGCTGGGCTGCCTGATCGACCCCGATCTGGTCGCCGTCTACCCCTCGTGGGAGACGCTGCCGCACGAGCGCCTGTCACCCCGGTCCGACACGGTCGGCCGCCGGCTCGCCGTGCTGCGCCGGCTCGCCCACCCCGGCGGGACGCCGTTGCGGGTGATCGTCGCGCCGGTCCGGTCGCTGCTGCAACCACAGCTCAAGGGCCTCGGCGACCTGGAGCCGGTGGAGCTGGTCACCGGCGGTGAGGTCGAGCTGGAGGAGGTCGCGCGGCGGCTCTCCGACATGGCGTACGCACGGGTCGACCTGGTCACCAAGCGCGGCGAGTTCGCGGTCCGCGGCGGCATCCTCGACGTGTTCCCGCCCACCGACGAGCACCCGTCCCGGGTCGAGTTCTGGGGCGACGAGGTCGAGGAGATCCGCACCTTCGCGGTCGCCGACCAGCGGACCATCGACCAGGTGCCGCGCCTGTGGGCGCCACCCTGCCGGGAGCTGCTGCTCACCCCACCGGTCCGGGCCAAGGCCGCTGCCCTCGCCGCCGAGCATCCCGAGCTCGCCGAGATCCTCGACAAACTCGCCGAGGGCATCCCGGTCGAAGGGATGGAGTCACTGGCCCCGGCCCTGCTCAGCGGCACCGACAGCATGGAACTGCTGATCGACTGCATGCCGGCCGGCACCCACGTGCTGCTCTGCGACCCGGAGCGGATCCGGACCCGGGCGCACGACCTCACCCGTACCTCAGATGAATTTCTGGAAGCCTCCTGGGCCGCGGCCGCCGTCGGCGGCCAGGCGCCGATCGACGTCGGCGCCGTGGCCTTCCGCACTCTGGCCGACGTCCGGGCGCACGCCGCGGTCCTGCACCAGCCGTGGTGGTCGATCTCACCCTTCGGGCTGGCCGACACCCCCGCCGAGGCGCTCCCCTGGGAGGACGCGTCGAGCGTCGAGGTGTCGCCGGACCTCGGTGACGCGATCGCGCTGGCCGCACAGCCCGTCCCGCTCTACCACGGTGACACCGCGCGCCTCGCCGGCGACCTCGCCGGATGGGCCGGTCAGGGCTGGGCGATCGCGCTGGTCTTCGAGGGCAAGGGGACCGCGCAGCGGGCCGCCGAGCTGCTCCGCGACGCCGGTCTCGGCGTCACCACCGTCGACTCGATCCCGTCCGCCATCGAGGACGGGCGGCTGCTCGTCACCTGCGGCGGGCTCAACCACGGTTTCGTCGACGAGGCGTCCCGGCTCGCGGTGATCACCGGCAACGACATCTCCGGCGGCCGCGGCGCGTCCACGAAGGACATGCGCAAGCTCCCGGCCCGGCGGCGCAACACGATCGACCCGCTCGAACTCAAGACCGGCGACTTCGTGGTGCACGAGCAGCACGGCATCGGCCGTTACATCGAGCTGGTGCAGCGCGTGGTCAACGGCGCCGAGCGGGAGTACCTGGTCATCGAGTACGCCGCGTCCAAGCGGGGCCAGCCCGGCGACCGGCTCTTCGTCCCCACCGACCAGCTCGACCAGCTCTCCCGCTACGTCGGCGGCGAGTCACCGGCCCTGCACAAGATGGGCGGCGCCGACTGGCAGAAGAGCAAGGCCCGCGCCAAGAAGGCGGTCAAGGAGATCGCCGCCCAGCTCATCCAGCTGTACGCGGCCCGTCAGGCCTCCTCGGGGCACGCCTTCGGGCCGGACACCCCGTGGCAGCGGGAGCTGGAGGACGCGTTCCCCTACACCGAGACGCCGGACCAGATGGCCGCCATCATCGAGGTCAAACACGACATGGAGCTGCAGGTCCCGATGGACCGGCTGATCTGCGGCGACGTCGGTTACGGCAAGACCGAGATCGCGGTACGGGCGGCGTTCAAAGCCGTGCAGGACGGCAAGCAGGTGGCCGTGCTCGTGCCCACCACTCTGCTCGCCCAGCAGCACTTCAACACGTTCACCGAGCGGATGAGCCAGTTCCCGGTGCAGATCAAGCAGCTGTCCCGGTTCCAGACGCCGAAGGAGACCACCCTCACCCTGGAGGGCGCCGCCAACGGCACGGTCGACATCATCATCGGCACCCACCGCCTGCTCGCCAAGTCGACCCGGTTCAAGAACCTCGGCCTGATCATCGTCGACGAGGAGCAGCGTTTCGGCGTCGAGCACAAGGAGCAGCTCAAGGCCCTGCGCGCGTCGGTCGACGTGCTGACCATGTCGGCCACCCCGATCCCGCGGACCCTGGAGATGGCGATCACCGGCATCCGGGAGATGTCGACCATCGCCACCCCACCGGAGGAACGGCACCCGGTCCTCACCTACGTCGGGGCGTACGACGAGAAGCAGGTCGCCGCGGCCATCCACCGCGAGCTGCTGCGCGACGGCCAGGTCTTCTACCTGCACAACCGGGTCGAGTCGATCGACCGGGCCGCCCGCAAGCTGCGTGAGCTGGTGCCCGAGGCCCGGGTCGCGGTGGCGCACGGCCAGATGAGCGAGGAACAGCTCGAGAAGGTGATGGTCGGCTTCTGGGAGAAGGAGTTCGACGTCCTGGTCTGTACCACGATCGTCGAGTCGGGCATCGACATCCCGAACGCCAACACCCTCATCCTGGAGCGCGCCGACCTGCTCGGTCTCGCCCAGCTGCACCAGATCCGCGGCCGGGTCGGCCGGGGACGCGAGCGGGCGTACGCGTACTTCCTCTACCCCCGGGAGAAGCCGCTCACCGAGCACGCCCACGAGCGGCTGGCCACCATCGCGCAGCACACCGAGCTCGGCGCCGGCATGTACGTGGCGATGAAGGACCTGGAGATCCGCGGCGCCGGCAACCTGCTCGGCGGCGAGCAGTCCGGCCACATCGAGGGCGTCGGCTTCGACCTCTACGTGCGGATGGTCGGCGAGGCGGTGGCCCAGTTCAAGGGTGAGCGCCAGGAGGAGGAGCCCGAGGTCAAGATCGACCTGCCGATCGACGCGCACCTGCCCACCGAGTACATCTCGGTCGAGCGCCTGCGCCTGGAGATGTACCGCAAACTCGCCGAGGCCCGCGACGACGCCCGCCTCGACGAGGTGGTCGGCGAGATGAAGGACAGGTACGGCGAACCGCCCGCCCCGGTCGTCAACCTGATCGCGGTCGCCCGGTTTCGGCAGCTGGCCCGCACCTACGGCCTCACCGACGTGTCGATGCAGGGCAAGCACATCCGGTTCTCGCCGCTCGCGCTGCCCGACTCCAAGCAGCTGCGACTCAAGCGTTACCACCCGGACTCGGTCTACAAGACCGGCACCGACCAGGTCAGCGTGCCCCGGCCCAGCACCCGGCGGATCGGCGGCGAGCTACTGCGCGACCAGGACCTGCTTCAGTGGTGCGGGCAACTGCTCAAGGACGTCCTCGGCGAGCCGGTGAAAACCGGCGCGGGCCGGGCGACGTAAATCACAGAGCGCGTGAGAGAGTGTTGACCATGCTGCCTGCCCGCCGACTCGCCTCCGCTCTTGTCGTCGCGTCCCTCGCCCTGGCCGGGGTGTCCGGCTGCCGCTCGGAGTCATCCGTGGCCGCCTATATGGGCAGCGCCGGTGACATCTCCGACAAGGACGTCGACAAGGTCTGGAACGAGACCTACGACGCCCTGACCGCGCAGGCGAAAGCCGAGGCGTCGGCGGCCGAGGCGGCGCAGCGGGACACCGAGGCCAAGCGCAAGGCCGCCGGCGAGACGGTCACCCCGGCGCCGACCATCACCGCGGACCGGGCCCAGGTGCCGTTCACCCGGACCGACGTCCTCAAGGCGATGGTCGGGCAGGAGATCTACGGCCGCCTCGCCACCAAGCACTCGGTGCAGCTGCCCGCCGACGTGCCGTACGCGGAGTTCGCCGCCCAGCGCAAGCTGCCCGCCGACTCCACCTTCGCGAAGCTCTACATCGACAACTACTACCTGCGTGGCCTGCTCACCCAGGCGCTGGTCGCCCCCTCCGCCACGCCGTCCGACGAGGACATGCGCTTCGTCTTCGACCAGCTCTCCGCGAACGGCGGTGTCCAGCCCGGTCAGGACTACGCCGCCTGGAAGTCCAGCCAGGGCGAGCAGAACCTCCAGGCCGTCGCGGCCGCGGCGAAACTCCGCGACGAGGTCAAGGCGACCGCCGACGAACTGCACGTCAAAATCAATCCGCGGTACGCGTTCGACCTGACCGTGCTCGGCATCGAGGCCGAAGCCGGCCCGCTGGACCTGCTCACCGCCGACTTCGACGACCAGTGGGCGGTCCCGGTGGACGACAAGTCTTGAGCACCCGGATCGTTCTGCTCGTCACCTCGCCACGGCTGCCGGCCGGGTTGCTGACCGCCGAGGCGTGGGACGCCGTCCGGGCCTATCCGGTGTACGCCGCCGCCGACAGCGCCCAGGCCGACGCCCTGCGGGTCACCGGCGTGCCGGTCACCGTGCTCGACACCGACGCACAGGGACTGCTGGACGCCGTCGCCGGGCAGCCGGCCGCGGTCTGGCTCGCCGGACCCGAGGGCGACCAGGCCTTCGCCCGGCAGCTCGGCCTGCGTCTGGCCCGCGAGCCCGGCCTGGCCGAGCTCGAGCTGATGTACGGCTCCTGGGACCCACCGGGCGCCCGGCTCCTCGACGCCGTCACCGTGATGGACCGGCTCGTGTCACCCGGCGGCGACCCGTGGAAACGCGAACAGAGCCACGCCTCGCTCGCCACCTACCTGCTCGAGGAGAGCTACGAGGCGTACGACGCGATCGACTCCGGAGACCTCGCCGCCCTGCGTGAGGAACTCGGCGACGTGCTCCTCCAGGTGGTGCTGCACGCCCGCCTCGCCGAGGAACACGAGGGCGGCGACCGGTGGACCATCGACGACGTGGCAGGTGGCCTGGTGGAGAAGATGATCCGCCGCAACCCGCACGTGTTCGCCGGCGAGCAGGTCGCCGACATCGAGGAGATCACCGCCAACTGGGAGCGGATCAAGCGGGAGGAGAAGGCCCGCGACTCGGTCCTCGACGGGATCGCGCTCAGCCAGCCCGCCCTCGCCCTGGCCGCGAAGATCCTGCACCGGGTCGAGCGGGCCGGACTGTCCGTCTCGCTGCCGGCCGACGACGACCTCGGCAGCCTGCTGCTACGGGTGGTCGCCGAGGCCCGGGCCGCCGGTCTGGACGCCGAAGCCGCACTTCGAGCCGCGACCCTGTTGTACGCCGACGCGGTGCGAGCGGCGGAAGGTTAGATCACCGGCCGGGTGCGTGCTCCGGGAAAATGTCAGTCCTTACGAGTAGGTTTCACGGCATGCCGGAGTTCGTACCGCTTGCCGAGCGGATCGTCGACGCCCTCCTGGAGAGCGACCCCGCCACCGCCTCCTACGCCGGTGACCACCGCTTCGACGACCGCCTGCCCGATCACTCCGCCGCCGGTGTGTCCGCTCGTGTCGCCATGCTGCGCGACGCCGGTGACGCGCTCAGCGGCGTCGACCCCGACGGTCTCGACCCGGAGGATCAGGTCGACCACGCGATCCTGACCGCCCGGGTGGAGCGTGAGCTGTTCGAGCTGACCGAGATCCGCGAGCACGAGTGGAACCCACTGGAGCACAACCCCGGCCCACTGCTGCACGGGCTGATCGCCCGCCCGTTCGCGCCCCTCGACGAGCGCCTGACCAGTCTGTCCGGTCGGCTCGGCGCGATTCCGGACGCGCTGGCCACCGCCCGTGCCGTGCTCAGCGACGTGCCCCGCATCCACGTCGAGACCGCGATCGGCCAGTTCGCCGGCACCGCCCGGCTGATCCGCGACGAGGTGCCCCGCCTGTTGTCCCAGGCGCCGGGCCTGCGCGCCGAGGTGGAGCCGGCCGCCGCCGCGGCACAGGCGGCGTTCGCCGAGTTCGACGGCTGGTTGCGGGCCCGGCTGGAGGGCGACGACCCGGGCCGTGACCCGCGCCTCGGCCGCCGCCTGTGGGAGGCGCGGCTCTGGCACACCCTCGACACCGAGCTGCCCGCCGCCGAGATCCTCTCCCGCGCCCAGGCCAACCTCGACCGGGTCAGCGAGGAGCTGCGCGCCGCCGCGGCCGAGCTGACCGGCGGCCCGGCCACCGACGAGACGGTCCGCCGTGCCCTCGGCGCCATCGCCGAGAAACACCCCGACGACACCACCATCGTCGGCCTGGCCCAGGTCACGATGGTCGAGGCCACCGAGTTCGTCCAGCGGCACGACATCCTCTCGCTGGTCGGCGATCCGTGCGTGATCGAGGAGATGCCGGAGTTCGCCAGGGGCGTCGCGGTCGCCTATTGTGATCCGCCCGGCCCGCTCGAGACCGCCGACGTGCCCACCTTCTACTGCATCGCGCCGGCCCCCGCCGACTGGCCGGCCGAGCGGATCGCCAGCTTCTACCGTGAGTACAACGACGAGATGCTGCGCAACCTCACCGTCCACGAGGCGATGCCCGGCCACTTCCTGCAGATCGCCCACTCCCGGCGGTTCCGGGCCGCCACCCGGGTGCGTTCGCTCGGCTGGTCCGGCCCGTTCGTCGAGGGCTGGGCGGTCTACGCCGAGGAGCTGATGGCCGGCCTCGGGTTCGGCGGCCTGCCGGTCCGGGTGCAGCAGCTGAAGATGCAGCTCCGGATGAGCCTCAACGCGATCATCGACCAGCTCACCCACTGTGCGGATCTGCCCGAGTCCGAGGCGATGGCCCTGATGACCGGGCGAGGTTTCCAGGAGGAGGGCGAGGCGGCCGGCAAGTGGCGGCGTGCCCTGCTCACGTCCACCCAGCTGTCGACCTACTTCGTCGGCTATACCGAGGTGGCGGCCATCGCGGCGGCCCGGCCTTTCGGGGCCACCCCGAAAGCCTGGCACGACGCGATGCTGGCCCACGGCTCCCCGCCGCCCCGCCACCTGCGGACCCTTCTGGGCGTCTGACCGCCGGGCCACGCCGCACCGCGCGGCACCCGGCAACCGGACACGCGCCGATCTCGCGCCAGCGGCTATCTGTGGGGTGATTCGCGCCGTAGGTCACCACGCGGATCAGGTGGGGCGGCGGTCGTTCACCTGGGCGTTCGGTGGGAGGGCGAAGTCGGACTCCTCGATGCCGGAGCGGTAATCGGTGAGCAACATCTCGACCGGGGTGCCGTCGACTGTTCCGGTGAAGGCGGCGACGGTCCCCTCGACCGTGACACAAACCTCGTAACTGCCGCCGAACTTCAGGCACGACGCGTATCGCCCGGCGATCGTGGTCTCCCGAGGGACCACCTCCACGCCCGGGTCGATCGCGGCGATCTCCAGCATGTCGAGGATCTCGGCCGGGGTGATCAAGCCGGTCGAGGCCGGGATCGTGTCGTCGGCGCCCGGTGAGGTGGCGGTGCAGACCGCCTTCTCGCCGGTGCCGTCGCAGCGGGTGACGGCGTCCGGGGTGCTGATCAGGGTTCCGGACGGCCAGCTGTAGGCGATCCGGGACGGTGTCTGCGAGCGCACCACCCGGGCGGTCGCCCCGTTGGCCAGGCGGTAGGTGGTCGTCCAGGTCAGCGCATCGGCGGCGGCGACCCGGTCAGCGGCCTCGGACACCAGCGCCTCATCGGCGATGCCGGCCGCGTTCGCCTGGTCTAGACCGGTGCAGGCGGTTGTTGCGGCCAGGGTCGTGATGAGGAGGGCGGCAATTCGGATCACGCCCATCCGTCCACGTCCGGCAAATCCGATAAATCGGTCATACGGAAATGGGTGGCGCGGATGAAGGGCGGCGCTGTCAGCGAGGAAGGCCGGGCGACGCGGGGCCGGGCGATGCGGGGATGGGCCGGTCGGGGTGGTGGTGCGCCCGGCCGGAAGGGTGGGGCGATGCAGGGGTGGGCCGGTCGGGGTGGCGGCCTGGAGTGTGGCCTCGGCGGGGTGGACGGCTGGTGGGGGACGGCCGGGGAGCCGGTGGTGGCCGGCTTGTATGCGGCGCGGGGTGGCGGGCACGGAGACCACCCTGACGTACCCGCGCAACCCCGCGCAATCGAGTATCCGGCGATCGGCGTCGATGATTCGAGGGCCTATGGCACGACAATTAACCGGCCGGAGGTCCTCCATTCACGGGACCCTCCGGCCGCATTTCAATTCGAATTTCCGGATTTATCGAGCGGCCAGAGCGGCGGCCTCCGCCAGCGCCTCCTCGGCGAGGGCCGCGGCCGCTGCCGCCTCGCGTCGGGCCTGCAACTGGAGGCGCATCACGTACCGCCGGATGATCTTTGCCTGTCGCTCGTCCTGCTCGAAGATCGCGACCATCTCGGTGACCAGGGGCCCGCGGACCGGGACCTGCTGGCGGATCTGGGCCACCCGGTACGCGGTGGCCGGGAACTGCACGACCTCCTCGCCGAGCTGGAGCCGGAGCAGCATCTCCTCGCCGGGCCGCAGGTCGACGTCGCCGAAGTAGGCCCGCACCGAGCGTTCGCTGAGGTCGTGCACCCGCCCGACGCGCTGTGGCTCGTCGGCCCGGACCAGCAGGATGCTCTCGCCCCCGCCGCCGCGCACGAAGTTGCGCAGCTGCTCGATCTCCGGCTCGCCGAGCATCGTGAGGTCGATCCGGTTCTCGTCGGCCTTGCGGACCGTCCCCTGCTGGGTATACCGGCCGCGGGGCCCGGCCGGCCAGCGCACCAGCACGACGGTGCCGGGTCTCATCCCGGCGTCGGCGAGCGGCAGGGACAGGGTCACGGTGGTCTCGGTGACCCGGACCACGCGGACTTCCGTGAGGATCTCGGCCCCGATGTCCAACTCGACACGCGACCCGTCTGGCGGAAACAGGCTACTGGTCATAGTGCTCATCGCTTCGGCAGGTACGCCGCAGGTTTGAGGTGATCCGGCCGGGGAGTTCACCGGCCGCGCGAACACGTCATGGCCGGACTCGATACGCTCTGCGGTGTGGTCGGCCCGCAGGGTCGCGGACCGAAACTGTATTCGTACAAACGTTAGGGAGCGACACGACCAATGGCCACCATTGAAGCAATCGTCGCCCGCGAGATCCTCGATTCCCGGGGCAACCCGACCGTTGAGGTCGAGGTCGGCCTGGACGACGGCTCGGTCGGCCGCGCGGCGGTGCCGTCCGGCGCCTCCACCGGCGCCTTCGAGGCGCTCGAGCTCCGCGACGGTGACAAGGGCCGCTACCTCGGCAAGGGTGTCGAGAAGGCGGTCGCCAACATCGAGGAGCACATCGTCGAGGAGCTCGTCGGTTACGAGGCCTCCGACCAGCGCCTGATCGACCAGAAGATGATCGACATCGACGGCACGGACACCAAGTCCTCGCTCGGTGCCAACGCGATCCTCGGCGTCTCCCTCGCCGTGGCGAAGGCCGCCGCCGTCTCGGCCGAGCTGCCGCTGTTCCGCTACCTCGGTGGCCCGAACGCGTCGCTGCTGCCGGTGCCGATGATGAACATCCTGAACGGTGGTTCCCACGCCGACTCGAACGTCGACGTGCAGGAGTTCATGATCGCCCCGATCGGCGCGCCGACCTTCCGCGAGGCTGTCCGCAGCGGCGCCGAGGTCTACCACGCGCTCAAGTCGGTGCTGAAGAAGAAGGGCCTGTCCACCGGCCTCGGCGACGAGGGCGGCTTCGCGCCGAACCTGTCGGCGAACGTCGCGGCCCTGGAGCTGATCGCCGAGGCCGTGCAGGCCGCCGGCTACACCCTGGGCAGTGACATCGTCCTGGCCATGGACGTCGCGGCGACCGAGTTCCACAAGGACGGGGCGTACGTCTTCGAGGGCACCCCGAAGTCGACCGACGAGATGATCGCGTACTACGCGAAGCTGGCCGCCGACTTCCCGATCGTCTCCATCGAGGACCCGCTGGACGAGGAGGACTGGGCCGGCTGGAGCGCGCTGACCGCGCAGCTGGGCGACAAGGTCCAGATCGTCGGCGACGACCTGTTCGTCACCAACCCGCAGCGCCTGGCCCGTGGCATCGCCGAGAAGGCCGCCAACGCCCTGCTGGTCAAGGTGAACCAGATCGGCTCGCTCACCGAGACGCTGGACGCCGTGGACCTGGCCCACCGGGCCGGCTTCAAGACGATGATGAGCCACCGGTCCGGTGAGACCGAGGACGTCACCATCGCCGACCTGGCCGTCGCGGTCGGCTCCGGCCAGATCAAGACCGGCGCCCCGGCCCGGTCCGACCGGGTCGCGAAGTACAACCAGCTCCTGCGCATCGAGGAGCAGCTGGAGAGCGCCGCCCGGTACGCCGGTGCGGGCGCGTTCCCGCGTTACCGCGTCGGCTGACCGTCCGGCGAGGATCATCGAGTTTGTGACAGCCGTCCCCGGAGGTTTAGGTTTCCGGGGACGGGTGCCATGACTCAAGGCTGACGGGAGGCGCGGAGATGGCGGAACGCCGCACGCCGAGTGGCCAGGGGCCGACCCGTCGCCGCACCGGCGCCGGTGGCCGGCCCGCCCCGTCCCGCACCAGGAACACCGGACCGATCCGGGTGCCGTCGGCTCGGCGTACTCCTGGGGGATCCTCCGGCGGCGCAGCCGCTCAGCGCACCGACGCCCCCCGCCCGCGCGCGCTGACCGGCCGGGCCACCGTCCTCATCGCGCTCGTCGTCGTTCTCGCTCTCGCCTACACGTACCCCCTTCGGGTGTACCTGGAGCAGGAGTCGCAGATCGCCGAGATGGAGGCGGCGGTGGCCGCGAAAAAGGCCCAGATCGCCGCGTCCGAGAAGCAGTTGGCGAAGTGGAAGGACCCGGAGTACCTGCGAATTCAGGCTCTGGAGCGGTTCTCCTATGTGCGTCCAGGTGAGACGCCGCTGCTGGTCGTGCCGAACGAGGGTGACGAGGCCGCCGCCGCGGAGCAGACCCCGGCGGCCGCCCCCGACAGGTGGTACGACACGCTGTGGAGCAGTGTTCAAGCGGCAAACGCCGAGCCCGCCCACGCGAAACCCCAGGACTGATGGACGAACCCACACCCGCCGACCTCGACATCGTGGCGGCCCAGCTCGGCCGCCGCCCCCGCGGCACCCGGGCGATCGCGCACCGCTGCCCGTGCGGCAACCCCGATGTGGTGGAGACCTCACCGCGTCTGGACGACGGCACGCCGTTCCCCACCATGTATTACCTGACCTGCCCGCATGCGACCGCGGCGTGCAGCCGGCTGGAGTCGGCCGGTGTCATGCGCGACATGCAGGAGCGGCTCAGCACCGATCCCGAGCTGGCCAAGAAGTATGTGGCCGCGCACGAGGACTATCTGGACCGGCGTACCGCGATCGAGGACGTGCCGGAGATCAAGAACGTCTCGGCCGGTGGCATGCCGGACCGGGTGAAGTGCCTGCACGTGCACCTCGGGCACGCGCTCGCGGCCGGGCGGGGCGTCAACCCGTTCGGTGACGAGGTGCGCGACGCGATCGAGCCGTACTGGGCCGGGGGCCCCTGCGTGCGACTGACGGACGGCGAGTGAACGTCAGGCGGGCGCGGACCGGGGACGTCCGGGCGATCCGGTCCCTGGTGGACACGTACACGACCGATCGCCGGCTGCTCAGCAAGGCCACGGTCACGCTGTACGAGCAGGTCCAGGAGTTCTGGGTGGCGGAGGCGGCGGACGGCCGGGTGGCCGGTTGCGGCGCGCTGCACGTGATGTGGGAGGACCTCGCCGAGATCCGCACGGTCGCGGTCGACCCCACCCTGCGCGGGCAGAAGATCGGCCACCGGATCGTGTCGGCGCTCCTCGACCAGGCCCGTGAGCTCGGGGTGCGGCGGGTGTTCTGTCTCACGTTCGAGACCCGGTTCTTCGGGTCGTTCGGGTTCACCGAGATCGACGGGGCGGCCGTGCCGCACGGGGTCTACGAGCAGTTGCTGCGGTCGTACGACGAGGGTGTCGCCGAATTCCTCGACCTGGAACGGGTCAAGCCGAACACGCTGGGGAACACGAGAATGCTTCTACACCTGTGAGCACGCGAGTGGCCGCCATCGACTGCGGCACCAACGCCATCCGCCTGCTGATCGCCGACGTGGCCGGGGACAAGCTGGCCGACGTCTCCCGGCGGATGGAGATCGTGCGGCTGGGGGAGGGCGTGGACCGTACCGGGATGCTCGCCCCGGCCGCGATCGAGCGCACCCGGCAGGCCCTGCTGGTCTATGCCGCGGAGATCGCCGAGCTGGGTGTCACCCGGGTCCGGATGTGTGCCACCTCGGCCAGCCGGGACGCCTCCAACGCGCAGGACTTCCGGGACATGGTCCGTGGTGTGCTCGGCATCGACCCCGAGGTGATCACCGGCGAGCAGGAGGCCGAGCTGTCCTTCCTGGGCGCCGTGAACGGCCTGGACGCCGAGGGTCCCTATCTCGTCTACGACCTGGGCGGCGGCTCGACCGAGTTCGTCACCGGCACCTGGGGCGTGGAGAAATCGATCTCGATGGACATCGGCTGTGTCCGGATGACCGAGCGGCACCTGCACAGCGATCCGCCGACGGCGGCCGAGCTGGCGGCGGCGGAGGCGGACATCGTGGCGGCCGTCGACACGGCCTTGGCGGCCGTGTCCGGCAGTTCGGCGAGGACGTTGGTCGGCCTGGCCGGGACGGTCACCACGGTTGCCGCGCTGGCTCACGACCTCGAGGTGTACGACTCCACGCGCATCCACCACAGCCGGATCGAAGCCTCGGCAGTCGCCCGGGTGACCGACGAACTCCTGGCCATGACGGTCGACGAGCGGCTGGCCCTGCCGGTGATGCACCCCGGCCGGGCCGACGTGATCGGCGGCGGCGCCCTGATCATGAAGGTGATCCAGGAGCGCTCCGGCCACGACTTCGTGATCGCCTCGGAGCACGACATCCTCGACGGCATCGCCTTCGGCCTGGCTCTCTGACTTCCTGCGCCACCCGCCCTGGTAGTGCGCTGTTGACGGTACTTCGGATTGCGCAGTAGTGTGCTCCGCGTGGATGCGACGCAACTGCTCAAAGGGGTGCTCGACCTGGCCGTCCTGGCGGTGCTGCGCGACGAGGACGGCTACGGCTACGACATCCTGCGCCGTCTGCGCGCGGCCGGCCTGGAGGAGGTCGGCGACGCCTCGGTCTACGGCACGTTGCGCCGCCTCTTCAACAACGGCCTGCTCAACAGCTATGTGGTGCCCAGCGACGAGGGCCCGCACCGGAAGTATTACGCACTCAACGAGGCCGGTCGCGCCGAGCTGCTCAGCTCCGGCAAGGTGTGGCACGGCTTCGCGTCGATCATGGAAGATCTGCTTCGCGAGCGGGGGAAGGCGTGAACCTCACGGCACAGGACGAGATCGCCGTCTACGTCGAGGGCGTCCGGGAGGCGCTTGCCGGGCTGCCGGCCGCGACCCGCGACGAGTTGCTCGAAGATCTGCCGGAGCACCTGGCCGAGGTGCTGGCCGAGGGCGGCGGCTCGTTGTATGAGCGGCTCGGCCCACCCGCCGCCTACGCGGCCGAGCTGAGCGCGAGCGCCGGGTTCACCGCCACCGCGCCGCCGGAGGGGGAGCGGTCCCGGATCGCCGAGACCGCCGCCCGCCATCGGGCCCGGATCGATCGTTGGTTGCGCGGGTTCGACGAGCGGGTCGGCCCGGTGCTCGGCTACCCCCGGGCCAGCGAGTTCCTGGCGCTGCTGCGGCCCGCCTGGTGGGTGCTGCGGGGCTATCTGGCCGCCATGGCGGTCGCGTTCATGCTGCACGACCACGGCACCCCGCTGGGTCTGCTGCCCCGGGTCGGCGGTGACGACCTGGCCGCGATCCTGTTGCTCGGCCTCGGCCTGCTGGGCTCGATCTGGCTGGGGCGGCGGGAGCAGCCGGCCGGGTCCTGGTCGCGGCGCCTGCAGCGGCTGGGCACCGGTTTCCTGGTGATCTTCGCGGTGATCGGGTTCTTCGAGGTCGACTCGGCGGCGCAGCGTGACTATTACTACAACGTCGGCTACATCGACGAGCGGCCCGACCCGGTGAGCAACGTCCGTGACGTCTTCGTCTACGACGCCGAGGGCCGGTTGATGGTGGGTGTGCAGCTTTACGACCAGGATGGTCAGCCGATCCAGCTGGGCGAGCCGTCCTGTTATGACGAGGAGGGCAATCCGGTCCCGATTAGGAACCCGGGATATCCGTATTGTCCGGGTCAGGCGCCGTTCCGGGCGGGCGAGCCATCGTTGTCCACAGCTCCATCCACAGGCCCGTCGGCCAGCCCGCCGTCACCGAGTCCCAGCAGGTGACACCGTCGATGGTTGCGGCTCGGCCACGGAGTTGAATCAGGCTGCAAAGGGGATCGCGCGCGAGCGACGGCTGTCGCTATCCTCGCGTGCCGGCCGATGCCGGCCGTACCCCTTGAAAGGAAAGCCCGATGACAGACCCGGTCGTGCCGCCCTCATCCGGTGGCCAGTTCCCGCCGCCGAACGCGGGACCCCAGGGTTACCCGCCTCCCAACGCCGGTGGCCAGTTCCCGCCGCCGAACGCGGGGGCGCCGGGCTTCCCGCCGCCGAACGCGGGAGACCCCGGCTTCCCGCCGCCGCCCTTCCCGGGCACCGAGGTCAAGCAGAAGAGCAAGCTCGGCCGCAAGATCCTCGGCATCGTGGGCGCCATCATCGTCGGCGTGATCTTCCTGTTCATCAAGATCGGGATCCGCGACGCCGTCACCGAGGACCCGACCAAGGACGCCAAGGCCGGTAGCTGCATCGGCGTCTCGCAGGAGGTCAAGGAGACCACCACCCAGGTCGACGCCGAGATCGTCGACTGCTCGTCGACCGACGCGAAGTACACCGTGCTCGGTCGGGTCGAGGGCATCAAGGACGAGAACAGCCCCGCCTGCGACGACATCATCAACAACGGCCTCAAGGAGGGCGAGGAGGGTGCCGTCATCGCCTCCCAGGAGGGCGCCGGCTACCTGCTCTGCCTGAAGGTCAACTGACCTGCACAACGAGCTCCGTTCCGGGTCGGTCACGGGCATCCGATGGGGTGCCCGCGGCCGACCCGGTTGCGTTCCGTCGAGCGCGGGGATGCTGTGCTGGACGCGTGCTTCCGTCCGGCGCCTCCGCGCGTACCCCCGAATCGGTCGTCGCCCAGGCGGCCGGAGCGGCCTCGCTGACCGCGCTCGACGCCCATGTCGCGGATTGTTTCGCCTGCCCCCGCCTGGTCGCCTGGCGCACCGACGTCGCGGTGACGAAACGGGCGTCGTTCCGTGACCAGCGGTATTGGGGACGGCCGGTCCCCGGGTTCGGCCCGGCCGCCGCGGAGATCGCGATCCTCGGCCTGGCGCCCGCCGCCCACGGCGGCAACCGCACCGGCCGGATCTTCACCGGCGACCGCTCCGGTGAGGTGCTCTTCGCCGCGCTGCACCGGGCCGGCCTCGCCAACCAGCCGACCAGCGTCGCCGCCGACGACGGCCTGGAGCTGCGGCACACCCGGATCTTCGCCACGGTCCGCTGCGCCCCGCCGGACAACAAACCGCTGCCCGAGGAGCGCGACACGTGCGCGCCGTGGGTCCGGCGCGAGCTGGAGCTGATCCGGCCGACCCTGCGGGTGGTGGTCGCGCTCGGTGCCTTCGCATGGGCCGCGTGGTGGCCGGCGATGATCGCCGCCTATGGTGTGCGGCCGCCCGTGCCACGCCCGAAATTCGGGCACGGCGCCCTGGTCAGCGTGCCCGGCGCGCCGGTTCTGCTGGGCAGTTTCCACGTCAGCCAGCAGAACACTTTCACCGGCCGGCTCACCCCCGCCATGCTCGACGACGTGTTCGGCCGTGCGAAGGATCTGGCGGGCCTGGCATGATGCGAGCGCCGACAATCCCCGAGCCACGGATCTGAGCCCGTTATGGACTTCGCCGCACTGCGCCGATGGTGGCCACTCGCTGCTGTCCTCGGACTGCTCTTCGTGACCTCGCTCGCCGCCACCAGATCCGCCCCGCAGCTCGACCAGTTGGAGCCCGATGCGGCGCCGACCCGGCCGCCGCTGCTGCCGCCCCGGCCGTCCGTGCAGCCGAGCTTCCAGGAGAGCATTCCGGAGCCAGCCCGGATCCTGCCCGAGTGGGTGGGCACCGCGACGCTCGTCGTGCTGATCCTCGGGGCGGTGCTGATGGTGGTCGGCCTCACCTGGGCGCTGGTCCGCGACCACCTGCGCCGCCGCCCGGCCCGCACCGGCAAGCACCAGCCCCGCCGGGCCCGCCAGACCGCCGACGACCTGGTCGCCGCCCTCGACGCCGGCCTGGAGGAGCTGTCCGACACCGACCGCGACCCGCGCCGGGCGGTGATCGCCTGCTGGGTGCGGCTGGAGGACGCCGCCGCCGCGGCTGGCACCCCGCGGCATCCGGGGGACAGCCCCACCGACTACGTCGGACGGTTGCTTGCCGAGCAGCGGGTCGACGCCGGGGTGCTCGCCGCGCTGCTGGAGGTGTACCGCGAGGCGCGGTATGCCACACACACCGTCGACGACCAGATGCGACAGCAGGCGCGGTCCGCCCTGGAACGGCTACGCGCCGACCTGGGCGCCGCCCGGAGCGGAGCGCCGGCATGACAGGAGCACGGCCGGGCCGGGCCGAGGCAGTGGTGGCCGCATGAGCGACGGAGGGCTGGACGATCTCTTCGGCGTCGCGGACACCCCGCGTACCGCTGAGGAGACCGAGACCGTCGCCAAGCGACGCTCGATCGCGGTCACCCTGATCGGCAACGGGGTGGTGATCGGCCTGGCCGCCGTCGTGATCACCGCCGGGCTGCGCGCGCTGGACACCAGCATCTCGCTGTTGCTCCTGGTCAGCCTGCTGATCGGCCTGCGCATGGTGATCTACGCGGCCACCCGGGTCGCCCCGCCGCCGGCGCCCCGGCTGCGCTCCCGGATCGGCGCCGGCCCGCAGCCGTCAGGTGACGCGCTCCGGGCCGCGGTCCGCCGCTGGGAGCAGAACCTGGACCGGGCCCACTCGGACCCGGAACTGTATGCGCGTAACGTTCTGCCGGTGCTCGCGGAACTGGCCGACGAACGATTGCGCCTGCGGCACGGCTTCACCCGGGCCGGTGACCCGCGCCGGGCCAGGGAACTCCTCGGTGACGACCTGTGGTCGGCGCTGTCCGAGCCGGGCCGGCGGGCGCTCAAGGCCCGCGACGTCGAGACTTACCTAGACGCCATGGAACGACTGTGAGAAAGGTGCGCCGGTGACGCAGGCTCTTCCCCCGTACGAGGTCGGGCGGCTGGCCGGGGCGGTCCTCGACTCGGTCGGCTCGGTTGTGGTGGGCAAGCGGGACTCACTGGAGCTGGTGCTGGCCGGGATCCTGGCCGGCGGCCACGTGCTGCTGGAGGACATGCCCGGTCTCGGTAAGACGCTTACCGCCCGGTCCTTCGCGCAGGCCCTCGGGCTCGACTTCCGCCGTCTCCAGTTCACTCCGGACCTGCTGCCGGCTGACGTCACCGGCTCGTTCCTCTACGACCAGCGCAAGGGTGACTTCGCGTTCCGGGCCGGCCCGGTCTTCACCAACATGCTGCTGGCCGACGAGATCAACCGGACGCCGCCGAAGACCCAGTCCGCCCTGCTCGAGGCGATGCAGGAGAAGCAGGTCTCGGTCGAGGGCGTCACCTACCGGCTGGACCCGCCGTTCCACGTGATCGCGACGGCCAATCCGATCGAGTACGAGGGGACGTACCCGCTGCCCGAGGCGCAGCTCGACCGGTTCCTGCTGCGGGTGTCGTTCGGCTACCCGACCGCCGAGGAGGAGTGGTCGGTGCTCCAGCGCCGGATGGCCCGCCGGCAGGAGGAGGCCACCCTGGCGCCGGTGGTCGACGCCCGTACCCTCCAGATGATGCAGGCCGCGCTGGAGTCGGTCGCGGTCGAGGACTCGATCGGCCGCTACATCGTGGCCCTCGCCTCGGCCACCCGCGAGCACGGCGCGGTGCTGGTCGGCTCCTCGCCCCGTGGCTCGCTCGCCCTGCTGCTGCTGGCCCGGGCCCGTGCCGCGATGGCCGGCCGTGACTACGTGGTGCCGGAGGACGTGAAGGACGTCGCGATCCCAGCCCTCGCCCACCGGATAACACTTCGGCCGGAGATGTGGCTGCGCCAGGTCAATCCGTCCTTCGTGGTCCAGGAGGTGCTCACCGCGGTGCCCGCCCCGGCCAGCGGGGCGCTCCCGACGTACGCCCGGCATGACTGACCTGCTGCGCCTCCGGCCGGCCGTGCCCGCTGCGGGCACGGCCGAGTCGTCGTCCGGCCCGGCCTGGGCGCCCACCCGGGCACTGGGCCGGACGATCCTGCTCACCGGCCTGCTCCTGCTGCTCGGGGTGGCACTGGGCCGGGTCGACCTGGTGCTGCTCGCGGCGCCGTTCGCGATCGGCGCCGCGATCAACCTGCGCCGCACCCCGGTCTCCGCCCCCGAGATCACCATCAGCGCCGACGAGTCCCACCTGGTCGAGGGCGGCGAGGTGGAGGCCGGGCTGACCGTCGCCAATCCGGACTCGATCGACTACGACCTGGTCGTCGTCCGGACCAGGACGTCGCCCTGGCTGAAACTGGAACACTCCGACCGGCCGTTCGCGATCACCGTGAGCGCCGACGGCTGGGCCGCGATCGACCTGCCCGGCGAGGCGCTGCGCTGGGGCCGGCAGGAGGTCGGCCCGGCCGCCGCCCGCGCCGCGGCCTGCGGCGGCCTGCTGGCCTGCCGGCCGGTGGTCACCCCGGCGCGAGGCGTGCGGGTCTATCCGGTGACCGAGCCGTTCAACGCGACGGAGGCGATGCCGGCCGCGGCCGGCCTGGTCGGGGCGCATCGCTCCCGGCGGCCGGGTGAGGGCGGAGAGCTCGCGGGGGTACGCCAGTTCGCGCCCGGCGATCGACTACGACGTATCGACTGGCGCGTCTCCCTGCGGACCCGTGACCTGCATGTCGCCTCGACCCTGTCGGACCGGGACGCCGAGGTGCTGCTCCTGCTCGACGTGCTCGGCGAGATCGGCCTGTCCGGCGGCGTCCGGGGCGGCTCGTCGGTGCTGGACACCACGGTCCGGGCGGCCGCCGCGATCTCCGAGCACTATCTGCACCGGGGCGACCGGGTGTCGCTGCTGGAGTACGGCTCGACCGCCCGCCGGCTGCGCCCCGCCTCCGGCCGCCGGCAGTACCTGACGGTTCTGGAGTGGCTGCTCGACGTACGGCCCGACCCGGCCGGGACCGAGCAGTACGAGAACATGGTCAGCGCGCACCACGTCTCGTCGTCAGCGCTGGTCGTGGTGCTGACCCCACTGGTCGACCCGCGGGCCGCCGACATGCTCGCCCAGCTCACCCAGTCCGGCCGGTACGTGGTGGCGGTCGACACGCTGCCCGCCGGGGCCAAACCGCCGGTGCGCAACCAGTGGACACCCGCCGCCACCCGGCTGTGGCGGATGGAACGGGAGAACGTGCTGGGCCGGTTGCGCGAGCACGGCGTGCCGGTGGTGGCCTGGGCCGGCGCCGGCAGCCTGGACCTGGTGCTGCGTGACGTCGCCCGGCTGGCCTCGGCACCGAGGGGACGCTGACATGCTCAACGGGGTGAACCGCCGGATCGACCGCTGGCGCTCGGCGGCCGGACGGGCGACTGTCGTGCCGTTCACGGTCCGTCTCGGCATCGCGCTCACCGGCCTGCTCACCGTGGGTGTGGCCTGGCCGGCCGACCTGCTGTCCAATCCGAAGTTCATGCTGCCGGCCCTGGTCGCGGTCTTCTGGCCGGCGCTGGCCCCACGAGGACGAGGTGGCACGGCGGTCGCGCTCACCGCGATTGCCGGCTGGCTGATCGACACCGCGGGGTACGGCTCCCCGGTCGAACTGTGGCGCGTGCTGGCACTGGCGACACTGCTCTATCTGGGGCACACGCTCACTGCGCTGGCGGCTGTTCTGCCGTACGACGCGATCGTGAATTTCGACGTCCCGGCCCTCTGGCTGGGCCGCGCCCTGCTGGTCGTGCTGCTCTCCGCGGTGGTCATCGTCCTGGCCCTGGGCCTGACCGCCGACCTGGGCGGAGAGCCGTTCCAGCTGGCCACACTCGTCGGACTTGTCGCGGCGACGACTGTGACAATGGTCCTAACCCGTATGGCCCGCCGCGAGTGAAATCTGAGTGTTTCGTCACTTGACTTAGGCCGTTGTGATCGTCACAGAACGGCGCATGAAAGGGGCCCCGCGCGCGACAATAGGGGCGTGAATCCGCCGCGCATAGTCGTCGTAGGAGCAGGTCACGTCGGGCTTTACGCCGCCCTCCGCCTGTCCAAGAAGCTGAACCGGAACCGGGCCGAGATCGTCGTGATTGACCCTGTTCCGCACATGACTTACCAGCCGTTCCTGCCTGAGGCAGCGGCCGGTAACATTTCGCCGCGACACGCTGTGGTGCCGCTGCGCCGGGAGCTGAAGAAGTGCCGCATCGTCTCCGGTGAGGTGACGAAGGTCGAGCACGCTCGCAAGACCGTCACGATCCAGCCGATCGACGGCCCGGCCTACGAGATGGAGTACGACCACATCATCGTGGCGCCCGGCTCGGTCTCTCGCACCCTGCCCATTCCCGGTCTCAGTGACCGGGGCATCGGCCTCAAGACCATCGGTGAGGCCATCTACCTGCGTAACCACATCCTCGACCGGCTGGACGTCGCTGCGGCGACCCCCGACGAGGACGTGCGTAAGGCCTCCCTCAACTTCGTGTTCGTCGGTGGTGGCTTCGCCGGCATCGAGGCGCTCGCCGAGATGCAGGACGTGGTCGCCGACGCGCTGAAGTACTACCCGGAGCTGGACCCGAAGGAGGTCCACTTCATCCTGGTCGAGGCCAGCAACCGGATCCTCCCCGAGGTCGGCCCGGAGATGGGCGCCTACACCGCCCGCCAGCTCGCCGGCCGTGGTGTCGACCTGCGCCTGAGCACCTTCCTCCAGTCCTGCGTCGACGGGCGGATCGTGCTCTCCGACGGCGACACGTTCCGCGCCGAGACCCTGGTCTGGACCGCGGGTGTCAAGCCGTCGCCGATGCTCGCCAACACCGACCTGCCGCTCGGCCCCAAGGGGCACGTCAACTGCCTGCCCACCCTTCAGGTCGCCGACCTGGAGACCAATGAGGTGTGGGAGGGCGCCTGGTCCGCCGGTGACTGCGCGCAGGTCCCCGACCTGACCAACCCCGGCGGCTACTGCTCGCCGAGCGCGCAGCACGCGGTCCGCCAGGCCAAGGTGCTCGCCGACAACATCGCCCAGGTGGTTCTGGGCGGCGCGCCGAAGGATTACCGCCACAAGCACGTCGGCGGTGTCGCGGGCCTCGGCATCAACAAGGGTGTCGCGCACGTCTACGGCATCAAGGTCAAGGGCTACCCGGCGTGGCTGATGCACCGCTTCTACCACGTCAGCCGGATCCCCTCGACCAACCGCAAGGTCCGCGTGGTGGCCGACTGGGTGCTCGCGTTCCTGTTCAAGCGGGAGACCGTGGCCCTCGGCCAGCTGCACAGCCCGCGTGAGGAGTTCACCGAGGTGACCCCGCCGGTCGAGCTGCCCGCCGAGAAGAAGGTCGGCGCCGCCGCCCGCTGATCCGGCCAATGCCGTTTCCACTGCCTGGGCGGCACCAGCTACGGTGTTCGCAGGCCGCCCGGGTGGTGGAATGGCAGACACGGCCGCCTTAAAAGCGGCTGCCCCAAAAGGCGTGCGGGTTCGAGACCCGCCCCGGGCACCATCGCCAGCGGTCGCGGCAGGCCCGCCGCGACCGTGATCGTCGTCGCATACGCTCTGAGCAGCACAGAAACCTGCCTTTTTCAGCCTGCTCACAGCTTTCGGGTGCGGCGCGAATGGCTCTCACCGCTTACCCTTGAACGCAGGCATAGCGCCGCAACCTCAAGGGAGGCTGGAAACAGTGAAGACATCTAACCCGGTGCTCTCGCGCCTCGGCCAGGCGGCTGAGCGGGAGCGAGCGGCCGGGTACGGGCCATACGGGCCGGCCGCGCAGCCGGGTTACGGTCAGCCGGCATACGGCGATCCCTACCCCACGGCTACGGGCTACCCCTCCGCTCCTCCGGCCGTCCAGCCGATGACCATCGACGACGTCGTCGTCAAGACGGTCACGGTTCTGGGCATCACCGGCGCCTCCGCGGTCGCCGCATGGGCACTCATCCCGGATTCGCTGCTCGGCGTGGCCTGGATCGGTGCCGCGCTGACCGGGTTGGTGCTCGGCTTGGTCATCTCGTTCATGCGGATGGCCAACCCGGCTCTCGTGATCGCTTACGCGGTCATCGAGGGTGTGTTCGTCGGCATGGTCAGCAAGTACTTCGAGTCGCTCTACGACGGCATCGTCCTCCAGGCGGCGACGGCCACATTCGGCGTCTTCTTCATCATGGGGGCGCTCTACAAGGCCCGCGTCATCCGGGCGACGCCCAAGTTCGTGCGAGGCATGATCGCCGTGATGGCGGGTCTCTTCGCCGTCATGCTGATCAACTTCGTGCTGGCGATGTTCGACATCAACACCGGTCTGCGTGACGGCAGCCCGCTGGCCATTGGGTTCAGCCTGGTCTGCATCGTGGTCGCCTCGCTGAGCTTCATCCTGAACTTCGCTGAGATCGAGGAGGGCGTGCGGATGGGTCTGCCGGCGCGCTACTCGTGGACGGCGGCGTTCGGCATCCTGGTCGGCCTCGTCTGGCTCTACATCGAGATCCTGCGCCTGCTGAGCTACTTCCAAGGCGACGACTGACGGTTCGTCCGTCGTCACGAGCAACGCCCGGCCCGACTCCCCGCGGACCGGGCGTTGCCCCCGATCTCACACGAATGCCCGTCCCGCGCTCCGGCGCAGGGCGGGCATTCGCCTTTTCTCCCGTGCCGGGTATCGTCGCCGGGTGCCAGACTTCGCTGCTGCCGTCGAGCGCCTGCTGACCCAGGTCCACCACTGGGACGAGCCGCGCTGGCGGTCGGCGTCGGCGTCGGCCGGTTTGTCCCGTTCGCGGCTGGTCCAGGGCCTGGTACAGCAGCTGGCCGACCTGGGCGCCGAGGCTGAGAAACGCCCGGCCCGCCCGGTCCCGCACCTCCACGACCTGGTCCTCCGCGACCAGCTGCGGGTCATGGCCGACGACATCCTCGCCGCCAACCCCACCGACGACCTGCTGAAACGCGCCACGCAGGCGACAAACGACGTCCGCGATTCTCTGGTACGGGCATAACGTCCCTCGCCGAACCACCCAGCCCCCTGGCTACCACGCGACGCAGGCCCGCCACCGGACCGAGACGCGTCAGCCGGGCTGAATCCGGCCCCCAGCGCGCAGCAACCCGCGGCCAAAGCTCACCACATTGCGGTGCCCGCGACCGTGTGTGGTGATCTGTGGCGCGGTTCGGACCGCTGGTCGGCACGCTGCGGCGTGCGTGACTGCGTGTGGTGATTTGTGGCGTGGATCGGACCGCTGGTTGGCACGCTGGGATGGAGCGGGCCCGGCACGTGGTGCGACGTGCCGGGCCCGAGCAGAGGTGATGCGGTCAGCTGAGGCGTTCGAGGATCAGCGCCATGCCCTGCCCACCACCGACGCACATGGTCTCCAGGCCGATGCTCTTGTCGTGCCAGTCGAGCGAGTTCAGCAGGGTGCCGGTGATGCGGGCGCCGGTCATGCCGAACGGGTGGCCGACCGCGATGGCGCCACCGTTCACGTTGAGCTTCTCGATCGGGATGCCCAGATCCTGGTAGGAGGGGATCACCTGGGCGGCGAACGCCTCGTTGATCTCGACCAGGTCCACGTCGCCGATGCTCATGCCGGCCCGCTTGAGCGCCTGCTTCGAGGCCTCGACCGGGCCGAGGCCCATGATCTCCGGGGACAGCCCGGTCACGCCGGTGGAGACGATCCGGGCGAGCGGCGTGATCCCGAGCTCGCGGGCCTTCGTGTCGCTCATGATGACGACCGCGGCGGCGCCGTCGTTCAGCGGGCAGCAGTTGCCGGCGGTGACCCGGCCGTCCTCCCGGAAGACCGGCTTGAGCCCGGCGACCGCGTCGATGGTGACGCCGGCGCGGGGCCCGTCGTCCTTCGACACCACGGTGCCGTCGGGCAGGGTCACGGGGGTGATCTCCCGCTCCCAGAACCCGTTGGCGATGGCCTTCTCCGCGAGGTTCTGGCTGCGTACGCCGAATTCGTCCATCTCCTGGCGGGAGATGTTCTTGATCTGTGCCAGGTTCTCGGCGGTGTAGCCCATCCCGATGTAGATGTCCGGCGTCAGGCCGTCCTCGCGCGGGTCGTGCCAGGTGGTCTGGTTCTTCGCCGACGCGATGGTACGGGCCTGGGCGTCCGCGAACGCCGGGTTGGTCCACGGCCCGCCGACGAGTTCCTGAGCGGCTGACGGCAGACCGTCCGAGCTGCCGCGGGCGAAGCGGGACACGGTCTCGACACCCGCCGAGATGAAGATGTCACCTTCGCCGGCCTTGATGGCGTGGAAGGCCATCCGGGTGGTCTGGAGCGAGGACGAGCAGTACCGCGTGACGGTGGCGCCGGGCAGGCCGTCCAGCCCCAGCTTGGTGGCGATCACGCGGGCCATGTTGAAGCCCTGTTCGCCGCCGGGCAGACCGCAGCCGAGGTACAGGTCCTCGATGAGCGTGCGGTCGAGCTGCGGCACCTTGTTGAGGGCGGCGTCGACGATCGTGGTGGCGAGGTCGTCGGGGCGCAGATCCTTCAGTGAACCCTTGTGGGCGCGGCCGATCGGGGAGCGGGCAGTGGCGACGATGACAGCTTCCGGCATGCGCCCAGTTTACTCATCAGTAACATGGTCGGAAGCGCGAATTTGTCACACGCCGTGAAAAAACCAGCCGAGGAGCGGCTGTGAGCCGGGAACTCACACTTCGGTCATTGCGGCTTTCGCCACCGCCGGGTAGAGGGCGTGCGCCCACACCCGGTAGCCGTCGGCGGACGGGTGGAAGCCGTCATAGCAGAGCGTCCCCGCGTCGGCCCGGAACACCGCGCCCGTCTCGGAGGCCAGGTCGACCACCACGCCACCGGCATCGGTCACCGCCTTGGCCTGCGCTTTCGCCAGCCGTCGGCCGATCAGCCCGGCGATCTGCCGCAGCGGTGGCGCCATCGACCGGGCCGCCCCCAGGTCGGGGCAGGTGCCGACGACCACCTGGACACCCGCCGAGCGCAGCCGGCGGACGGCCTGCCCGAGGTGACCGGCCGAATCCTCCGCGGCCCGGCCGGAACCCGCGTCATACGACCCGATGAGGATGACCGCCACGTCCGGACGGTCGCCGAGCAGCGCCCGGGCCACCTGGGTGGCGAGGTCGGTGGACCGGGACCCGGCCACGCCGACGCTGGAGAGCAGCACGTGCCGCTGCCCGTTGCCGGGGGAGCCGTCGGCCAGCAGCCGCGCGAGCTGGCCGCCGACCGTGTCGGACAGCCACTCCACCCCGACCCCGACCGCGGCCGAGTCACCGAGCAGCACCAGGCGCAGCGGCGGCGCGCTCTGCGGGCCCATCGAGGTACGCAAGGCCAGCCCCATGGTGGGCTTGGCATACCTCCGTGCCTTCGCCGCGAGCATCTCGCCGGCGATCAGGGCGACCCCGCCCACCACGCCGGCCAGCAGGCTCGTGGCCGCGGCCCTGGTCAGACGTTCCGGCAGCCCAGCCATGTCCCGCCTCCCTGCGTCAGCCGACCTGATGATCCTCTGGGGTATACCCTACGGCCCCGCTGGTGGGGTCACCGCTGGGAACGGGGGCCGCGGCCACTGGGCGCGAACTGAACCAGCGGTAGCGCCGCATCCGGGCCCACCGGCCGGCCGGGGCGACCTCGGTGCCCGGGGCGCGGACGGCCTCGTCGGCGGCCTCCGGCAGGGCCCGCACGTCCTCGGCGAGCGGCAGCACCGCCCGGTCGTCCGTGCCGAGCACCGCCATCACTGTCGGCATCATGACGGACACGGCTCTGGCGTACCCCTCGACCGACGGGTGAAAACGATCTTCGCTGTACATCCGGGCCGGGTCGGCCTCGAACATCGGGCCGAGCAGGTTGCCGATCGACACGGTCCGCCCGCCGGCCTCGACCACGGCGATGGTCTGTGCGGCGGCCAGTTGCCGGCTCCAGCGGCGGGCCAGCCAGCGCAGCGGTGGTTTGATCGGCTGGATGGCGCCGAGGTCGGGGCAGGTGCCGACGACCACGCGGCAGTCGGCGGCCCGCAGGCGGCGCACGGCATCACCCAGGTGGCGGACCGCGGCCGGCACCGCTGAGCGGTGGGTGACGTCGTTGCCGCCGATCAGGATGATCGCCAGCTCGGGTGAGTACTCCAAGGCGGCGTCCACCTGGTACGGAAGCCCGGCCGACACGGAACCGACCACGGCCAGCCGGTGCAGGCGGACCGGGCGGCGCAGGCGGCGTGAGATGCCGGTGGCGAAGAGTGCGCCGGGCGTCTCACGGGGACGGTGCACGCCATACCCGGCGGCCGACGAGTCACCGAGGATCACCAGCTCGAGGGCCTTGCCGCCGAACTTGGCGCCGTAGACGCCGTCGCCGCGCGGCGGTGGCGCCTCGGCCATCGGGATCACCCGGCGGGCCTCGGCGGCCTGGCGCATCAGCAGTCCCGCGGACAGGGCGGTCAATCCCGCGGCTGCTCCGGCGACCCGTCCGGCGTTCCTGATCCATCGCCAGTGGGTACCAGTTACATCGATGCTGCTCATAGTCTCCCTCGCTGTCGCTCGAAGGGAACCATCCGGCTCGCCCATGATCGGCGTGTGGGGTCGGGATTCGAGGCTAACTCGCAGTGGCGAGAGGCAATCATGGCGCGCTCCCGTCATGCTGGAGTTGCGGAAAGGGGAACAGAAATGGCCAAGACGTTGAAACGTGCGGCGGCGTTCACCGCGCTGGCCCGGGCGCTCACCGCGGGTAGCCGCGGTGGACCTTCGGTGGCCCAGCGACTCGGTGCGATCCCGAGGATGATCAAGGCGAGTACCAGGGGTCAATACGACGGTGGGATGCGCCTGGCCCTGATGGCGGCCGCCACAGCGTACGTGGTGTCGCCGATCGACGCGGTTCCGGAGGCGTTCGTCTGGGTCTTCGGGCTGATCGACGACGCGGTCGCGGTCACCTGGCTGGCCGGCGCCGTGCTCGCCGAGACCGACCGGTTCCTGGAGTGGGAGAAGACCGGCCGGCCCGCGGTCGTAAAGTAAGACGTGCGCTATTACGACAACGTAGTCGAGATCATCGGCAATACCCCCTTGGTCCGATTGAACAGCGTGACCGAGGGCATCAGTGCCACCGTGCTGGCCAAGGTCGAGTACTTGAACCCCGGCGGCTCGGTCAAGGACCGGATCGCGCTGCGGATGGTGGAGGACGCCGAGAAGGCGGGCCTCCTCAAGCCGGGCGGCACGATCGTCGAGCCGACCAGCGGCAACACCGGCGTCGGGCTGGCCCTGGTGGCTCAGCGGCGTGGGTACAAGTGCGTCTTCGTCTGCCCCGACAAGGTCAGCGAGGACAAGCAGAACGTGCTCCGGGCGTACGGGGCCGAGGTGGTGGTCTGCCCGACCGCTGTGGCCCCGGAGGACCCCCGTTCCTACTACAACGTGTCCGACCAGTTGACCCGCGACATTCCGGGCGCCTGGAAACCGGACCAGTACAGCAATCCCGCGAACCCGCGGTCGCACTACGAGGACACCGGGCCCGAGCTCTGGGAGCAGACCGGCGGCCGGATCACCCACTTCGTGGCGGGCGTCGGCACCGGCGGCACGATCAGCGGCGTCGGGCGTTACCTCAAGGAGCAGGGGCCGGTGCGGATCATCGGCGCCGACCCGGAGGGGTCCGTCTACTCCGGCGGGACCGGGCGTCCCTACCTGGTCGAGGGCGTCGGTGAGGACTTCTGGCCGACGGCGTACGACCGGGACGTCACCGACGAGGTGATCGAGGTCAGCGACTCGGACTCGTTCGAGATGACCCGCCGCCTCGCCCGTGAGGAGGGCCTGCTGGTCGGCGGCTCCTGCGGGATGGCCGTGGTGGCCGCGCTCGAGGTGGCCCGCAAGGCCGGCCCCGACGACGTCATCGTGGTTCTGCTGCCCGATGGCGGCCGTGGCTACCTTTCGAAGATCTTCAACGACAAATGGATGGCACGGTACGGGTTCCTGCGCACCCAGGAGGGCACGCCGACGGTGGCCGACGCCCTGGCCGGCAAGGGCGCCGAGATCCCGCCGCTGATCCACGTGCACCCGACCGAGACGGTCCGCGACGCCATCGACTACATGCGGGAGTACGGCGTGAGCCAGCTCCCGGTGCTGAAGGCCGAGCCGCCCGTGGTGACCGGTGAGGTGGCCGGCTCCATCTCGGAGAAGGCGCTGCTGGACGCGCTCTTCACCGGGCAGGCCCACCTGCACGACACGATCGAACGGCACATGACCGACTCGTTGCCGATGATCGGTGGCGGTGAGCCGGTCGCCGAGGCGGTCGTGCTCCTGGAGAAGGCCGACGCCGCGATGGTCCTGGTCGACGGCAAGCCCGCCGGCGTACTTACGCGTCAGGACCTGTTGGCGCACCTGAGCTAAGGGGCCAGGTGTTCGACCTGCTCCCAGCGGGGGTCGGGCGTGACGGTGATCCGGACACGCCCGTCCTGCCAGCCACCGATCAACGGTTTCAGGACCTCGGCGGCGACCGGGCTGTCGGCGTAGAGGTGCGTGGTGCGTACCCCGTCGCTCGTCTCGTGGGCGACCACCACCATGCCGTCGGCGTGCTCGGCCACGTGGTCCTCGAATCCGTGCAGTTCGGCCAGCGCGGCCTTGTCCGGGAAGCCGTTCTCGTCCCGGGCCGAGTACGGCACGTCCATCCGGATGTGCAGGTCGTGTCCGGGCCACCGGGCCGGCCGGAGCCGGGTCTGGGCCATCGCGATGATCGGCTTCCCGGCCCGGATCCCGGACATGTTGCGCCAGCGCGGCGCCCCGTCGGCCGGCTGCATCGCGGCGACCAGCCCGGCCAGCTCCGGACCGGTCAGGCCGGCGCCCGTCGTCGTGGTGACCGCGTCGATCGCGCCGACCCAGATCTCCACGGTGTCCTCGCCGAGCAGCCAGTCGAGCGACAGGTACGCGATCTGCCCGCGCGCCTCCTCCGGCAGTCCCGGGAAGGCCGGGTGCCAGACCTCGACGTCCACGCAGTCGCGTTCCTCGTCGTGTTCGGCGTGGAACCGGAGCTCACCCAGGTCCAGGTGGTGGCCGCCGATCGCCAGCCGGGCCCCGTCCAGCGCGTCCGGCCGGCCCTGACGGGCGGCCGCGTACCCGAACGTCTCGTCCGGCGGCGGTCCGGCCCGTCGCCAGCGTTCGGCGAGGGAGCGCAGTTCCGGTGATCCGCCGGTGCTCACGATCAGCAGGTGCCGCGAGGTGGTGCCGGCCGCGAACTCCCAGTGCAGGTCCGGATGGATCGCGGTGACCAGGGCGGCGATCTCCTCGATGAGCGTCTCGTCCGGCCCGCCGTCGATCATCTTCTCGGCGCGTGGCCGTGCGCTCGCCCACCAGGTCCAGAACGCCGTGATCGCGTCGGCCGGGACCGCCTTCGGGCGCCTCTTGAAGATCACGGCAGGACCGTACCAACAAAGGGCCGGGTACGGCGTGAACTGCGCGGTGGACAACCTCGGTACATGGATCGTCACGGATAGTTGCGGCAATCGCACAGACAGTCCGACCGCCTGAGGGGCTGCTGCGGTTGTATGTGTCGTGACGGAGCTATGAGCCACTCCCGGACGAAGGGGCAGGGGATGGTCGACGTCGACGAGGCGGCGCCCGCCGGCATCGTGGACCGCCTGCTGTGGCGGGACGCGCAGAACATGCTCGGGCGCCACGTGGAGGCCCGGAACGGCACATGCGTCTGGTGTGGATGGCGCTGGCCGTGCTCGGCCCGCCACCTGGCCGAGCGTGCCGACGCGATCGCCAGGCGCCCCTGGCGTGAGGCTTGGACGCTACGGCACGACCTGAACAGCATGCGTGCCCTGCCCGGAAAACGGGCCGGGCTGGACGAGATCGGCAGCCGGTACACCGGTGCCGGCTCGCACCACCGCAACGACGACCACCGGAGGTATCAGGCCTGACCCCAGGACCACGACGTCGCCGACACGCTTGACCGTCCCCCGGCAAGTACGGCTTCCCGGCCCGGCCGACGTCGACCAGCGGTGACACCGGAGCGCCCCGCCAGCGCGCCGGTATCCCGCGCCCAGACCCGCCCTTGAACTGGATCCCAGATCGGCACGCCTCCGCTGATCGAGCGCCTCCGGCCAGGCGCATCCGGTACGGGCGGGGCGGTGGGCGGGAGCACGCGACTACAGGTTCCCCCGCATTCACTCGGTCGCGTGTTCCCGCCCAACCAGCAACCCCCGCGCCCTACAGCGGGTGTGTGTAACGAAGCTGCGAAAACGGGCGGTCGTTGATCGGCGCGACCCTGGTCGCGCCGTCCGGCGTCCAGCCGCCGCGCTCGTAGAAGCGCCGGGCCACCGGGTTGTCCGCCAGCACCCACAGCACGGCCCGTTCCGCGTCGAGCGCCGCCAGCTGCGCCAATGCGTTGATCATCAACTCTCGGCCGACGCCCGAGCCGACCCGGTGCGGCTCCAGATGGATCGCATACAGCTCGGCGGCCCGATCCGTCTCGCTCGGCCCCACATAGGTGAACCCGGCCAGCTCGCCGTCTACCTCGGCGACGGTCATCAGATGGGACTCCCGCTCCCATTTCCAGCGCTCCACCCACCAGGCGCTCATCGCCTCCGGCCCACGGGCCTCGAACGTCTCGGGCGGCAGCAGGCCGGCGTAGGCGGCGGCACGCGAACGATGATGCAGCGCGCCGACCGCGATCAGGTCGGCGTCCGCAACCGGGCGCAGCAGAACTGTCATGCCACCAAGGGAACCAGCCTCAGGCTGCCGCCTGACGGGAGGGCACCTTCACCCGCGACAGGTCTTCGGCGATCACCACCGGGCCGTCGAACTCCCGGCGGGCTTCCTCCAGAAAGCGGTTCGGTTCCGGATAGCGTTGCGAGAAGTGCGTCAGGACCAGCTTCCGTACGCCGCACTCGCGCGCGACCGCAGCGGCCTGGCCGGCCGTGAGATGCCCGACCTGGGCGGCCAGCTCCGCGTCCTCGGACAGGAAGGTCGACTCGATCACCAGCATGTCGACGCCCCGGGCCAGCTCGAACACGCTGTCGCACAGCCCGGTGTCCATCACGAAGGCGAAACTCTGCCCGGGCCGGGCCATGCTCACCTGGTCGAGGGTCACGTCACCGAGCCGGCCGGTCCGCTGCAGCTCCCCGACTGCCGGTCCGCCGATGCCGTGTTCGGCCAGCAGGGCGGGCACGATCCGGCGCGAGTCCGGTTCGGTCAGGCGGTAGCCGTACGTCTCGATGGGGTGTCGCAGTGGAAGAGCGGTGAGGCGCCCCGCGGACGTCTCCACCGCGAATCCGGCGCCGACCGGACCGGGCACGATCTCCGAGTTGTCCCAGTAGCTGGTGGCGTGCCGCAGGCGGTCGAAGAACTCCTGGCCGCCGGCCGGGTAGTGGACGGCGACCGGGTGCGGGACCTTGTCGAGCGAGATCCGCTGGAGCACGCCCGGCAGGCCGAGGCTGTGGTCGCCGTGGAAGTGGGTGATGCAGATCCGTTTGATCGGGGTGACCGGCTGGTTCGCCAACAGCAGCTGGCGCTGGGTGCCCTCACCCGGGTCGAAGAGGATCACCTCGTCGTCCCAGCGCAGCAGGTAGCCGTTGTGATTGCGGTGCCGCGTCGGCACCTGGCTCGCCGTGCCGAGCACCAACAGCTCGCGCGTCACCGAAATCTCCCCCCGGATATGAAGCGACCCCTGGGGACTTCCGCGCTCGTAACCGAACGCGGTCCGGCCGGACTAAACCGGATCCCCAGGGGTCGGGTGGCTGTCTTGAGATTCGCCGCACCGCTGCCACACGGTCTCGACGTACTTCTTGAAACTACGAAGCTGTCAAGGACAGCGGCTAGCGGACAGCCACCTCACGAGTCCCGTTGCTATACAACTTCGGACCACCTCCCTTCACGTGTACGGCCACGTTATCCAGCCCGAGGAGGGAGCGCCAACGAATTTGAATCACTACAGACGCGGGAATATCAGCGGGGAGTCGTTCGTGCTCTCCACCACCAGGGAGGCCGGGCCGACGATCTGCGGGTCCGGTATGCCGACGATCTCCCGGTCCTTGCCGGTGTAGTCGAACCGGTTCAGCACGTGCCGCATCGCGTTCACCCGGGCGCGCTTCTTGTCGTTGCTCTTCACCACCGTCCACGGGGCGTCCGCGGTGTCGGTGTAGAAGAACATCGCCTCCTTGGCCTCGGTGTAGTCGTCCCACTTGTCCAGGGACTTGAGGTCCATCGGAGAGAGCTTCCACTGCCGGACCGGATCCACCTGCCGGATCGCGAACCTGGTCCGCTGCTCGCCCTGGGTCACCGAGAACCAGAACTTGACCAGCCTGATGCCCGACCGGACCAGCATCCGCTCCAGCTCCGGGGTCTGGCGCAGGAACTCCAGGTACTCCTTGCGGTCGCAGAAGCCCATCACCCGCTCCACGCCGGCCCGGTTGTACCAGGACCTGTCGAAGAGCACGATCTCCCCGGCCGCCGGAAGGTGCTTGATGTAGCGCTGGTAGTACCACTGGGTGCTCTCGCGCTGGTTTGGCTTCTCCAGCGCGACGACCCGGGCGCCGCGCGGGTTCAGATGCTCCATGAACCGCTTGATCGTGCCGCCCTTGCCCGCCGCGTCCCGGCCCTCGAAGAGGATCAGCAACCGCTCACCGGTGTCCTTGCACCAGTTCTGGAGCTTCAGCAGTTCGATCTGCAGCAGACGCTTGTCGTGGTCGTACTCCGGGCGGGGCAGCCGCGCGTCGTACGGATAGTCGTCCCGCCACGTGTCCACCGGCTGGCCGTCGGCGTTGATCAGTCGAGGGTCGTCGTCCTCGTCGTCGACGACCCGGTAGCCGGACAGCTCGGCGATCGGCCCGTCATAGGGGTTGGTGGTCGCCTGGTCGAACTCGGATTGCATGACACTGATTCATACCCGCGAAGGCCAAGACCACAACCGGCCTGATCAGAACACTCGCCGAACTTTTCGCCGCCGGGACGCCTGCGCCAGTGCCGGAACCTTCGCCAGCGCCTCCCGGCCCACCTGCTCCTGCCGGCCGTACAACACGCCGAAGTGGAAACTGTCCGAACCCAGCTCGCGCAACACGCCACGGGCGATGTTCGAATCCTGGTAGTCGCCGAGCCCGTCCTGAAGGGCGGTCAGCGCCTTCACCAGCCGCTTCGCGGGTTTGCCGGCGTCCGGGGCGATCAGCTCGACGGCGTACCGCGCCTGCTTGAAGCCCTTCCGCGACTCGTGGATCTCCTCCTCGACACCCGAGGCCAGGGCCGCGTCCAGTTTCGCGTCCGCTTTCGCCAGCACCTTCTCCGCCCGGCGCACCGGGTCCGGGGTGTGCGGCGAACCGTGGTCCACCAGCTCGTCGATCCGGTCCAGCAGGTCCAGGTAGCGATCCGTCTCCAGCGCCTCGGCCAGCTCGGCCAGCCCGGTCTCGATCCGGTGCTCCAGGTGCGCCCGCACCCGCGCAGCGGTGTGCGCGAACTCCGGGCCGGCCTCGTCCACCAGCGCCAGCAGCTTCTCCTCCAGCACCTGCGGGTCACGCACCGCGCCCAGCACCCCGGCCAGCCAGCGCAGCTCGTCGCGCAGAGCCGGCTCGTCGAACGCCTTCCGGTACGTCTTCAGCGTGCTGCGCAGACGACGGGTGGCGACCCGCATCTGATGGACGGCGCGTGCCTCGCCACGGCGGGCGGCCGGGTCGTAACCGAGAATGGCGTCGCGCTGCTCACGGGCGTACAACATGACGGGGTTCTTCTGCGGCTTGGCCTTTTTGCCGGTTTTGATCGAGGCCAGCCGCCCGGCCAGCGCCCGGGCCACCTTCGACGGGCCTGCGGCCGGAGTCGCGCCCGCCGCGAACAGCCGCTCCTCGACCGCCTCCAGCACCGTCGCGTCCCCGTCGACCAGCTCGACCTCGACCTCCTGCCAGACCGTCTCGGCGCCGTCCGACTCGGCGGTCACCCGGTCCTGTGCGACCAGCGCGAGCGTACGGCCGTCGGCGTCACGCAGCGGCGTCTCCACCCGATGCGTGCGCAGCCGCCCCACCGGACCCACCGGGCTGCGCCGCACGATCGCCCGGACCAGGGCCATCAGCTCGGCCGGCACCGTGTCGCCGCTCGCCGGCAGACGATGCTCGGTCCGGCCGTCGCCGTCACCGGGCGTCTTCAGATGCCAGCCCGCGTCGTTGCCGCCGCTGCGCTGCCGAAGTGTCCGGCGATTTCTCATCAACCGGAGGTCTTCGGTGTCGAAGTACGTGGCGTCGAGATCATGGGTCTCGGCACCGTCGACGCCGGCGATCCCGCCGACACCGACCAGGTCAGGAAGTTCGAACGTCTCTGGGACGTCGTATTTGCGCTCGGTCTCGGTGGCGATCTCCACACGTCCATGGTGCCTGGCCCGAGGGCCCGTGCACAGCGGTGTCTCAGGTTCGCCTGCCATCGTTGTGGCCCGGCCAGTAAGGAGTGCTCATGGAGAAGTCCGAACGCCGTCCGATCACGCTCGCCGCCTCGCTCGCCGGGTTGCGCCTCATCGGCGCCGGCGCCGTCCTCGGTCTGGCGCTCGCCGTCCCCGCCTCGCCCGCCCAGGCCGACCCGCCCCGGCCCCCGGCCACCACGCAGGACCAGCCCGACGAGGCGCCGGAGGGCTAGGTCCCGGCTACCGCCGCAGATCTTCGCTGGCCATCAGATACATGGCCCGGGCGTAATTGGCGGTCGCCGCGTTGTAGTACATCGTCGCGAGCCCGGTGCTGAAGTTGTTCGTGGTCAGCGCGTTCTTCGCGTTGGACGACGCGGACCAGCGGATCTCGGCATCGGTGGTGCTGATGCCGCGGCGCGCACAGCGCAGCCGGTTCATCTCCTTGCCGGTCCGCCAGGTGTCGAGGGCCACTTCGGCGTCACGCATCATCGCGCGGGCCTGCTGCATCAGGGACTCGGCGAGGTCCCAGGCGTCCTGCTCACTCTCGTTGTGCTGGTAGATCGGATTCACATCCACCTCCCGCTGGCTCGATTTCGAGTTTGAGCGGAGTTTCCGGACATGTCGACTTTTTTCGATCGCCAGCGTGAAATCCTCTCCACCCACTTGCCATCGGGGACCGGTTCGCCCCCGGCCCCGCGAAGCGGTCCGACCATTGACCTCCGCCTTGCCGAGAGTTCTGAGTACGAGGTGCCGGCCGGCGGCCTTGCCCAGACGCGGACCGCCGGATCGTCGCAGTCGGTCTGTCACACCCGAAGCCGGCCGAGCGAACAGGCGCCGGTCTCGGCGACACTGATCGGGCCGGTAAGGCCGTCGGGGCCGCGGTTGCAGCAACCGGTGGGGTTCCTATCACTTGAAAGGTACTGCTGGCGGCAGCTGTTCGAGTCGGACCAGCATTTCATTCCTGGCGCAGTTGCTTCTGCCACTCGGCGAAGCGTTGGCGCAGGCCTCGAAGGGATTCCGTCGTGACGCCGTAGGGAGCGAACGCGGCGTCACTGATTTGGTCAGCCGCTCCCAGTACATCGGCGAAGGTGGTGCGGTCGAAGCCGGGATCGGCGGCCTCGATCAGCCGCAGGAGCTGATTGCTTGTGTAACGACCACTGGTGAGCACGGCATCGATGTCGAGGAAGTCGCGGGCGAGTGCACGGCCGTAGAGCGCCGCCATCTTGTTGCCGACGGCGTCGTCCGGGTGCAGGACGGGCCCTACGTTCAGAGCCACCGGTGGGTGGGCGCGCCAGTCGGCGGCCAGCTCCATCTTCTGCGGTTCCGTGTCTGGTTCGTCAGGCCGTGAGACCAGTAGCCGGGCGAAGGGCGATCTCGGCCAGCTCGCGGTGACGGGGATCCATGCCGGCGACCTTACGCGGCAGAGGCCTCCGGCGCGGTCCGCCGAAGCTCCGGGAAGCGCAGTTCCCACGCCCGGCGTAGTTCCGGAGAGAGCCAGATCGACGGCCACAGCCTTGTCAGGACCGTCCGATCAAGAAACCTGTGGAGATCATCGGGTTTGGTGGCCTCGATCAGGACCGTGCGGTAGAGATCGACGATCCGGCCGGGGCCGTCGAGGTCGTAGTCGGCCGCGCCGGACCAGTCGAGGTGACGCGGCAGAGTGACGACTCCTGTCGTCCGCCCGCGCAGCAGGCCGAGATCGTCCGCAACGACGATCGGCTTGGCGTACCGGCGCATCTCAGGTCACCTCCTTCCCACCATCGTCACACAGGACGGGCTCCGGAGGGGGCCCGTCCCGTGTGACGCCGGTCAGTTGGTGCGAGCCACGCCGACCGGGCAGGTCAGGCCGTTGGGGCCGTGGTTGCAGTAACCGTTCGGGTTCTTGGTCGGGGCCAGGTACTGCTGGTGGTAGTCCTCGGCGTAGTAGTACTTCGTCAGCGGCTTGATCTCGGTGGTGATCTCACCGAGCCGGGCCTTCGTCACCACCGGCTGGAACGCCGCGAGGGACGCCCGCGCGGTCTCGGCCTGGGCCTCCGTGGTGGTGTAGATCGCCGACCGGTACTGGGTGCCCACGTCGTTGCCCTGGCGCATGCCCTGGGTCGGGTCGTGGTTCTCCCAGAACGCCTTGAGCAGCTGCTCGTAACTGATCCGGCTGGGGTCGTAGACCACCTGCACGACCTCGTTGTGGCCGGTGCTGCCGGAGCAGACCTCCTCGTAGGTCGGGTTGGCGGTGAATCCGCCGGCGTACCCGGCCGAGGTGGAGTGCACGCCCGGCAACTTCCAGAAGATCCGCTCGACGCCCCAGAAGCAGCCCATCCCGAAGACGGCGACCTCGTGACCGGCCGGCCACGGACCCTCCAGCGGGGTTCCGAGAACCTCGTGACGGTCGGCGACCGGCATCGAGATCAGCCGGCCGGGCAGAGCGGTGTCGGCGGTGGGCAGGTCGAGCTTCTTGTACCGCAGGAACACGGTCACTCCCTTCGTCCACCCTCTGCAACGCTGAGCCGGAGGTATTCCTTACCAATGGCCTCGGCGACCGCGGTGGCCTCGTCGTCGCCGGCGTATTTGCGCCTGGGCCAGAAGAAGCCGCGCAGGCCGTCGCCCTTGGTGCGGGGCATCACGTGGGTGTGCAGATGAGGCACCGACTGGGAGACGATGTTGTTCATTGCGACGAATGTGCCTTTTGCGGCCATGGCAACGGGTACGGCCGCGGCAATCCGCTGCACAAACCCGAAATATCCCGGCAAGTCGGGCGTCGGTAGAGCGGTGAGCTCGACGACATGCGGGCGCGGGATCACCAGGACATGCCCCTTGAAGACCGGGCGGATGTCGAGAAAGGCGAGGCCGGCCGGGTCGGACGCGACCATGAAGGCCGGAACGGAACCCGAAACGATGCCGCAGAACACGCAGTCCGCCATCTGGTGAGACTAGCCTTGCGCAACATGACGGCTAACAGCTACGGGTTCGACACCCTCGCCATCCACGCCGGCCAGGAGCCGGATCCGCGGACCGGCGCGGTGGTGCCGCCCATCTATCAGACGAGCACCTACGCCCAGGACGCCGTCGGCGCCCCTCGCCTGGGCTACGAGTACAGCCGGTCCGGCAACCCGACCCGGGACGCGCTCCAGGAATGCCTGGCCGCGATCGAAGGTGGCCGGCGTGGGCTGGCCTTCGCCAGCGGCCTTGCGGCTGAGGACACCCTTCTGCGTACGGTGTGCCGGCCCGGAGACCACGTGGTCATCCCGAACGACGCCTACGGTGGCACGTTCCGCCTGTTCAGCAAGGTCGCCGAGCGCTGGGGCCTGGACTGGACGGCCGCCCCGCTGGACGACATCGACGCGGTTCGGGCCGCCTTCCGCCCGGGGCACACCCGGCTCATCTGGTCCGAGACGCCGACCAACCCGCTGCTCAACGTGAACGACATCGCGCAGCTGGCCGGTCTCGCCCACGAGTACGACGCGATGCTGGCCGTGGACAACACGTTCGCCTCGCCGTACCTCCAGCAGCCGATCACCCTCGGCGCCGACGTGGTGATCCACTCCACCACCAAGTACCTGGGCGGTCACTCCGACGTGGTCGGCGGCGCGCTGATCACCGCGGACGCCGGGCTCGGCGACGAGCTGGCCTTCCACCAGAACGCGATGGGCGGCGTGAACGGTCCCTTCGACGCCTGGCTGACCCTCCGGGGGATCAAGACCCTGGGTGTACGGATGGACCGGCACTGTGACAACGCCGAGCGGATCGTCGGCTACCTGCGTGAGCACCCGGCCGTGGCGAGCGTGCTCTACCCGGGCCTGGAGACGCACCCCGGGCACGAGGTCGCGGCCAAGCAGATGAGCCGGTTCGGTGGCATGGTGTCGTTCCGTGCGGCCGGCGGCCCGGACGCGGCGATCGCGATCTGCAACAAGGCGAAGCTCTTCGTGCTCGCCGAGTCGCTCGGTGGTGTCGAATCGCTGATCGAGCACCCGGGTCAGATGACACATCTGTCGGCTGCGGGCTCAGCGCTTGAAGTTCCCGCCGATCTCGTGCGACTGTCTGTCGGCATCGAAACCGTTGACGATCTGCTCGCCGATCTCGAGCAGGCCCTCGGATAAGACCGACGCTGGAGAAACTGAGAGCGATGGACTCGACGACCTGGGTGGGCGCCACCGCCAAACAGATCTCCCGTGCGGTGCGCCGCGGAGACGCGAGCGCCACCCAGGTCGTGGCCGATCACCTGGAACAGATCGCCATCTCCGACCCGGCCCTCGGCGCGTTCCGGGTGGTCCGGGGCGGCGAGGCGATCACCGAGGCGGAGAAGGTCGACGACCAGGAGGACCTGGCCAACCTTCCGCTGGCCGGGGTTCCGGTGGCGGTCAAGGAGAACACCGCGGTGGCGGGGCTGCCCACGTGGCACGGTTCGGCCGCTGCGCGTACCCCCGAGGTTGCTGAAGTCGACCACGAAGTGGTCCGGAGGTTGCGCGGCGCCGGCGCCGTCGTGGTCGGGGTGACCAAGATGCCGGAGATGGGTCTGTGGGCCGTCACCGACGACGAGGGTGGCCCGACCCGCAACCCGTGGGACCTGGAGCGGACCCCGGGTGGCTCGTCGGGTGGCTCGGCCGCCGCGGTGGCCGCCGGGCTGGTGCCGATCGCGCAGGGCAACGACGGGCTCGGCTCGATCCGGATCCCGGCCGCCTGCTGCGGCCTGGTCGGGCTCAAGCCGGGCCGCGGCGTCGTCCCGGTCGACTTCGGTGACAAGGACTGGTTCGGCCTGGTGGAGAACGGCGTGCTCACCACCACGGTGGCCGACGCCGCGCTGGGCTTCTCGGTGCTGTCCGGCCAGACCCCGGTCAAGCTGGTCGAGCCGTCGAAACTGCGGATCGGTGTCTCGCTGCGTTCCCCGGCGGCCGGGGTGAAACCGGACGAGGCGAACGTCTCGGCCGTCACCAGGGCGTCGAAGCTGCTCGTCGACGTCGGCCACGACACGGTCACCGCCGATCCGGTCTACCCGACGGGTGTGGCCCTGGGCGTGCTGGCGACCTGGTTCGCCGGGGCGTATGTGAACTCGGAGGGCCTGCCGGTCGAGCGCCTCCAGCCGCGGACCCGCCGGCACATCGCCCTCGGCAAGACGATGATGCGGGCCGGTCTGGTCCGGCAGAAGCAGCGCGACGCGTGGCGGGAGCGGTCCACCCAGTTCTTCGCCGACAAGGCGGTCGATCTGCTGCTCACGCCGGCGCTCGCGACCGCGCCACCGCCGGCCGTGCAGTATTCGGCGTCGCCCTGGCGCAAGAACATGTGGGCCAACGCGTCCTACGCGCCGTACGCGGCGCCGTGGAACTACGCCGGACTGCCCGCGATCGTGGTGCCGGTCGGCTTCCGGCCGGACGGGCTGCCGCTCGCGATCCAGCTCGTCGGGCCGCCCGGATCGGAGTTGCTGCTGCTCTCGGTGGCCGGTCAATTCGAGGTCGCCAATCCCTGGCAGCGGCACGCGCTCGTATAGAGGCTTCGCCTCCTCGAAGGCGAGGACGCCTTCGGCGGCTGATTGCTGTTCCGCCCGGGCAGGCGGCTGCGCCGCGCCTGGGCGGTGGCACGATTGGTGTCCATGACCGCCTCCGGCACCCCGCTCGACCTGCTCACCCTCGCTGACGTCGAGGCCGCCCGCGACCTGCTGGCGGGGGTGGTCAAGGAGACGCCGCTGATCCCGTCGCGGCCGCTCAGCGAGATCACCGGGGTGCCGGTCTGGCTCAAGTGCGAGAACCAGCAGCGCGCCGGGTCGTACAAGGTGCGGGGGGCGTACACCCGGATCTCCCGCCTGTCGAACGCCGAACGCGCCCGCGGTGTCGTCGCGGCGAGCGCCGGCAACCACGCGCAGGGGGTGGCGCTCGCGGCCGGACTGCTCGGCGCACGGGCCACCGTCTTCATGCCGGAGGGCGCTCCGCTGCCCAAGGTCTCCGCCACCAAGGGGTACGGCGCGGCCGTCGAGTACGCCGGAACCAGCGTGGACGACGCGCTGGAGGCGGCGGACGACTTCGCCCGTACCACCGGAGCGGTTTTGATCCACCCCTTCGACCACCCGGACGTGATCGCCGGCCAGGGCACCGTCGCTCTGGAGATCCTGGCCCAGTGCCCGGAGGCGGCGACGATCGTGACCGCGGTCGGCGGCGGCGGGCTGATCTCCGGGCTGGCGGTCGCGGCCAAGGCGCTGCGGCCGGACATCCGGATCGTCGGTGTGCAGGCGAGCGGGGCGGCGGCGTACCCGCCCTCGCTGGCCGCCGGCGCCCCTCGCAAGCTGGAGTCGTGCGCGACGATCGCCGACGGCATCGCCGTGCTGCGGCCCGGTGACCTGACGTTCGCGCACGTCGCGAAGCTTGTCGACGAGGTCGTCACGGTCAACGACGAGGACCTGTCGGCGGCGCTCCTGGTGCTGTTGGAGCGGCACAAGACGGTGGTCGAACCGGCCGGCGCGGCGGCTGCGGCGGCCCTGTTGACCGGCGCCTACGTGCCGGCCGGCGGCCCGGTGGTGGCGATCCTGTCCGGTGGCAACATCGACCCGATGCTGCTGCTGCGGGTGATCGAGCACGGGCTGGCGTCGGCGGGGCGGTTCCTGCGGCTCGCGGTGCGCTGCTCGGACCGGCCGGGGGAGTTGGCCCGGCTGCTGCGGGAGATCGCCGCGCAGCGGGCCAACATCGTCGACGTGAACCACTCGCGGCAGAGCCCGCGGCTCAGTTTCGGTGAGGTGGAGGTGGCGCTGTCGGTCGAGACGCGCGGGCCGGCCCACTCGTCGGCGCTGATCAAGGCGCTGCGCGACGCCGGTTACCGGGTGGCGCTGCTGGCCGACACGACGCCCTGAAGCTACGGCAGAGCCCGCGGCACATGCGCCGCGGGCTCTGCGTCGAAACTGTGGATCAGCCCTCGAAGGGGCCGAACTCGACCACGGTGACCTTGATGTCCGCGCCGCTCGGGGCGGCGTAGGTGACCGTCTGGCCGGGGCGGGAGCCGAGGATCGCCTTGCCCAGCGCCGACTCGGGGCTGTAGACCTTGAGCTTGGTGGTGGAGGCGATCTCCCGGGAACCGAGCAGGAAGGTCTCGGTGTCCTTCTGGTCGTCGTCGAAGTAGATCGTCACGACCGAGCCGGGGCCGACCGAGTCGGCGGCCTTGATCTCGCCGACCTCGGAGTTGCGCAGGAACTCCTTCAAGTACAGGATCCGGCCTTCCTGGCGGCTCTGCTCCTCACGCGCCGCGTGGTAGCCACCGTTCTCGCGGAGGTCGCCTTCCTCACGCCGGGCGTTGATCTCCGCCGCTATGGCCGGCCGGTTGGCGATCAACTCGTCGAGCTCGGCCTGCAGCCGGTCGTAAGCGTCCTGGGAGAGCCAGGTCTTCGGCGCCTCGGAACTGGACACGGTCGATCTCCTTGCTGGAACGGGGCATGGTCGAAACATGACGCCTGAAAAGGCGTCATGCTGAACGCAGCGAATTACCAAGCTTACCAGCGGTATGCGGGCCGCCCGGAAGGTGAAATGTTGTCGGATCTCGACTCAGCCGGTGGCGCGGCAGCCCATCACGTCGCCCACCGAAGCCTTGCTCTCGGTCGTCACGGCCTGGCTGACCTCGACCGCGCCGCCACCGTCGGCGGCACGCACCGTCACCGCCTGCCGGCCGACCTCGTAACCGTCGTAGTCGCGGGCCCGGACCATGCACATCGCGGCGCCGCCGGCCGGCACCCGGACCCGGAACTCGACGACCATCTCGGTGTCGGACGGGATGCTCCAGCCGATGATGTCGGCGGTGTAGTCGGTCTGACCGAACTTGTCGTAGTAGGCATAGGTGATGCCGGAGATGACGACAGCGAAGATCGCGACGGCCAGGACCGGGGCCAGACGGCGCCGCCCGCCTTCACGGCGACGGCCGTACCGGCCGGGCGGGAAGACCGGAGCTGTGGCGTGCGTCTCGCTCACCTGACGACCTCTCGTGCGTTTGTTGTCGGGGGGATCGGCCAGAATGGCAGGGTTCCATCTTCGCAGCCGATCCCGGCCCGCCGACGGCAGGCCTGGTCGAGAGGATCTCAACAACCGTGGCCGAGCAATTGCGTCTCATGACCGTGCACGCGCACCCCGACGACGAGTCGAGCAAGGGCGCCGCCACCATGGCGAAATATGTCGCCGAGGGTGTCCAGGTGCTGGTGGCGACCTGTACCGGTGGGGAGCGGGGCAGTGTCCTCAACCCCAAGATGGATCGGCCCGAGGTGCTCGCCGACATCACCAACATCCGCCGCGCCGAGATGGACCGGGCGCGCGAGATCCTCGGCGTCGAGCAGGCCTGGCTCGGCTTCGTCGACTCCGGGCTGCCCGAGGGCGACCCGCTGCCGCCGTTGCCGGAGGGCTGTTTCGGCCTCCAGGACCCGGAGGAGGCGGCCAAGCCGCTGATCAAGCTGATCCGCGAGTTCCGGCCGCACGTCATGACCACCTATGACGAGAACGGCGGCTACCCGCACCCCGACCACATCATGTGCCACAAGGTTTCGGTGGTGGCCTTCGAGAAGGCCGGTGACCCCGAGCTCTACCCGGAGCTGGGCGAGCCGTGGCAGCCGTCGAAGCTGTACTACAACTCCGGCTGGACCCGGGCGCGGATGCTGGCGCTGCACGAGGGCATGCTGGCGGCCGGCCTGGAGTCGCCGTATGCGGAGTGGCTGGAGAAGTGGGCCGACCGTGACGACCGTGGTGACAAGATCACCACGCGGGTCGAGTGCGGAGAGTATTTCGGGATCCGCGACGACGCGCTGCGTGCCCACGCGACCCAGGTCGACCCGGATGGTTTCTGGTTCCACATCCCGCTGGAGATGCAGCAGAAGGTGTGGCCCACCGAGGACTTCGAGCTCGCCCGCTCGCTCGTGGACAGCCCGGTTCCGGAGTCCGACCTGTTCGCGGGCATCCGGGAGAAGGTCGACGCGCGCTGAGCAGTACGCTGGCGGCGTGGACTTCGTGGTAGCGGTCAACAACTTCGGCGACACCCGATCGGGCGGCCTGGCCGGCCCGATGGGGTTGTTCCTCATCGTCCTCATGTGTGTGGCGACCGTTCTTTTGATCCGCAACATGAACAAGCGAATTCGTCGGCTTCCCGACAGTTTTCCTGTTGCATCTGAGCGGGATCGTGTGTCAGAGATCGCCCGCGGCGGCGACGCGGCCCAGCGCTCCGGCGCCGCCGCCTCCGGCGATGTCGAGACCGATCGATCGGTTGTCGCTGGCCAGGCCGAGGAGGCCGAGGTGGCGGGCGTTCGCGACGAGCCGGGCGCGGCCGGTTCGCGCGACGGTTCGGCGTCCGCCTGATCCACTTCACGCTCCGCCGTCGCGCCTGGTTTCGGCCGCCGCGCGCCGAGTGTGGCCGTCTCGACTCCGTCAAGCCCTGTTGCGTTCATCAGGATTGATTTAGCCTTCCGCCGGGGGCCGCACGGCCCCGGGACCCTGCGCGGAAGGGGGCGCCGACATGCCACTTGTCCGGCGCAAACTCTCCGTAACCGATCTGCACGTGCATCGGGCCGTGCGTCTGCGGATGTCGCCGTGAAAGCCGTCCGCGAGTCCTGGAACACCGCGACCGGCGCCATGGGCCGCCCCCGGCCGGTGCGCATCCTCACCGCGGTCGTCGTGATCGCCGCCGCCGCAGCCGTCATCCTCGGCGCCCTGGAACCCGTGCCGGTCGCCGACGGCCGCCCGCTGTCGCCGATCACCGGGATCTGCGTCGCCGCCGTCCTCTCCGCCATCGCGCAGCTCGCCGGCCTCCGGTTCCGCCTCGGCCCGGACGCCGTCTCGGTGAGCTGGGCCGAAGCCGCGGTGGTGGTCGGCTTCGTGGTGGCCCCGGCCGGCTGGCTCCCGGCCGCCACCCTGGCCGGCACCGGCGCCGCCTGGCTGCTGCTCGCCTGGCTCACCGGCCTGCGCAACGTCGCCGAGATAGTCCACCTGGTCGCCTCGATGACCCTCGGCGTCGCCGGCGCCGCGCTGGTCACGTCGTTGTTGGCCGGTGACGTGCCGGTGCACAGCGCCAGGCTCCCGCTGGCCCTGGCGGCCGGCGCCGGCACCTACCTGCTCATCACGTTCGGCCTGGTCGTGCTCACCCTGATGCTGCACCGCGACGCCCATCCGGGGCAGATCGCAGCCCGCGTCCTCTACGCCAAGCTGCCGATGTCGATCGGCAACGTCATCGTCGGGGTCCTCGCCGTGTACGCGCTGATCCGGGAACCGCTCTGGCTGCTCGCCTTCGGCCCGGTCCTCTGGCTGCTGCACCGCACGTACCGCTTCCACCTGCGGGCCGCCGAGGAACGCCGGATGTGGGAGGCCTTCGCCGCCGCCACCGCCCGGCTGCCGGGCGCCAGCGAAGCCGAGGTGGCCCGGGCCGGTCTGCGCGGCGCCCTCGAGGTCTTCGGCGCCAGCCGCGCCGAGCTGGAGGTGCACACCGGGCACGGCCGCCGGCGGTACGCACAGGACGGCCCCGGTCTGGAGGGCGACGTCGGCACCCGCTCCGGCGCAGCCGTCACCCGGACCATGGTCGTGGCCGGCCGCCCGCTCGGTGAGCTCACCGTCTGGCTCGGCGACGCCGGACTGCCCGGGCCCCGGGACGAGGCGGCGATCGCCGCGTTCGGCGAAGCCCTGGCCGGCGCCCTGCACGACGCGGCCGCCCACCAGCGCATCTCCGAGCTTGACGCCCGGGCCGCCCACGACCGCCTGCACGACCCGCTGACCGGCCTGATCAACCGGGTCGCGCTGGCCGGCGAGGGCGACCCGCTGCTCCGCTCGCTGGAACGGGACCGGCAGGTGGCCCTGCTCCTGCTCGACATCGTCGGCTTCCGCCAGGTCAACAGCACCCTCGGACACGGCGGCGGTGACGAGGTGCTGCGGCTGGCGGCGGGCCGGCTCACCGCGCTGACCGGGCCCGGTGAGCTCGTCGCGCGGATCGGTGACGACGAGTTCGCGCTGCTCCTGCCGGTGACCGCGCTCGCCGACCCGGCGTGGCAGCAGACCCGGCCCAGCCCGCTGCCGGTCGCCCTGCGCCGAGCCCGGGAGCTGGTCGAGCAGCTGCGGCTGCCGATCGAGGCGGCCGGGGTCCGGCTCTCCGTCGAGGTGACCGTCGGCGTGGCGGTGGCCGCGGCGGGTGAGGCCGAGGTGGCCGAGCTGCTGCGGCGCGCGTCGATCGCGGTGGACCGGGCCAAGGAGCTCGGCGTCACCGTCGGGACGTACGACAGCGGCCAGGACGCCAGCAGCACCGATCAGCTGGCGCTGCTCGCCGACCTCCAGGACGCGTTCGCCGCCGACGACCAGATCATGCTGCACCTGCAACCCGCCGTGGACCTGGTGACGGCCGCGCCGACCGGGGTGGAGGCGCTGGTCCGCTGGCGGCACCCGCGCCGGGGCTACCTGTCGCCGGCCGAGTTCCTGCCCGCGGTCGAACGCAGCGAACTCCTCATCCCTTTCACGAGACGGGTGCTCGACCTGGCGCTGGCCTCGGCGGCGGACTGGACGGCGGCCGGCATCGACGTGCCCGTCTCGGTGAACGTGTCGGCCCGCAGCCTCACCGACCCGACCTTCCCGGCACAGGTCACCGAGGCGTTGCGCCGGCACCGTACCCCCGCGTCCCGCCTGGTCCTGGAGATCACCGAATCGGTGGCGATCAGCGAACAGGAGATCGTCGACGAGGTGCTGGCCCGGGTGCGGACCTCAGGCGTGCAGGTGTCCCTCGACGACTTCGGCACCGGCTTCTCCTCGCTCTCCTCGGTCACCCGGATGCCGGTCGACGAGATCAAGATCGACAGGTCGTTCGTGGACGAGATGATCGACTCGGCGGCGGCCGGCGCGGTCGTCCGGGCCGCCGTCGAACTCGGCGTCCGGCTCGGAGTCCGGGTGGTCGCCGAGGGCATCGAGACGATCGAACAGCGGGCCGCACTGATCGCGCTCGGCTGCCCGTCCGCGCAGGGCTACCACTTCTGCAAGCCGATGCCGGCCGACAAGATCGTCCAGGCGCTGACCCAGCTCGCCCGGTCGGCCCCTCCGAATGTCACCCAGCTCAGGACCGACGACACGGCATAGTGTGGGGGCATGGCCAACCGTCTCGCGGCTATCGGCTGATGGGCGTCCAAAGGCGGTCGACCGGCATGATGTGGATGCGGTTCTCGTAGGTGAATGACCGCATGCCTGTGCTGAGCGCAACTCCGGCGATGAACTTGTCGCCGAGCGCGTCTCGTAGCTTACGGAGGCCTTTGAGGTCGGTGCCCGAGACGCGCTCGTTCGCCTTGACTTCGAAGGCGAGGACTCGGCCGTCATCGAACTCGATAACGTAGTCGACTTCGTCGCCGTCGTAGGTGCGCCAGTGTCCTGTGGAAACCTGCTCGTCCAGCCAGGAGACCTGCTTGCGAAGCTCGCCGACGACGAAGGTTTCGAGGAGATGGCCGAATTCCGCCAAGGCGGTCGGGTCGAGGGTGGCGAGCTTGGCCGGCGAGATCCGCATGAGTCGAGCGGCCACGCCGGTGTCGATGACATGTACTTTCGGTGATGCAGCGGACCGTGTACGAAGCGTCTTGCCCCAAGCAGGAAGCCGGTCGATGAGGAAGAGGTCTTCGAGGAGCCGAACGTAGTCCTCAATGGTCTTGCGTTCCGCCGTGAGCCCTTGGGATGCGTTGGCCAGGTTCAGTACCTGTCCGGTTCGCCCGGCAAGCCGACTTAGAAGCTCGCGAAGCATGTTGCGCTGGCGTATCCGGACAAGCTCGATGGCGTCGCGCTCCAAGGACTGCCGGATGTAGTCGTCGAACCACCGATCACGGGCGGTGCCGATGCGACGCAGGGCCAGCGGGAATCCTCCGGCGCAGAGCCGGTCGACGTATTCCGTCCGGCTGGTCGTTGAGGCCGGCTGGGCTGCGACGGCCGCATCGGGATCTGCTCGGAGCGCAGCTAGGAAGTCTTCGTGGACGCCGCCGATCTCCCCCTGTGACAGCGGCCAGATGGTCATCGTGTGCAGTCGGCCGGTAAGTGCCTGCGCCGTGCGAGGCAGCGCGTCCTGGCGGGTTGATCCGGTAAGCACGGCGGTGCCGGGCAGGGTGCCTTCGCGGTTGAGTCGTGCCTTCAACGCGTCGAGGATCTCCGGCGCGTGCTGGTACTCGTCCACGCACAGCAGACCCTGCGTCGCGGTGGCTGTCTGTGGGTTGGCCACCACGGCATCTCGAGTGCCCGGATCGTCCAGATCCAGAACAGGCACCCCCTGAGCGCGGGCCAGGGTGCTCAGGACCGTGGACTTACCGACGGAGCGCGGGCCGTGCAGTGCGATGACCGGCTCCACTTGGAGCAGGTCATCGAGCAGTGCAGAGACGCGCCGTTCTGCAATCCCGGTGAGCGCCTCGACCACGTTGCCTCCTGATGGGCGTGTAGTACAAAATTTCAGATACCTAAGATACCAAAACTGGAGTAGGTGAACTACCAAAATCTGTGGCTATGGACTACCAAACCTTGAGTATGCCGTGGCGAGTTGGCTGCCCGGTCGGAAGTCCGGGCGGTGTGACAGCGCCGAGGCGTACCGCCTGTCGCGGCCAGGGTTGTGAGAGGGTTGTCGCATGAACCGGCTGGGTAGCGCCACCTCGCCCTACCTTCTCCAGCACGCTGCCAACCCCGTTGACTGGTGGCCATGGGGAGACGATGCTTTTGCGGAGGCCAAGCGGCGGGACGTGCCGGTGCTGATCTCGGTCGGGTATGCGGCCTGTCACTGGTGTCACGTGATGGCCCACGAGTCCTTCGAGGACGCCGGGATCGCGGCCCGGCTCAACGCCGGATTCGTGGCGATCAAGGTGGACCGGGAGGAACGGCCCGACGTCGACGCCGTCTACATGACCGCGACACAGGCGATGACCGGGCAGGGCGGCTGGCCGATGACGGTCTTCGCCACCCCGGACGGGCAGCCGTTCTTCTGCGGCACCTACTTCCCGAAAGACCAGTTCGCCCGGCTGATCTCGTCGGTCGAGGAAGCCTGGCGCGACCAGCGTGAGGCGGTCGTCCAGCAGGGCGCCGCGGTGGTCGAGGCAGTCGGTGGCGCCCAGCTCGTCGGCGGCCCGACCGCACCGATCTCCGCCGAGCTGCTCGCGGCCTCGGCCTCCGGCCTGGCCAAAGAGCACGATCAGATGTACGGCGGGTTCGGCGGCGCCCCCAAGTTCCCGCCCCACATGAACCTGCTGTTCCTGTTGCGCCACCACGAGCGGACCGGGTCGGCCGAGGCGCTGGAGATCGTCCGGCACGCGTGTGAGCAGATGGGCCGGGGCGGGCTCTACGACCAGCTGGCCGGTGGGTTCGCGCGGTACTCGGTCGACGCCACGTGGACCGTGCCGCATTTCGAGAAGATGCTGTACGACAACGCGCTGCTGCTCCGGGCGTACACGCAGCTGTGGCGGATCACCGGTGACGTCTACGCCCGCCGGATCGCTGACGAGACCGCCGCGTTCCTGCTGCGTGACCTCGGCACCCCGCAGGGCGGCCTGGCGTCGGCTCTCGACGCCGACACCGACGGTGTGGAAGGTCTGACATACGCGTGGACACCCGCCGAGCTGATCGGGGTCCTCGGCGAGGAGGACGGCACGTGGGCCGCCGACCTGTTCCGGGTCACCACCCGCGGCACGTTCGAACACGGCAGGAGCGTGCTGGTGCTGGCCCGGGACATCGACGAGGCCGACCCGTCCCTGGTGGAGCGCTGGCAGGACGTCCGGCGGCGTCTGCTCGCGGCCCGGGCCGGGCGGCCGCAGCCGGCACGGGACGACAAGGTGGTCGCCTCCTGGAACGGGCTGGCGATCACCGCGCTGGCCGAGCATCCGGCGGAGGAGTCCCGGGCGGCGGCTGTCCGGCTCGCCGGGGTGCTCGCCGACCGGCACATCGTCGACGGTCGCCTGCGGCGGGTCTCCCGGGACGGCGTGGTGGGCGCGCCGGCCGGGGTGCTGGAGGACTACGGCTGTGTCGCGGAGGGGTTCCTCGCCGTGCACCAGCTGACCGGGGACGGGCGCTGGCTGGACCTGGCCGGTCAGCTGCTGGATGTGGCGCTGGCCCGGTTCGGCAACGGGCAGGGCGGGTTCTACGACACCGCCGACGACGCGGAGAAACTGCTCACCCGTCCGGCCGACCCGACCGACAACGCCACCCCGTCCGGCGCGTCGGCGATCTGTGCGGCCCTGGTCGCCTATGCGGCGCTGAGCGGTGAGACGTCCTACCGGGAGGCGGCCGACGCGGCGCTGGCCACGCTCGGGCCCCTCATCGAAGGGCACCCGCGTTTCGCCGGTTACGCCGCCACCGTCGCCGAGGCTGCGCTGGCCGGGCCGTTCGAGATCGCGGTGGCCACCACCGATCCGGCGGATCCGCTGGTGGCCGCCGCTCACCGGCATGCGCCGGGTGGATCGGTGATCGTCGTCGGCGCTCCGGATCAGCCGGGCGTGCCGCTACTGGCCGACCGCCCGCTGATTGACGGCGCGGCCACCGCCTACGTCTGCCGGGGTTTCGTCTGCGACCGCCCGGTCACCACTCCGGCCGACCTGCTGGCCCGCCTCCGTCGGTGAACCTTCGGCCGGCTGCGAGCGCTGTCTCGGACGCGCGTCGGCAGCGCTGAGAGCCAGCCGCCGGGGCCCGGCTGGTTGTGCGCGCTGTCTTGGTGGGCCTGAGACAGCGGTGAGAGCCGCCGAGGTGGGGCGGTAGCGGCCGGAGGCCGGGGGCTGGGTGGTGCGGTTGGGGAGGGGTGGCCGTACCACCGCGATTTGGGTGTTGATCTGCGGCGTCGCTAGGCTGGCCTGGCGATGGATACCCGAACCGGTCTGCCTGTAGTCGGCATGGTGGGGGGCGGGCAGCTGGCCCGTATGACCCACCAGGCCGCCATTTCTCTCGGCCAGTCACTGCGTGTGCTCAGTGAGAAGCCCGATGACAGCGCCGCGCTGGTCGCGGCCGACGTGCCGATCGGCACGCACACCGATCTCGCTGCGCTGCGTGAGTTCGCCAAGGGGTGCGACGCCGTCACCTTCGACCACGAGCATGTGCCGACCGAGCACATCGAGGCGCTCGAGGCCGAGGGGGTGAAGATCTTCCCGGGGTCGAAAGCGCTGGTCTTCGCCCAGGACAAGGGCATGATGCGGGAGCGCCTGGCGTCGCTGGGAGCGCCGGTGCCGCGCTGGGCCCGGGTCGCCACCGGCGAGGAGATCGAGACGTTCGCGGGCGGGTCCTGGCCCGTCGTGGCCAAGGCGACCCGCGGGGGTTATGACGGTCGTGGCGTCTGGATGGTCGGATCCCGTGAGGCCGCCGACGATCTCGTGTCGACCGGGATGTCGCTGATCGTCGAGGAGAAGGTGCCGCTGCGGCGCGAGCTCGCCGCCCTCGTGGCGCGGTCGCCGTTCGGGCAGGTCGCGGCCTACCCGGTGGTCGAGACCGTGCAGCGTGACGGCATCTGTGTCGAGGTGATCGCGCCCGCGCCCGATCTGTCCGACGAGCGCGCGCTGGAGGCGCAGCAGCTCGCCATCGACCTGGCCACCTCGCTCGGTGTGGTCGGCCTGCTCGCCGTCGAGCTGTTCGAGACCGACGCCGGCATCGTGGTCAACGAGCTGGCCATGCGCCCGCACAACTCCGGCCACTGGACCATCGAGGGCGCCCGGACGTCGCAGTTCGAGCAGCATCTGCGGGCCGTTCTGGACTATCCGATGGGTTCGACCGCGCTGGCCGCCCCGTTCGTGGTGATGGCGAACGTGCTGGGTGGCGAGCCCGGTGGCATCTCCATCGACGAGCGGTTGCACCACCTGTTCGCCACCGACCCGGGTGCCCGGGTGCACCTCTACGGCAAGCAGGTCCGTCCGGGCCGCAAGATCGGTCATGTGACCGTGCTCGGCGACGATCTGCAGGAGGTGCGGGCGCGGGCGGTTCGCGCCGCGAAGTGGCTTCAGGAGGGTGTGTAGATGAATCCCGTCGTCGGCATCATCATGGGCAGCGACTCGGACTGGCCGACCATGGAGGCGGCCGCGGTCGCTCTGGCCGAGTTCGACGTTCCGTTCGAGGTCGGTGTGGTCTCCGCGCACCGGACCGTGAAGAAGATGGTGGACTACGCCGAGTCGGCCGCCGACCGGGGCATCCGGGCGATCATCGCCGGGGCCGGCGGGGCCGCGCACCTGCCGGGCATGGTGGCCGCGCTGACCCCGCTGCCGGTGATCGGTGTCCCGGTGCCGCTCAAGCACCTGGACGGGATGGATTCGCTGCTCTCGATCGTGCAGATGCCGGCCGGGGTGCCGGTGGCGACCGTGTCGATCGGTGGCGCGCGCAACGCCGGCCTGCTCGCGGTCCGCATTCTCGGGGCCTCGCACCCGGAGATCCGCCAGCGGATGGTGGATTTCCAGGCCGGGCTCGAGAAGCTGGTCGCAGAGAAGGACGCGGCGCTGCGCGACCGCCTGATGGGCTGACTCAGCGCATCTTCGACAGCACCTCGCGGAACTCCTGGGTGCGCCGGCGATTCTCGCTCGACGCGCCCAGGAACAGCAGGACCACACCGACCGGGATCAGCATCAGCCACGGGCCGCCGACGTTGAACGCGAAGGCCAGTGCCGCGACCACGGTCGCGACCGTGCCGACCACCACCGGCGCCTGCTGACGGGTCCGGGAGCCGATGATCAGCGTCGCCACCGCCCCGAGCAGCAGGAGCACCGCCCGCAGGTCGCCGCTGTTACCGGCGATCACGATGCCCATCGTCGGCACGAACGCGGCCAGCAGCGCCGGGCCGTACGCCGCCCAGCTGCTCAGGTCCGGCCGGTGATGAGCCTCGACGATGCCGACCGCCAGAGCCAGGGCCGCGAACGGCAGCGTGTACGCCTCCGGCAGCCCCACCTCGTTGAGCGAGATGAACAGCCACCAGCCGGCGATCTCGAACCCGACCGCCACCCAGAACAGCGTGCGCCGCTGGCTCGCGGTGCGGTCCGGCCGTGACGCGGTCAGGCCGAGCACGGCGCCCCAGGCCGCGAGCAGCGCCGCCAGATGGACGGGGGAGTGCAGGGCCAGCGCGCCGGCGACCGCCGCCGACGCGTACCCGCTCCACTCCACGGTGATCGCCTCGGCCCGGTACTGCGGCAGCCCCAGCCGGGGCAGCGCCGCCTCCAGCGACAGCAACCCGGCACCGACCGCGAGCACCCCGAACGCCGCCCAGTGCCGTTCCAGCCCGGCCGAGATCGCCACCGCCATCACGAACATCTGGCCCATCACCGCGGCGAACAGCCAGCCCAGCAGACGGGCCGACTGGTTGCGCCCGGCGAGCGCCGCGACCAGCCCGACACCGACCGCGCTGCCCAGCGTGAACACCGTCAGCGACTCCAGCGCGAGGCTTCCGGCCAGGCCCGCGCCACCGGCCAGCAGGCCGATCACGAAGACCACGGCCCGGGTGGTACGCAACAGGGGCGCCCGGTGCGCGACGGGTGGCGGGGTCAGCGCCAGCCCGAGCATCGAGATGGTGAACACCACGAGCGCCGCACCGGTGGCCGCGGGGAAACCGGCGCCCATCGCGATCGGGGTGATCAGCAGGGTCAGGGCCAGCCCCGGCAGGATCACCGGAACCGCCTCGGACACCTTGCCGCCGAAACCGACGGCGGCGAGCGCGGCAGCGCCGGTGAGCAGGATCGCGGCCAGGGCGCTGGTGCCGTCCACGGTGCCGGCGGCCGGGTCGGTCAGCGCCGGGATCGGGCCCTCCCAGATCGCCCGCAACTGGCCCAGCGGATCGAACAGCGCCGCCCGCAGGGCCGGGGCCAGCGAGAACAGCGCCAGCACGGTGGGCAGCAGAGCCAGCATCACCGCGCCGGTGGCCGGGTCGGCGAGCCAGCGCTCACCCCAGCTGGACCGCCGCAGCCGCATGGACCGGCTGGCGGCCGGGCTGTCGTCGAACGGCGCGATCCGCGGCAGATCCGACGGCGGTGGCGGAACCGCCGCCCGCAGCATCTCGGCGAGCACCCCGACCAGGGCGGCCGCCGCCGCGTAGAGGGCCGTCGGATAGTCGGTCGGGATGCAGGCCACCGCAGTCACCGTGGCGCCGAGCACCACGCCGATGGTGGCCCACGGCAGATACTGCGGAAGGAACCGGCCGAGCGCGGCCAGGATGGCCAGGCCCAGCGTGGAACCGGCCAGCGCGGCGGTCAGCACCACCTCGATGCCGTGCCCCTGGTCGGCGGCGAGCGCGGCCAGCAGGCCGGGCAGTGCCAGCAGCACCGAACCGGTGGCCGCGCCGCCGATCTGCGCCCGATGGTGCGGCAGCACCCGTTCCGGGGCCTGGTCGGGGGCCGCGTCCATCTCGGCGGTGTCGTCGAACGTGGTGGGCGGCGCCTTCATCGGGATCCGGGCGGCCGCTGCCACCAGCACCCCGAGCAGCACGATCGCCAGCAGCGCCAGCGCGGTCGACCAGGGCTGGGCCAGACCGGCCGAGGTGGCGTGCAGCAGCACCACGGCGGCCACCCCGGCCCGGGCACGAGCCGAATGCGGATCGGTTGCGGCCACGGCGGCCAGCGCGTAGGCGACGGCGACCGCGGTGCCCACCAGCAGCGGTGACCACCAGGGCAGGCCGAGCGCGTACGGCGTGCTGATCGTGGCCAGGGCGGCGGCCAGCCCGGACGCGTACGGCGACCACGGTTTCGGCATCGCCATGGCGGCCGTGATCGCGATCGCGACCAGGGCGAACGGGGCCTGCCAGGCACCGGGCGGCGCCGCGGCCGGATAGGCGGACAGGTCGGCGTCCCACAGTGGCCCGGGCAGCGACAGCACCTTCAGCCCGCCGACCACCGCCTGCCAGCCGGCGATCGCGCCCACCACCAGGGCGGCGATGCCGAGGCCACGGGCCGGGCCGGGCCGCCAGTCATCGGGCAGGACGGTCACACCCATGCCGACCAGCAGCACCATCACTCCGGCGACGGCGAGCGGCGCGTCCGGGAAGGCCAGGGCGGAGACCCGGGCCAGCGCGCCGCAGATCGCCACGGTGGCGGCCGCAGCGGCGATGTCCGGGCCGTCCAGCATCCGGTCGGTACGGCCCCGGTTGTCGATCGACTTGGCGAAGAAGAGCAGCAGAGCCGCGCCGAGCAGCAGCGCGCCCACCCAGATGTCCGGTGCGGTGGCGCCCGGGGCGAAAAGCGCGGCCAGCGCCATCGCCATCGCGCCGAGCCCGGTCCCGACCGTCATCGGCAGGCTGATCTCCCGCCGCGCCACCTGGAACACGGCGGCGTAGCTGAGCGTCCCGGCGACCGCGAGGAAACCGGCGGCCAGCGCCGGAACCGTCGAGCCGGCGGTCGGCGGAGGACCGCCACCGGGGTCGGAGACGGCCAGCGCAGCGGTCACCGCGGCGCCGGGGATCGCCAGCGCGGCGGCGCCCGACGCCCAGTCACCGATCACCCACGCGAACAGCCGCACCGGGATCTGCCGGGCCGCGATCGCGACCATCACCCCGGCCCCGGCCAGCGCGGTCAGCACCGCCGCGGTCAGCCAGGACGCGCTCAATGCGGCACACGCGCCGAACAGGCCGACCACGCCGGCCGCGGCCACGTGGGTCGCGGCGGTCCGCAGCGTGTTCGCCCACAGGCCGGCCGCGCCCAGGCCGATCGATGCCAGGACCAGCGGCCACGGGGCCTCCGACCAGGGCAGACCCAGCGAGGCGGGCACCGACAGTGCGGTCAGGGCGATGCCGATCACCGCGCCCTCGTGCCGGATCGTGGTGGGCAGCGCCAGGGCCGCGGCGATCGTCATGAGCAGCGCGCTGAAAGCCAGCAGCCAGCCTGACGGGCCGACCGCCTCGGAGAGCCTCTGGGCGTACGCCGCGGTGTCCGCGTCCCAGATCGGGCGGGCCGCGGCGACCGGGGCGACCGCCGCGCGCAGCACGTCCACCCCGACGACCAGACCGAGAAGGATCAGCGCGCCGGTCGACGCGTACTGCGGGCCGGGCCGGGTCGCCTCGGGCAGTATGCCGATCACCGCGCCGGCGATCGCGACGGTCGCGGCGGCGGCCACCACACTCCAGTTCGGCGCCACCACGCCGGCGATCCGGGCCATCGCGCCGATCACCGCGAGGGTGAGCACCGCGCCCGCCACGTTGATCGCGGTCGGCTGCCGGAGCAGGCGGGCGGCGGCCACCGCGGTGAGCGCGGCGGCGATCAGGATCAGGCCGGACCGCAGCGCGTCACCGAGCACCTGGGCCTGGAGCAGCGCCACCGACGAGTAGAGCAGCGCGCCCGCGGACGCGATGCAGAGCAGCGCGAACGTCAGCTCCCGCAGCCAGTCGGCGGACGGCGGGACGGCCGGCGGGGCCAGCGGCATCGAACCGGCGGGCGGCGCGCCCTCCGGCCGCGGACCGGGGAAGATCCGGGTCGGCAGCCAGCGGCGGCGGGGCCGGTTGAAGCCGGCGATGATCAGGTCCGGCTCCTCCTGGCGGGACTCCGGGCGGGGCGGGGCGTCCGCGGCGTACGTCGACGGGTCGGCCGGATCGGCGGCGCGGCCGGTGTCGGCGTCGGCGAGCGACTCCCGGTCGGCGGCCACCGGCCGCCCCAGCGGCCAGCGCGGCACGAGCCGCCCGGCCTTGATTACCCGGGTCAGGAGCAGCAGGTCGAGGAGGGCCACGGCGGTCAGCGCGAGGCCCCAGCCGGCCGGGCTCTGGATCATCGGGTACGCGAGGAGCGGCGCGACCGGTTGTGTGGCGATCACCGTGGCGTACCGGGGGGCGGCGAGCCGCGTGGCCCCGGCGTAGAGGAACGCGGCCACCGCGGTGATCGCGAAGGTGATGCCCAGGTAGAGCGCGGTCGGCACGTTCTCGCCGGTGAGTGGGCTGTCGTGCAACGCGTACAGCGTCATCGGGAGCAGGATCAGCCCGATCGCGGCGATCGCCTCACCGGTCGAGGTGAGGCCGCGCTTGGCCACGCCCGGCGCCACCGACAGGGCGATCCCGGTGGACAGCGCGAGGATCAGCGCCCGGGTGAACTGCGAGTCCGCCACGGAGGCGAAGACGACGGCCGCCACCCCGAGCAGCAGCGCGCCCAGGACCAGCAGGATGTTCTGCACCGACTGGGTGGACGCCTCGGGTGGGTGCTCCATGGTGGCCAGTGGCGGGCGTCGCGGCGGCGGTTTCGGCCGTGGCTCGGGTCGCGGCTCGGGCCGCTCGGTCGGTGGTGGATCGTCGACCAGCAGGGCGGCGCCGTCGGTGGCGACCCCGGGCGGCCCGGTGTGTGCGGTGCCCGGCTCGGCCCAGTCCGGCGGCGGGCCCGGCCGGCGGGCCGGTCGTGGCGCCTCTTCGGCCTGGACCGGCGCCGGCTCACCGGGCCGCGGTGGTGGTGGGAAGTCGACCGGCTTGCGACGGGCGGCGGTGCGCCTCGTCTTGGTGCCTTTCGCACGCTGCTGTTTCTGCGCGTGCGCGAGGATGTCGCGCTGGAACAACGCGGCCTGGAGCTTGCTCGCGATCTTGGTCCGCTCGGCGGCGGCCTGCATGTCGCGAATCTTCAGGTCGGATATGGAGGCGTCGATGCGAGCCAGTTGTTCGTCAACGTGATCGGGCTCGTCAGCCTGCGCCACAGGACCTCCTCGACCGTCCGGCCGCTGTCTGTAGTTAGAGCATGCCTTTCCGGCACCTCATTAGAACAGTCTCAACCGGGTGGAGATCTGTGGAAACGGCCCCGAACCCGGCGGTTTCCCCGGGGCCCCAGGTCAGGCCGCGATATTCGGCACACTCCGGACTGTTGCCCAGCCCACGCTACGCACCGGTAACATTGCCCCGGGACGACCTTAGGGAAGGTTAAGGGCATGGCTGATTTCGACGTCTACCGGCTTCCGGAAGACCACGAGACGATCCGCGCCGCCGTGCGCGAGGTCTGTGACGCGCGGGTCGCCCCGCACGCCGCCGAGGCCGACGAGACGGGTGAGTTCCCCAAGGCGTCGTATGACGCCCTGCGCTCCTCGGACTTCCACGCCCCGCACATCCCGGTGGAGTATGGCGGGGCCGGCGCGGACGCACTCGCCACCGCGATCGTGATCGAGGAGGTGGCCCGGGCCTGCGCCTCGTCGTCGCTGATCCCCGCGGTCAACAAACTCGGCACGATGCCGCTGATCATCGCGGCCTCGGAGGACCTCAAGCAGCGCTACCTGAGCAAGGTCGCCGCCGGTGAGGGCATGTTCTCGTACTGCCTCTCCGAGCCCGAGGCCGGCTCCGACGCCGCCTCGATGACCACCCGCGCGGTCCGCGACGGCGACCACTGGGTGCTCAACGGCGTGAAGCGCTGGATCACCAACGCCGGCGTCTCCGAGTACTACACGGTCTTCGCGGTCACCGACCCGTCCGCCCGCTCCCGCGGCATCTCCGCCTTCGTGGTGGAGAAGTCGGACGAGGGCGTCAGCTTCGGCGCGCCGGAGAAGAAGCTCGGCATCAAGGGCTCCCCGACCCGCGAGGTCTACTTCGACAACGTGCGCATCCCGGCCGACCGGATGATCGGCGAAGAGGGCACCGGCTTCGCCACCGCCATGAAGACCCTCGATCACACCCGGGTCACCATCGCCGCGCAGGCCATCGGCATCGCGCAGGGCGCGCTCGACTTCGCTCTGGGGTACGCCAAGGAGCGCAAGCAGTTCGGCAAGGCGATCGCCGACTTCCAGGGCCTCCAGTTCATGCTCGCCGACATGGGGATGAAGCTGGAGGCGGCTCGCCAGCTCACGTACGCGGCGGCCGGCAAGAGCGAGCGCGGCGACGCCGACCTGACCTACTTCGGCGCGGCCGCGAAGTGCTTCGCCTCGGACGTGGCCATGGAGATCACCACGGACGCGGTCCAGATCCTCGGCGGTTACGGCTACACCCGCGACTACCCGGTCGAGCGGATGATGCGAGACGCCAAGATCACCCAGATCTACGAGGGCACCAACCAGGTCCAGCGCATCGTGATGGCCCGCCAGCTCCTGAAGGGCTGATCGAGTAAGTTTCAGCAGGTCAGAACGGGGTTGGCTCAGGCGGTCAGCCCCGTTTGCCATCTACGCGTACCAAGATCAGTCGGCGTTCCCGATCCATCGGTACCGGCGCTTCGGGCTCCTGGTGGGTCCGACGGCATCGATGGTTCCGGCTTCCATCATGCTGCGCAGGTGGTTCTGGACTGCCCGTCGAGACAGCCCCGTCACTTCGGCTAGCTCGCTGGCGGTCGCCTCGCCACGTACCTCGAGCGCCTGTCCCACGTCGGGTGTCGGTTCGCCCGGTAGGGCGGAGAAGAGGTCTGGTGCCCCTGTCCGTCCGAAGACCGCGGGGTCGAGAACGTACCGTGCGTAGCGGCGGCCGCCTTCCTTGAGGGCCAAGCCCTGATCGACGAGATCTCGCAGAACCTGGCCGGCGGTGACACGGTCCACGCCCCATTGCCTGAGCATCTCGTTGGTCAGGTAGTCCTCACGCAACATGGCCACGGCGATTTGATGCGCCGGCGTGGGCAGATGCGCGCCGAGCCCCGCCATCCAGTGTCGCGTTTCGTGGCTGAGAAGTTCCGATCGCGCCATGGTGACCATGAAGCTGGCGATGGAGCTGCGGAAGCTGGGCCGGGGCAGGCCGCGGCTGCGCGCTACAGCGAGCATCGCGGGGATGCCGGAGGACCGGTTCTCGGCGACGAGCTCGTTCGACGAGGGGAGGTATGTGTCGGCGAGAAGGCTGGCCAGCACCGCATTGCGGGAGGACGAGATCCCTGCTTCGCCGAGTTCGTCGATGGTGATTCCGCCGTAAAGGCCGCCTGGGCTGCGAACGACGAGACGGTCGGGGAACAGCTCGACCTGCACCTGCGTGCCGCGAGTCACGGGGCTGTAGTCGCGGTGCATCAGCGCATTGACGAGCGCCTCACGAACGGCCTCCAGCGGATACTCGACCTCGTCGATACGTGAGCCTCGATCGCTGATGACTGCGCGGACGGCGAGGTTTCGCCGGAGCATGGACAGTGTCGTCTCGATCATTTCGGGGATTGAGCCTCGTACGGTCTGGTTGTCCAGGAATCTCGTGCCGGAGGCGCGATCCGGGCTGTGCACGACGACCGAGACCATCAGCTGAGGAAAGTACTGCTGCGGAAACTGCCCAAAGGCCAGAAGCCCGGCAAGCGTCAACGGAGCGTCGGCCGAGCGTTCAGCGGTGATCCCGAGCCGGAAAAGGACGGTCGGGTCGTCTGACTGGGCGAGCTTGGGAAACCCGGATCGGATCCTGCGCAGCGTGCGCCGTAACGCCTCGTCATCCAGATCCTGCACGGTCGTCCCATCGACGACTTCCCGGTCGTACAGGGGCTGGGTCCGCGCGGCCATGACCAGCGCGATCTCGGCTTCGGTCATGTGACGATCACCATCGCCACCGCGCAGGTAGGAGCCTCCGGAGACTCCCTGTGCTGTGACGTACACAGGGCGCCGATCCGCCGGCGCCGGAGGCACTTCGGCGACGACCAGCCATCGGTCCTCAACCTCGACGACGTCAACACTGATCTGCAGCGACGGCGTGATGTCATCCCGTGACATCTGCACCAGCGCGTCGCGAAGTGCCGGGGTCCGTCAGCTTCATCCCACCACCTGACTTCGCACTCTGACAAGCTGAGTGCGAAGTAAATGCGATGCGGTGCGAAGTAAGTGCGAAGCTGGGGTGCGGACGCGACGACGACAGTGCTGCCTGAGGGTGGTCACGCCTCGTGACCGTCGCGGACTTCCTGCTGGGGCCCGAATGCGCCAGCGGTGGCACTGGGCCGTACCTCAGCGGATCTGTCGGCATGTCACCGCGGCGGTGAGTGGCCGGCGATGTGCTGCCGTGGTCGAATCGGGCAATGCCGAAGAGTCGTGGTCGTCCTGCCGGTCGTGGTAAGCCGAAGCGTCCGCAGCGTCCCGCGCGGGAGTTGAGGCTGTCGGATCGACTGATGCGTGGCGCGGTCTCGATCGTGGGCGAGGAGAGTGCGCTCGAGATCGAGCAGTGGGCCAGTGTCTGGTTCGGTGAAGCCTGGGCGGCCGCGGAACTGGGCGAGCGGGAGCCGGAGCGGATGCTCGTTCTGGAGGTGGTCGGCCGGGCGTCGACCCGGCCGTCGCCGCAGGGTTTGGCGGCGGTGGCGGCTCTGCGGCGGGTTGTCGCTCCGGCCGAGTGGTCGATGCTCGACGAGACTGTCGAGATCCTCTCGGAGAGTCAGCCGATGCCGGCCTGGTCTGCGGAGCCGGGCTTCGAGCCGGTGCGGGCGTGGCGGGCGGTGGACGTCTGGGACAGCGAGCACGTGTTGTTCGTCGAGTACGGCGGCTCGGCTCCGCACATCCTGATGGCCCGGGTCCTGTTCGCGGGCGGGGTGATGGTCGACAAACTGGCGGTGCTCGACACGGGGGCGATCGACTTGTGGCCCACGCTGCACGGGGAGGGCGAAGCGCCGATGCCGCTGGCCGGACACCCGGTCGAGGAGGTGCTCGCCGAGATGGCCGATGCGATGCGGACCACCGACATGTACTTCCCGCGTCACGATGATGACGACTATGTCGAACTGCGGGCGCTCGCCTGGTCGCGGTGCCGTTCTCGGCTGCCCGGCTGGCCGGATCACCAGCCGATGACGGAGGCGGAGCGGGAGCGCCTGCTTGCCGAATTCGCGCCGGAGGACGACACGGTCGCGCGGTCGCTGGCCGAGATGTTCCTGGATTACGGTGACGGCTACATGACCAACGGGCCGCTGTCCTGGAGTCCGGAATGGGTCGGCATGTTCATGACCGACTGGCTGCCCCGGAAGGGGATTCTGGATGCCGATCAGCGGGCCGAGCTGCCGGACGTGTTGCGCCGGTGGATCCGGTTCGCTCTCACCCGGCGTAGTGTCGACGCCGAGTGGATCGATCCCGTGACGGAGGCCGTCGACCAATTCATGCCGGCGTTCGCCGAAGCGTTCGAGGACACCTCGGCGTGGGGGCCGGCCAAACAGGTCGTGGCCGAGCTGGCCGCACGTGGCATCGACATGTCCGATGAGGACGCGGTCGCTCAGGCGGTGCGGGGCCTCAATGCCGAGAACCTCGCACGGCGTCTCATCGGTGACTGAGTTCGGCGAGGCAGGACCAGGCGCCGGGCACGTCGAGCGCACGCGCGGCGTACCCCCGGTTCAGTAGGTCTTCGCTCAGGTATCGGTCGTATTTGTCGTGCTGTTTCGCGCGGACCGCGGCTGCGATGGCGATCGGATCGGGCGCCGGGCCGGAGGCGAGGTCTCCGATCACCGCGAGGAGCCGGGCCGGGGTGCAGCCGCCAACGGTGATCACCAGGCCGTCCTGACTCACGGTCAGGCCGTGCATGGAAAGTACGGCAGCGAGGGTGTTCATGATCCGGTCGCCGTGCCACGGGAACAGCAGGGTGTCCGGGCCGTCCGGGAAGACGCGGCGCGTCGCATGGCCGTAAGCGTGGAAGGCTGCCCGGCCCTCGGCCAGCAGCGTCCGTGCGGTGGCATCGAGGTACCGGGGAACGTCGGCGGAGCGGTACAGCCCGAACATCGCCCGGCGGACCTCGTCGGCGATCTCGCCGCCGGTGCCCGGGAAGACGGGTGGTCTGCCGGATTCGGCCGCGGTCAGTTCGATCACCCGTTGTGTGGTGTCGATCGAGACGACACGCCATCGAGCGCCGCTGAAGATGAGCATCGTGCCGGGCAGGATCGGCCGATCCACCGGGAGCGACCCGAGGGTGTATCCGTCGGCGACGAGACGGTAGTCGAGCGAGGTGTGGAACGAAGCGTAGAAGCTGTAGTGGCCCAGTAGCCGTTCGCCCTCCCGGCCGGGAAGCAATGCGCCGTCGGGCGCTTGTTCGAGGAGCTGATTCCGGCCCATGTCACGCAGGAGCTCGGCGAATACGGTCCGGTCGATACGGCGGAACGGGCCGTTGTCGCAGAGCGTGGTGTACAGGCGGCTGGCCGGCGCGCCACCGTGCTGGGCGCTGATCGACAGGATCTGCTGAATCAGCGCGGACAGGTGCAGACCGGCGTCGCCGGGCGGCTCGTACCACGCGGCGGTCAGCAGTTCGATCATGGCGACGGTCTGGAACAGTTCCGGGCGCAGCGCGTCGGCCGGGGTGATGCCGGCGGTGAGTTCCGGCTCGGACACGTAGACCCGCATGACAGCCGGTTGACCGGGCCGTCGTCCGGAGCGTCCGAGCCGTTGCCGGAGACCGGCGACCGTCGGCGGGGCGCCGACCTGGGCGACCGAGTCCACCGAACCCACGTCGATACCGAGCTCCAACGTGGAGGTGCAGATCGCGGTCACCGGAGTAGCCGGGTCCTTGAGCCGTTCCTCGACGTGTTCGCGCACTTCTTTGGACAGGCTGCCATGGTGGGCGAGGAACCGGGCCGGAACCCCGGCGTGGACGGCCCGCTGGGTGAGCATGTCGGTGTAGACCTCGACAGCTGCGCGTGAGTTCGCGAAGACCAGGTTGTCGCCGTCCCGCAGGACCCGGAACAGATGGTCGGCGATCGCGGCCCGGTCAGCGGGCTCCTCATCGGGGTTCGGCGGTCGTGCCGGATTGACGTGACCGCGGACCTGGAGGCGGATCTCGCCGCCGGGCTTGGTGGAGGCGACGACCGCGACCTGGGTGCCGTCGCGGGGCCGGAGGAATTCCGCGGCGCCGGCGAAGTCACCCAGCGTCGCGGAGAGCGCCACCCGGGGAACCCGTCGTCCGGCGGCCTCCTCGACCCGGTGCAACAGGGCCTGGAGTTGGGCGCCGCGTTCGGTGCCGGTGAACGAGTGCAACTCGTCGACGACGACGTAACGCAGGCCGGCGAAGATCCGGCCGACCCGATCACCGTGCCGGACGAAGATCGCCTCCAGCGATTCCGGGGTGATCAGCAGCAAGCCTTCCGGAGATCGCAGGACTCGGGCCTTGCCGGACGCCGGTGCGTCGCCGTGCCATCGATGCAGGCGGAGGCCGAGTGGTTCGGTCAGGCCGGCGATCCGGTCGTACTGGTCGTTGATCAGCGCTTTCAGCGGGCTCACCAGGAGCGCCGCCACCCCGGCGCCGAGTCCTTGCTCCTGCCGGCGGGCGAGGACCGAGCAGATCGGCAGCAACGCCGCCTCGGTCTTCCCACTCGCGGTGGCGGACGCGATGATCACGTCTCGTTGACCGGCGCTGATCAGCGCGGCGGCCTGTTCCTGGACGTCGCGCAGCCGGTCCCAGCCCTGCCGGTACATCCACTGCTGGACGGCCGGATGGTAGAGGGCGTAGGCCTGCGAGGGCGGATTCACAGCTGGAAGGAGGTGAGTTCGTCGTCCTCGTCCGCCGGCGTGAGCTCGACGTCGCCGATGAGGGCGGACCAGTGCAGCTCAGGGTGTTGCTCCAGCAGGGCGAGCAGGTCCAGGAAGCCGCGGATCGTCTCCCGGGGGGTACGGAAGTACGCGTCCCCGAGCCGGGCGGAACAATGCCTCATGTACGCGGTGATTGCGTCGTCCGGAATCAGGTACCGGGACGGATCGCCGGCGGCGAACACGTGCCTGAGCCTGGTCAGCAGGACGTAGACGTCCTCCGGGGTCAGGTTGCCGAGCCGGATCACCGGACCCGAGTGATCGATCCGGTCGGGTGCGGCGAAACGGTTCGGCGCGAGACGGGAGGCCAGAGCGGGGTACGAGAACAGGCCCCGCCGGGTATCGAGCAGGAACTCGGGTGTCCCACCGAACAGGAAGCCCAGATGCGCGGCGCCACCCTGGGCCGTGTCGTTGACGATACGCAGCAGTTGCTCGTAGTTGGCGTTGCGTGCCGCCGCTGCCGTGATCTTGTAGAGGTTGACCATCTCGTCGAGGCAGATCAGGAGACCGTCGAATCCGGCAAGACGCACGAAGCGTGCCATCAGCCGCAGATGGTCGTAGAAGCTGCCGTCGTCGACGATGGTCCGCACGCCGAGCGCGGCACGGGCGTCGACTCGGCTGGTGAACTCCCCGCGCAGCCACCGTACGGCCTCGGCACGCAACCGCTCGTCGCCGCTGTCGTAGCCCCGCCAGTAGGCGCCGACCACCGTCGCGAAGTCGTAACCACCGGTCATCTCGGTCAATGAGGTCAACCGTGCCTGAATGGCGTCGGCCGGGTCGGTGCCGGTCTCGGCCGCCTCCCGCACCGCCCCGGTGACGAACCGTTCCACCACGGAGGCCAGGGCCGCTCCGTCCGGCCGGGCCTTGGTGGCCAGGTTGCTCATCAATTCGGCGTAGAGGCCACGGGCCTGTCCCGAGGCGGCGTGCAGGCGCCGGTCCGGTGACAGGTCGGCATGCACGGTGACCAGCCGCTTCTCCAGGGCGATCGAGCGGACCAGGTGCAGAAAGAAGGTCTTGCCCGAGCCGTACTCGCCGATCACGAACCGGCATCCGGCGCCACCGTCGGCGATCCGCTCGATGTCGTGGACCGCCGCCCGGACCTCGTCCGCGCGGCCGACCTGGATGTGCTGCTGTCCGAGGCGCGGAACCATGCCGGCCCGCAGAGACGCGACGATCGCGTCCCGTTCGCGTGGCCGGATGCGTCCGGCTGCGGCCGGCGTGCCGGGAGGTGTCATGCGTAAAGCTCCAGGAGGACATCGGTGGCTACGGTGAGGATGGTGTCACCCTCGATGACCGGAGCGCCGGTGGTGTCGATCGCTGCCTCGTTCAGCACGTCGAGCGCACCATCGGGTAGCAGGCCGTGTTCTGCGGTCAGGGTCTCGAACTCCGCGCGAGTCCAGGTGGGACGCTCCCCGAGGGCACGCAGCAGGACGCCGTGTGCCCGGTCGAGGCCCGGGACCGGCGACGGGTCCGGGGGCGTTACCTCGTCGTCAGCCACGAAGATCGTGCTCAGGAGTGTCGCGGCAGTGTCGCTCTCCGCGACCCGCTTCTTGATCAGCCCGTGGTCGAGCCGGAGATCCTCGGGCGGCGCCCACGGAAGAGCGAATCCGGTCGGATGGTCGTGACCGGACTGGACCACCACCGGGTCGTCGGATCGTTCGACGCTCACGGCCGGGACCGGCCGCTCGGCACCGATCTGCGGCAGGGGAGTCACCCCGCCGGTGCTCCGGGCATGGAGTCGCGTGAAGACGAGGTCCACCGGCAAGCCGAGGATCCGGTACACCCGGGTGAGCGCGGTGACGGTCGCCGGGCTGACCGCCGGGTCGGCCGTCACCGCCACCATGGCCAGGTAATGTCCGGCGATCTCGCGCGCGGCCGACGTCGTCGCGGTGATCTGCCGGGTCAGCCGGTCGACGTCCACCCGGGTGGTCAGGAGCCAGCTCAGGCGGGCTGTCAACCGGACATCCTCGCCCGGCTCCAGACGGAGGGCGGCCGCCAGCCCGCCGACGGTGCCGAGCAAGGCGACCGCCGCCGGTCCCCGCGGATCGACCGGCCCGGTCGCCGACGCCACCGCCGCGGCACACCGCATGATCGCTGCGGCCGAGGCGAAACGAGGTCCCGGCCGGTCGGCTGCCGGACGACCGGGACGGAACAGGACCGCTGGCCCCCGGGCCAGCGGTGGCCCGCCGAAGCGGACGTCCGGTTCGACGCCGAGATCGATCCTGGCCAGCACGGAACACAACGCAGCGGCTTCGTCAGCGGCCATTCGCCTGGTGTCGGCGGACGGCCAGACGCCCCAGAATTCGCCGGCGTCGATCATTGCGCGGGCTTGCCCGTCGAGTCTCTCCTCAGCCCAGACCCGCAGCGCGCCGAGCCGCCCATGCCGGGCGTCCACCAACTCGGCAGGCAACAGCGGCACGGCGGCGAGCGAGTCCCGGCCCTGCGGGAATCGGGCAAGCCATCGGCGGTACGGGTCGAGATCCGCGATGATCTCGTCCCGCAACGCGCTGAGCGCCCGGATGCTCTGCCGGTCCGACAGCAGGTCCGGTAGATCCGCGCGCCAGACGAGGGTGCCGGGCAGGGCGGGGTTGGCGGGGCGGTATCGCAGCCGGATGCCGGATCCCTCGGTGGGCAGAATCAACCCGTGACCGTGCCGTTCCCGGTAACGGACGGTGAAGAGGCGTTCGAACTCGACCGGACAGTCGGTCTCGCTTCGGCGCGGCCCGAGCGACGGATGATGCCGCATCCAGGCGCGTGCCCAGGCGGTAGGCAGGGGAGTCGCGGTGACCGCGAACCCGGCCAGCGCGATCCCCACGGCCACCGGGGTCTCCCGGCCAGGCACCGACCCGGGAGCCGTGCGTGGGGCGGTCAGCAGGTCGAGCAGATCGAGCAGGTGATCCAGCGGTTCCCGCAGCGCGGCGATGCCGCCGTACCGGGCTCGTAGCCGCCGCGCCTCGGTGGCGATCAGCGGCAGTTCCCGCTGCACCGAGGGATCCTCGTCGATGTCGACGAGAACCCGTCGTTCGAGGCCGGAGCAGAACAACAGGACCAGGCCGGCCGCGATGTCCGACCGCCGGCCGTCGGCCATCCAATCGAGGTACTCCTTGCGGGTGAAAGGAGAGAGCAGGTGGTATGCCAGATTCCGGTTGTCTCCCGGGATCGGCGGACGGCCAGGGGAGGGAGCGACCGGCAGGCCGGGATTGACCAGTGAGGGCTCGGCCGGGCCTGGTAGATGCCTGCCTAGGTAGAACAAGCCGCTCGATATAACATGGCCGCCGACCGCTGTGGGCTCCCCGGGCGGAACCCAGCGCCCGGACCTGGATTGCAGCGGTGTGACCACGCACGACACTGTATCCACCGGGCGATGTCACAGCTCTGGGGCAGCCGCTACGCTCCGCAAGATGGGAGAACCGGACCTCGTGTCAGAACCCGATCAGGTAGAGGCCGCCGAGAGCATCGAGGACGCTCTCGCCGCCACCGAGCGAGGACTGGAAGAAGCGTTGCGCGGCGCCAACATCGCCGTGCGTGAGCTCAAGCGGGCGCTCGGCGCAGCCCGGACGGGTCACGTCCGCGACCTGCGCAAGGCGCTGGCGACCGCTCAGGCGACGGCCGGCCGACTCGCGGTGGACACCGGTGCCCTGCAGAGCGAGTTCACCTTCGACGAGCGGGCGTACCTCTCCTCCGGCGGGTACGTCAAAGAACTCCTGGCCGAGGCCGAGGCCCGCGGGCTCTCGATCGTCGAGGGCGACGACGACCGGCTGCTGTGCTACCCGTCGCTGCTGCGGGTACTCCCCAACGACGCGGCGATGGAGATCGACAAGGTCCGGGACCGGCGGCTACGTCCCTCGGTGCTGGTCAGCGTGCTGGCACAGGCGCAGGAACGGGGCGTCCGGTTCAAGGCCGAACAGTTCCTGGACAGCCTCCGGGCGGCTTACGAGCTGCGAGTCGCCGCCGACGGCAAACGGGCCGACACCGTGGTCCGGCTCGTCGACCTCTGGACGGTGCTGACCATGATGCCGGGCCAGCGCACCCAGTACTCCCGGCAGGAGTTCGCCCGCGACCTCTACCTGCTGGACCAGAGCGGTGTCACCAGCACCGAGCGGAGCCCTCGGACGCTGCGCTGGTCAGCCAGCACCGGCACGAAGGGTTCCGGGGTGCTGACCACGGTGGCCCGGAACGGCCAGGAGCAGCGGTACTGGGGAGTGTCGTTCAGTTCCGAAGACACCGAGCCGGAGTAGGCGGGCGTGAGCACTGCCGAGATCGGGGTCGACGAGTACCTGACCTTCGTCGAACGGGACTACCTGGCCGGATACATCGCGCGTGGCGGCACCTCGGTCAAGCTGCTGTGCCCGGCGGACGACACCACCCGGGACCGGCTGGCCGGCGGTCTCGCCACGATCGGCGACGGTTTCGTGTACGCCGAGGTGGACGCCGTGACCACACGCGTACATCTGATCGATCAGGTGTTCACCGCCGTCGCCCGCCAGGTGGACTGGATCGGGCTGGCCGCTTCGGTCGTGCAGGCCGCCCTGGACCACGCCGGCTTCCCCGCGCCCGCTGATCTGGACGGCATCGACCTTGCCGCGACCGCCCGGCACCACGACGTGGACGCCGCCGAGTTGTACCGGAGCGTTCGCCGCGCCGTCGAACAGCTGGTACTGCGGGACACCGAGATGAGCCATGAGTTCCGGACCGCGATGTTGCGGCTCTGCCAGGAACGCCTGGGCCGCGGTGACGTCAGCGCCGATGAACGGGAGACGGTGGTCGGCTGGCTGCACGGCGAGCGGCTGCCCGCCGCGGATCTGCGCCGGGTCGGACTGAACACGAAGGTGAACCGCTACAACGCCCGGCCGCTGCTGCTCTCGCTCACCCGCTGGCTGCGGATCGCCGGCCGGTCCGGGCTGGTGCTGCGTCTCGACCTGGACCGGCTCGCCGTGACCCGGCGCCCACCGGCCGGCCTGCGGGACGGGTTCTACTACGCGAAAGCCGCGACGCTCGACGCGTACGAGCTGGTCCGGCAGTTGATCGATGCAGTCGACGAGATCGAAGGGCTCTTCGTCGCGGTGCAGGTTCCGCCCACCCTGGTCCATGACGAGGCACGGGGGCTGCCGGCGTACACGGCTCTGCAGATGCGGGTCGCTGACGAGGTGCGTGACCGGCGCCGCCCGAACCCGTACGCCTCGCTGGTCCGTATCGGTTCCGAGCCCTCGGAGGTGATCTGATGACCGGCACGACCGACGTGATCGCCAGGCGCGCGATCGAGGCGTTGCGGGCGGGAGTGCCAAGCCGGGACGCGGTGGCGGCGCTCGGCAGTGGACAGTCGGCGATCGAGGACCGCTTCGAGACGATGTGCTCCTCGGCCGCGGCGGGTTCGCCCGCGAGCATGCTGATCGGCGGTGGCTTCGGCGCCGGCAAGAGCCACCTGCTGGAGCATCTCGCCCGGCTGGCGCTGAACAACGGGTGGACCGTCAGCCGGGTCGTCATCAGCAAGGAGACACCGCTGCACGACCCGGCCAAGGTCTTCCGGGCGGCGGCCGACTCCGCGTTGCGGGACGGGCAGGCCCGTCCCGCGATCATCGAGGCGGCGGCCGGGCTCGACCTGGACGGCCGCTCCTATGCCGAGTTGCTGCGCTGGGCGTCGTCGAGCGGCTCGGAACTGAACGAACGATTCCCCGCCACCCTGACGCTCTACGCTCACTTGCGGGAACGCGACCCCGCGTTCGCCGAGACCATCCTGCGGTTCTGGTCGGGAGACACGATCGCGATCCCGGAGTTGCGTAAACGGATGCGGGAGATCGGCGAGCAACGACCGGTCTTCTCGCCGGTCGCGGCAGCCGAACTCGCCCGGCAACGGTTGCGGTTCGCGGCGCGCCTGCTCGCCGCGGCGGGAGCGCCCGGCTGGCTCGTCCTCTTCGACGAGGTCGAACTCATCGGACGGTACTCCCTGCTCCAGCGCGCCAAGTCGTACGCGGAACTGGCTCGCTGGATGCGTGGCGAGCAGGGGCGGGGCACGCCGACGGCTGCGGTGCTCGCGATGACCGACGACTTCGAGGCGGCCGTCATCACCGGTCGCAACGATCGTCACGTCGTGCCGGAGCGGCTGCGCACGAAGGGCACGCCGGACGCCGCCGAACTCGCTGTTTCGGCCGAGCTCGGCATGCGGATCATCGACCGGGAGATGCACCTGCTCACCCCGCCGGACGACACCGAACTCAAGCAGGTGTACGCACGGCTGCGTGACCTGCACGGACAGGCGTTCGGCTGGCACCCACCCGACGTGACCGGGCTGGAACGCCTCGGCGCCAACCGGATGCGGCAGTACGTGCGTGCCTGGATCAACGAGTGGGACCTGGTGCGGCTCGATCCCGGGTACCGGCCGGAGACCGAGGCGGTGACGGTGACCAGCGACTACCGGGAGGATCCGGACCTGGAGCGCACCGAACCCGAGTGACGTTTGACACCGTCAGAGCGCGCTGGCCCGGAGATTTCGGGTCTGTTCCTCGGTCAGGGAGTCCAGTGCCTGTGGGGCCGGGGTCCGGGCGAGGTGTGGCCGGAAGTGATCGCGCCTTTCGGGCCAGGTCATCACCACGATGCTCAGCAGGAGCACGCCCAGGAACAGGGACAGGAACACGAAGTCGAAGACGTCTACGAAGGTCCCGTCCGGGTGTGTGCCCCGCAGCATCGGCGCCGCCCAGGGGAACGGCAGCAGCAGGGCGACCGTCGCCGCCGCCATCTGCAGGTGGTCGGCCGGGTTGTGGTGCGCCCACCGGCTCCGTAACCACTTCGGCACGCCGACCCGGACATCCTGGCCGGCCAGGAATCCGGCGTGCGGCACCGTCAGCTGGTTGAGTGCGGCCGGCGCCGCCCGCCGGCTCAGGGTGTCCAGCAAGGCGACCTCGACCGGATGATCCGGCGGCACGTCCGGTCCGCCGTCCGCCGGTGGCGACAGCAGTCCCGCCGCGTCGATCCGCACCCGGCCGTCGAGTAGCAGCGCCGCCGCGGCGGCCCGCTCCATGTCGGCCGGCCGACCGATTCTGGCCATCGCGTGGTACGGGTCGATCTCCACCGCCGCGACCCGGGCCGCGGCTGCCCGGCGGTCGGTCTGGTCGCGCGCCAGCCAGCAGACGGCGAACCCGGTGAACACCAGTGCGGTGCCCCAGGCCAGCACCTCGAAGTAGTCGCCCACCGACATAAGGCACCTCCCGCCACTGCGGCCGACTGTATGGCCGGGCATCAGCCACCACCATCGTTCTGCACGTTCTGGACGCACAACGTTGACGAACAGATGACACATCTGAAACATTGAATGCCTTGGCATGCAAAAAGTCGGCAGAGAGACGAAATTTTTGCACTGCTGAGTCCCTTCCCCCCTCGGCGTGGCGGCGCCCCTCTCCTGGGTGGCCCCTGCGCCGGTCCGACAGGACGGACCTCATGAAGCCGATAAACCTCAGCCGACGGCTGGTCAGCGCGGCCCTCGCGGCCGCACTGGCCGTCCTCGGTCTCACCCCGGTGGCCGCGCACGCGGCGGGCGGGCCCAACCTCGCGCTCGGCAAGGCGGCCAGCGCCAGCGGCTCGCTCGGAGCACAGCCCGCCTCGGCCGTCAACGACGGCAACCCGAACTCCTACTGGGAGAGCCCCAACAACGTCTTCCCACAGTGGATCCAGGTCGATCTCGGCAGCAGCGCCGCGGTCGACCAGGTGGTGCTGAAACTGCCGCCGGCGTCTGCGTGGGCCACCCGCACGCAGACCCTGAGCGTGCAGGGCAGCACCGACGGCTCCTCGTTCAGCACGCTGTCGGCGTCCGCGGGCCGGGTGTTCAACCCGTCCACCGGCAACACCGTCACGATCAACTTCACTGCGACGACCATCCGGTACGTACGTGTGCACATCACCGCGAACACCGGCTGGCCGGCCGGTCAGCTCGCCGAGCTGGAGATCTACGGTGTGGCCGGTCCGGTCGACCCCGACCCGGATCCGCCGGCCGGCGGCAACCTGGCCGGAGGCAAGGCGATCGAGGCGTCCTCGGCGGTCTTCAACTTCGTGGCGACCAACGCCAACGACGGCAACACCGGCACCTACTGGGAGTCGGCCGGGTTCCCGTCCACGCTGACCGTGAAGCTCGGCGCCGACGCCGACGTCACCGGCCTGGTCGTCAAACTCAACCCGGACACCGCCTGGGGCGCGCGCACGCAGAGCATCCAGGTGCAGGGCCGAGCCGGCACCGCGACCACGTTCACCGAGCTGAAGGCCCGTGCCGACTACGGGTTCAACCCGTCGGGCAACCAGAACACGGTCACCATCCCGGTCACCGGCCGGGCCTCGGACGTACGCCTCCAGTTCTTCAGCAACACCGGCGCGCCCGGCGGCCAGGTCGCCGAGCTGCAGGTGATCGGCGCCTGGGCGCCGGCGCCGGATCTGGTCGTCACCTCGGCCACCTGGAGCCCGGCGAACCCGAACGAGACCTCCGCGATCACCCTGACCGCCACCGTCCGTAACGCGGGCACGGTCGCCGCGGCAGCCACCAAGATCGACTTCAAGCTCGGCGGTACGGTCGTGGCCAGCGCTGACGTGCCCGCGCTCGCCGCCGGTGCCACGGCGACGGTCAGCGGCAGCGCCGGAACCCGGCCGCAGGGCAGTTACACCGTGTCGGCGACCGTCGACCCGGCGAACACCGTGGCCGAGACGAACAACGACAACAACACCTTCACGGCGGCTTCGCAGCTGGTGGTCGGACAAGCGCCCGGTCCGGACCTCCAGGTCACCGCGATCAACATGAACCCGGCCAACCCGGCGGTCGGCGCGGCGGTCAGCTTCACCGTCGCCGTGCAGAACCGTGGGATCGACGCCGCGGGCGCCAGCACCACCCGGGTGACGGTCGGCTCGTCCACCCTCACCGGGGCCACTCCGGCGATCGCGGCCGGCGCCACCGTCACGGTGACGATCGGCGGCACGTGGACGGCCACCAGCGGCGGCGCCACCGCGGTCGCGACGGCCGACTCGGCGGGTGTGGTCACCGAGACGAACGAGAACAACAACACGCTGTCCCGCTCCATCGTGGTCGGACGGGGCGCCGCCGTGCCGTACACCTCCTACGAGGCGGAGGCCGCCCGCTACCAGGGCACCCTGCTCCAGGCCGACCCGCTGCGCACGTTCGGGCACACCAACTTCGCCACCGAGTCCAGTGGCCGCCAGTCGGTACGCCTGAGCAGCGCCGGCCAGTTCGTCGAGTTCACCTCGACCAACCAGGCCAACTCGATCGTGGTCCGCAACTCGGTGCCGGACGCGTCGAGCGGCGGCGGCCAGGACTGGACGATCAGCCTCTACATCAACGACGTGTTCAACCGGAAGCTGACGCTCAGCTCACGCAACAGCTGGCTGTACGGCACCACGGACGACACCGAGTCGCTGTCCAACAGCCCGAGCGCCGACGCCCGCCGACTGTTCGACGAGTCGAACGCGCTGCTGGGCCAGTCGTACCCGGTGGGCACCCGGTTCAAGCTGCAACGCGACTCGGGTGACACGGCGAGCTTCTACGTCATCGACATGATCGACCTGGAGCAGGTGGCCCCGGCGCTGAGCCAGCCGTCCGGCTGCGTCTCGATCACCAACTACGGCGCGGTCGCCAACGACGGGCTCGACGACACGTCCGCCATCCAGCGGGCCGTGACCGACGACGAGAACGGCGTGATCCCCTGCGTCTGGATCCCGGCCGGCCAGTGGCGCCAGGAGCAGAAGATCCTGTCCCCGGACCCGACCCGTGGCCAATGGAATCAGAAGGGCATCCGCAACGTCGTGATCCGCGGCGCCGGGATGTGGCACACCCAGCTCTACTCGAACACCCAGCCGCACCAGGTGACCGGCAACATCAACCACCCGCACGAGGGCAACGTCGGCTTCGACATCGACGACAACACCCAGATCTCCGACCTGGCGATCTTCGGCAACACGCAGAACCGGGCCAACCGCGGCCACGGCCTCAACGGCCGGTTCGGCAAGAACACCAAGATCAGCAACGTGTGGATCGAGCACGTCAACGTGGGCGCCTGGGTCGGCCGCGACTACTCGGACACGCCCGCCTACTGGAACCCGGGTGACGGTCTCGAGTTCACCGGCATGCGGATCCGCAACACCTTCGCCGACGGCATCAACTTCTCCAACGGCACCCGGAACTCGCGGGTCTTCAACTCCTCGTTCCGGACCACGGGTGACGACGCGCTGGCGATCTGGGCCAACCCGTACGTCAAGGACCAGAACGTGGACATCAACCACGACGACCACTTCCTGAACAACACCGTCCAGCTGCCGTGGCGCGCCAACGGCATCGCGATCTACGGGGGTTACAACAACAGCGCACAGAACAACCTGGTGTACGACACCGCGAACTACCCGGGCATCATGCTCGCCACCGATCACAGCCCGCTGCCGTTCTCCGGCACGACGCTGCTGGCCAACAACGGGCTGTACCGGACCGGCGGGGCGTTCTGGAACGAGGACCAGGAGTTCGGCGCGATCACCCTGTTCCCGTCCACGAAGGACATCACCGGCGTCACGATCCGGGACACCGACATCATCGACTCGACCTACGACGGCATCCAGTTCAAGAACGGTGGCGGCAACATGCCCAACGTCGCCATCACGAACGTACGCATCGACAGGTCGAACAACGGCGCCGGAATCCTGGCGATGAGCGGGGCACGCGGTAACGCGGTCCTGTCCAACGTCCAGATCACCAACTCGGCCGACGGCAACATCGTCATCCAGCCGGGCTCACAGTTCACCATCTCCGGCAGCTGACCGACCCGGTGTGCGGGGGCCATCCGGTCCCCGCACACCCACCATCCCCGGGGCGTGGTGATGTGTGGTCCGATTCGAGCCGTAAGTCACCACGCGGTTCAAGCGGCGCAGGTCGTGGCGGTGAGGATCGGCCAGCCCTCGCGCTCGGCCACCGCGGTCAGGTCGGGATCGCGCCCGATCACCGTGGGGTGGCCGACCTCGGCGAGGAACGCCAGGTCGCTGGAGTGGTCGCCGTACCCGAAGCAGCGTGCCGGGTCCGCTCGCCGCTCGGCGATCAGGCCGAGGACCGCGTCCCGCTTGTTGTCGCCGATCATGGGGGCGGCGACCTCACCGGTCAGCCGGCCCGAGCCGTCGGTCAACGGCTCGGTGCAGAGCACCACGTCCGCGCCCAGGTGCGCGGCCACCGGATCGAGGCAGGGCCGGAACGACCCGGAGACCAGCACGATCAGGTGCCCGGCGGCCTGATGCAACCGAAGTGCCGCGAGGCCCTCGGCGAGGAACGGCTCGGGGCGGGTGAGCAACTCGGCATACCAGCGCGCGCCCTCGGCCAGCAGCCCGCTCCAGCTCTCCCCGGCGAAGAGCCGGTAATAGGCCCGGTTGATCTCGCTGCGCGGTACCCCGGACGCCGCCGCCCGCCGCAACCCACCGGCCTGCTCGGCGTACCGGGTGCCGTCGTCGCCCTGCGCGGCCAGGTGGAACCGCAGAAAGTCGAACATGCTCTTGGTGTCGACCAGGGTCTCGTCGACGTCGAAGAAGGCGATCGGCACGGCGGTCACCACCGGACCAGGCTCATGCCGACCGCCATGCCGCCGCCGAACGCCACGAGCAGCACCAGCTCGCCGCGCTCGACATGGCCGGCCCGGACCGCGGCGTCCAGGGTGACCGGCACCGAGGCGGCGCCGGTGTTGCCGTAACGGTCCACGGTGCGGTGCACCGACGCGTGCGGGAGACCGAGGTCGGCGGCCAGATCGTCGAGCATGCGGCCGTTCGCCTGATGCGGCACCACGTGCCTGACCTGCGCCGGATCCACCCCGCTGTCGGCCAGAAACCGCCGGACCAGCCCGGGGACGTGGCTGGCGACGAAATCGCGGACGGCCCGGCCCTTCATGGTGAAGAACTGGTCGCCGGCGTTGATCGCGTCGACGGTCAGCGGGGCGCGGCTGCCGCCGCCGGGCACGCTGATCAGGTCCGCGTGGTCACCGTTGCTGATCAGCCGGTGAGCGAGCACCCCGGAGCCGTGCGGCACCGCGCCCACGATCACCGCGCCGGCGCCGTCACCGAACAGGATCGTGGTGCGCCGATCGGCCGGGTTGAGGATGCGGGAGTAGACGTCGGCCCCGATCACCAGAGCCCGGGAACCCTCCCGCCCGGCCAGGAAGCGCTCCGCGGTGCCCAGCGCGAAGACGAAGCCGCTGCACACCGCGTTGAGGTCGAAGGCGGTGGCCTCGGTGGCCCCGAGTTTCGCCTGCACCAGGGTGGCGGTCGGTGGTTGCGGGTGGTCCGGCGTGGAGGTGGCGACCACGATCAGGTCGATGTCGGCGGCGGTCAGCCCGGCCTGCTCCAGCGCCCGCCGCCCGGCGATCGCGGCCAGGTCGGAGGTGGCCTCGGTGGGGGCCGCCCACCGGCGGGTCCGGATGCCGGTCTTGCCGAGGATCCACTCGTGGTCGACCCCGGCCGGGCGGCCGACGTCGTCGTTGCCGACCTCGCGTTCCGGCAGGTAGGAGCCGGTGCCCAGGATGCCGGACGGTGCGGGCCCGGCGCGGCGGCCGGTGATAACGGTGCGCATGGCGTTCCCCCGAATTGATCAATTTGCTTCCGGCTGCAAATACCCGGATCTATTTCTGCATTGTCCGATCGAAAGTATCCAGTGGCGTCGGTGAGGGTCAATCCCGATGTCCGGAAAGCGATTGTGACCGGGCGCACATGCCATTGTAGGATGTGTCACCTCCGCGACCGCTCAAGTCTGTTGACACTCAAAGAGAAGAGCCGATACGTTCGGTCCGAACGCGACTGTGGCCGACATCTTGGGGGACGGCCCGGCGGAAATCGGGGGATATCTCATGCGAGTCGTTTCGTCCTAGTGGACAAGCAGTCCTAGTCAGCCGGCGGCCAGGTGGCCGACCGGTTTCCTGTCATGCTTCCGCGCGCGCCGAGTCGATTCCGGCTGCGCGAAGACGAGCCTGTTTATTTCAACTAGGAGTCATTGTGCGAAAAATCTGTATCGTCGGCGACCGGTTCCGTGGCCTCGAGCAGCACGAGCGCGTCAGCACGCTGAGCGGCTTCACCCGCTCGCTCGGCAGCGGCGCCCTGGACTCGCTGGACGAACACCTGGTGCTGGTGGCCGGGGATGGTGTCGGCCGCTACGAGTGGGACCACCTGGCCGAGGCGCTGGCCCGGCGCGGCCTGGAGGACCGGATCACCATCGAGGCACGTGACGAGCCGCTGGTTCGCCGGGGCGAGGCGCACAAGCACAGGGAGACGAACATCCTGGTGGCGGGCCTGCACCGGGTCGCCGAGGGGCACTTCGCGGCGACGCTGCGGGTGCACAACGACAACGAGCTGCTGCTCGACCACCAGACCGGCCAGCACACTCAGGGCATGGTGTCGGTCGAGGCGGCGCGGCAGATGTTCCTGGCCGTGACCGAGCGGTTCTACGCCAGCGCCTGGCCGCAGAACCACTACTACTACGTGCTGAACTCGATGAACGTCACCTTCGAGAACTTCCTGTTCCCGATCGGGGCGACCCTCGACCTGCACGTCGAGCAGGCTGACGTGGCCCGGCCCGAGCGGCTGTCGATGACCGTGCGGGTCGACGTCTCGCAGGCGGGCCGGCGCTGCGCGTCGGTCGCGATCGAGTACACCGCCTTCGAATCCTCGGTGGTGGAGAGCAAGGAGACCAGGCGCGCGGCGGCCGCCGTCGACATCGTGCTCGACCGGCGACTGGTCACCGCCTGACCATTCACGCAACGTCCGGCGCCGCCGGGTGGAATCGGCCGAGACCGGTTCCGCCCGGCGGCGCCGTTTGGTTCGGCGGTATTGTCGAATCGATTCGAGAATGGCGGGCGGTAAACAGTCACCGACTATTTACCGCCCAGAAATGGGAGATCAGGAGGAGAGCGCCGCGATGCTGATCGTGAATCCGGCGCCGGCGCTGATGAAAATGTCGGTCCGTGGCTTTTCGGCGGTCGCCTGGGCGTCCGCCAGATTAGCGATCAGATCGCCCGCGCCGAGATGTCCGGTCAGATCGCCGAGACGCCGCTGTGGAAGATCGGTGAGCGCGGCCACCGCCGGGGCGTAGAGCGAATCCAGCGTCGCATTCATGAGCCGGGGCAGATAAATCACGCCGTCCGCGGCCCGGCCCTGCTCGGCGAGGTCGGCGAAGACCTTGGCGAGCAGTTTGCCGACCATGCCGCGCATCGCCTCGGCCAGCGAATCACCGCCGTGCTCCTGGAGATAGCGCCGCTTGGTCGCCTGCACGTCGATCGGCCACGCGCCGGCCGGGGCGGCGTCGACCGGCGTGCCGACCGGCCGGTGCATGCTCTCCAGATGTGGCAGGGCGCCGGTGTGCAGGCTCAACAGGGTGCTCGACGGACCGGCGACCGGGGCCGGATGCGCCGAGGAGACGGCGAGCACCGCGGTCCCGGCGTCGCCGTAGAGCACACCGTAGTCACCTGACCAGCGGTCGAAGCCCGGCCCCCGGAACGCGTCACCCGTGCAGATCATCGCGGTGAACGGGGCGCCGGCCCGGGCCGCCCGGTCGGCGAGGTGCACCGCGGCCCCGGCGCCGTTGCACATCTGCTGGAGGCCGATCGGATTGGCCGAGGTGAGCCCGGTCCGGTCGGCGAGCGCGTGGGCCGGCGACCAGAAGTGGGCGCCCTGGAAGTAGGTCCAGGCGTAGTACAGGTCCTCGACCTCGGCGCCTGGATGGCCGGTGCGCTCCAGGACGGTCCGGGCCGCGGCGGCGGCCAGGTCGACCGGGCTGCCGGCGGTCACCGGCAGGGTGGTCGCCGGGTCGACGTCGGGATGCCGGCCGCGCAACCGGTCCTCGGCGATCGCGGTGGACAGGGCGTCGGTGGTGACGGGCAGTTCCAATGTCGCGGCGTGCAGCCGGAGCCGATGCGTGGTCATGGTGCGGATCCCCCGTGAAGTGGGCGGCCGTCGCCGCCCGGGTTACCGCCCGGCGGACTCGACCGCGGTGATGAGTCGTTCCACGTACTCCTGGAATTGCTTTTGCTCGGTGACGGTGAAGGCCTCGGCCATGCGCAGCTCGAGCTCGACGGCCCGCTCGTCGGCCTTGCGAAGCAAGGTCTGGCCGGCCCGGGTGAGCCGGGAGACCAGGACCTGACCGTGGTCCTCCGAGCGGCGCCGCTCGACGAGCCCGCGCGTCTCCAGGTTGGCCAGCATCGTCGCCATCGTCTGCGGGGTGACCATGCAGCGACGGGCCAGATTGGCCCCGGAGATCCCGGGATGCTCGCCGAGCACCAGCAACGCGCTGTACTGCGGGACGGTCAGGTCGAGATCGCGCAGGACGGCGGTCTTGCCCGCGATGACCACCTGCTCGGCCCGCTTGACCAGGTTGCCGAGTCGCTGGTCGATCGGCAGTCGCGTCGTCGTCGGCACGCTTGGCCTCCCTGGCGAGGATGGTCGAAGAATGCGGCCACTCTATCAGTGTCCTGATATGTGTTCTACCTCCGATACTCCCCAGGAGGCCGATGGAACGACGGTGACCAGGCCGTTCAGCACCTGGACGGCCTGCCGATGTCCCTCCGCGGACAGGCTGGTGGTGGCGTCTTCGAGCACTGTGACCCGGAAGCCGAGGGCGGCCGCCTCCCGGGCCGTGACACCGACACCGTGCGAGAGGGCGATGCCGGCGAGCACCACACCGGTCACCCCGGCGGCGCGCAGCTCTCCGGCCAGCGGGGTGCCGCCGAACGCGCCGAGCCCGTACTTGGTGATCACCGGCTCGTCCGGGCGTACCGCCAGGCCGGGCACGATCCGGTTGCGCGGGGCCGCCGGGTCCGCGCCGGGTCCGGCGCCGTCGAGGTAGCGCACGTGCCAGACCGGGACGCCGGCTGCCCGGCAGTCCGCGGCGAGCGTGGCGCACCGCTCGACGACCTCGGCCCCGGGCCGTGGCGACAGCGGCATCCGGGTGATCCAGGTCTGGAGGTCGATGAGGATCAGCGCGTCCATCCGGCCCCTCCTCAGTAGCGGTGGCCGGCGGCGGCGGGCAGCCCGTCGAGGACGGCCAGCACCTCGGCCGGGATCTCGACCGACGCGGCGGCCAGGTTGTCACGCAGGTAGACCGGGTTCTTCGTGCCGGGGATCGGCACCACGAACCGGCCCTGCGCGAGCACCCAGGCCAGAGCGAGCTGCGCCGGCGTCACACCGAGCAGGGCGGCCTGCTCGCGTACCACCTCGGCGATCCTCCGGTTCTGCGCCATCGTGTCGGACTGGAACCGCGGGTTGCCGTGCCGCCAGTCACCGGCCGGCAGATCGTCCGGCGAGGTGAACCGGCCGGCCAGGAAGCCACGGCCGAGCGGCGAGAACGGGATCAGCGCGATGCCCAGCTCCTCGGTCAGCGGCAGCACCCCGGCCAGCACGTCGGGCGTCCACAGCGACAACTCGGACTGGACGCTGGTGACCGGGTGGATGGCGTGCGCCGCACGGATCTGCGCCGGGTCCGCCTCGGAGAGCCCGATCGCCCGCGCCTTGCCGGCCGCGACCATCTCGGCCATCGCGCCCCAGGTCTCGGCCAGCGGCACCGCCGGGTCGACCCGGTGCAGCTGGTAGAGGTCGACGCGGTCGGTGCGCAGCCGCAGCAGGCTGGCGTCCAGAGCGGCGCGCAGGTGCTCGGGACGGCCGTTGCGGTGCAGATTGCGGGCGCCGTCGACGATCAGGCCGCCCTTGGTGGCCAGCACCGCGTCGTCACGCCGCCCGGCCAGCGCCCGGCCGACCAGGTACTCGTTGTCGAACGGCCCGTACATGTCGGCGGTGTCGATCAGCGTCGCGCCGGAGTCGAGCGCCTCGTGGATGACCTTGATCGAGGTCGTCTCGTCCCGGCCCTGCTCGTCGTAGACCCAGGACATGCCCATGCACCCGAGGCCGACGCGGCCCACCGCGGGTCCGTCCGTGCCGAGCGTGGTGGTGTCGATCACTGTGCTTCCTTTCCGGGCCGGGTCAGTGCGGCCAGGTGGCGGGTGATGGCGGGCAGTGCGGGGTCGGTCTCGTGCACGGCGACGTAGTGGTCCGGGCGGATCAGGGTCACCGCGACCCGGCCTCCGGCCGTTCCGCCCGGCTGGTCTCCGGCGGGTTGCAGCAGCGTCCCGGCGCGGGCCCATCCGGAGATCAATCGGGGGTACGCCCGGAGCAGCCCGAAGTAGGCCGGCCCGGGGCGCGGGTCCACTCCGTCGGCGACGGTCACCAGCAGGGTGTAACGATCGTCCGGCAGCACGTCGCGGATCGGCCGCCAGATCTCGCCGTCGGTGGAGACCGCGACGTTCGGGATCAGCGCCCCGTGCCGGACCGGCCGGCGCACACCGCGTGCCTGCGGGGCGATCGTGCGGCCGGACGGGTACTCGTGGCGGGTGCCGGTCAGCCAGGGCACGTAGTGCCTGCCGAAGACCCCGGTCCGGGCGGCCAGGCTCGCCGTCAGGTCACGGGCCGCCACCTGCCACGGCTTCTTGAGCAGCCAGGCCCGGGTCTGTGCCTCGGCCTGCCGGACCACCGACCGGGCCACCGCGGAGCGCTCCGGCTCATACGAGTCGAGGACCTCCGCCGGCAGCTCGCCGTGCCACACCGCGGCCAGTTTCCAGGCCAGGTTGTGCGCGTCGGTGACCCCGGTGTTCAGCCCCTGCCCGCCGGCCGGGCTGTGGATGTGCGCGGCGTCGCCGGTCAGGAAGACCCGCCCGTCCCGGGGCCGTTCCACGTGCCGCGCGTGGATCCGGAAGGCGGCGCTCCAGGACAGGTCGTGCAGCCGCAGGCCACCCGGCCCGCGGTCGTCGACCAGCTCCTGGAGCAGCTCCAGGCTGACGTCGTCGGAGGTGAGGTCGCCGGGCGCGGCGGTGAACACCCGGTGCCGCCCGTTAGGCAGCGGCACCAGGACCAGGACGCCGCGTGGGGAGAGGTAGTAGTGCACCGAGCCGGGCTCGGCGGCGCCCTCGACCGAGGTGTCGCCGAGCACGAAGGTCTGCGGATAGGTGGCGCCCTCGAACTCCAGCCCGAGCAGGCCGCGGACCGTGCTGCCGGCGCCGTCGGCCCCGATCACGTGGCTGAACCGGTGGGTGCGCGTGCCGCCGTCCGGCTCGCGCAGGGTGGCCGTCACCCCGTCGTCGTCCTGACTCAGCCCGGTGAGCGTGGTCTGCCACTCCGGCTTGCCGCCGCGGTCGGCGAGGGCGGCGTGCAGCATCGCCTCCACGTCCGGCTGAATGATGATCTTCGGGCGGGTGGCGGCGCCGAACGGGATCCGGCAGACCGGGCGCCCGTCCGACCAGTAGCGGAAGTCGGCGACGTCCTGCCCGTGCTCGGCGATGTGCCGCCCGCCGCCCAGCCGGCGCAGCACCTCGAGCGTGCGCGGCCACACCAGCAGTGCCTTGCTGAACTCGCTGGGGGCGGTGGCGCGGTCGATCACCCGGACGTCGACACCGCGCCCGAGAAGGATCGCGGCAGCCGTGAGGCCGACCGGGCCGGCCCCCACCACCAGGACCGGATGGTTCTCCGGCATCGTTCCCACCCCTCTGTGATCTCTGTCGGATCCCTGCTCTCGCATGAGCATCAGGACTCTGATGCGCATCCTAATTCAGAGCCGCCCGCGGCGGGTACCTGCACGGCATGCCGGACATTTGACAGCCCGCTCCGGAAGCGTCAGGATTCGACTGAGTATCAGAGTTCGAATATGCGTCCATGTTCTGAGCCGCCGGTCGGGCGGGCCGGACAGCGCATTCCCGCAGAGCAAGGAGCTCGCATCCCATGTCTGACAAGGGATCCGGCGCGTCCGCATCGCGCCCCACCCTCACCCTGATCACGGTCTGCGTGGCAGGTGGTCTGCTGCCGCTCTCCCTCACCGGGTCGTCGATGGCGCTGCCCGGCATTAACGCCGATCTGGAGCCCTCGCTGGCCGCCCTCCAGTGGGTGGTCAACGCCTACAACCTGCTGTTCGCGAGCCTGATGCTGGCCGCCGGGTCGCTCGCCGACCGGCTCGGCCGCCGCCGGATGTTCGTGATCGGCTCAGTGTTGTTCGCCACTGCCTCGGCGGTCAGCGCGGCGGCCGGCCAGATCATCGTGATCGACATCGCCCGCGCTCTCGCCGGCGTCGGCGCCGCGGCCGTCCTGACCAGCGGCAGCGCGATCCTGGCGCAGACCTTCCAGGGCCCGGCCCTGGGCAAGGCGTTCGGCGCGCTCGGCACGTCGTTCGGGTTCGGTCTGGCCTTCGGGCCGTTCCTGTCCGGCCTGCTGGTCTCGGTCGGCGGCTGGCGGGCCGTGTTCGCCGTCCACGCCGGTGTCTCGGTGCTGGTCCTGCTGGTCAGCCGACTGCTGCCGGAGTCCCGGTCGGCGGTCGCGTCCCGGGTCGACTGGCTCGGCACGATCACCTTCTCCGGCAGCCTGCTCGCCTTCGTGCTCGCCGTCGTGCAGGCCCCGCAGATCGGCTGGACCGACCCGGTCACGCTGGTCCTCTTCGGAGTGTGCGCGCTGCTCATGGTGGCGTTCGTGGTGGCCGAGCGCCGTCAGCCGGCCCCGATGTTCGACCTGTCGCTGTTCCGTCAGTCCAAGTACGTGGCGGCCTGCCTGGTCCCGGTCGCCCTGGCCTTCGGCTTCGTGACCCTGCTCGTGCTGCTCCCGTCCTACCTGATCTCGGTGGACGGGGTGAGCGCCCAGCGGGCCGGCATCACCCTGCTCCTGCTGACCGCGCCGACCCTGGTGATGCCGTCGGTCGCCGGATACCTGTCCCGCTGGGTCTCGGCCCGGGTGCTGCTGGTGGTGACGCTGCTGCTGGTCGGCGGCGGCGCGGCCTGGCTCACCGTGATCGACCGCGGGGTGGGCGTGCTGGCCATCGCCGGCCCGCTGCTCACCATCGGCGCCGGCATGGGCATCTCGCTGGCGATCCTGGACGCCACCGCGGTCGGCAGCGTCGAGCCGGAGCGGGCCGGGATGGCGGCCGGCATGTTCAACACCATGCGGCTGTCCGGCGAGGTCGTCGCGATCGCCACGATGGGTTCGGTGCTCGCCGGGCTCACCACGTCCCGGCTGGCCGAGGGCATCGGCGCCTACCAGCCGGCGGGCGCGCCGCCGGCGTCCGAGGCGGCCGGTCAGATCGTCTCCGGTGACCTCGCGGCGGTGGCCGGGCAGGTGGCCGAGCCGTCCCGGGCGGCGTTCGTCGACTTCGCGGCGGGCGCCTACTCGGACGGCTTCCACACCGCGCTCTGGGTGCTGGCGATCGCCACCGTGCTGGCCGCTCCGGTGATCGGCATCCTGCTGCGTGACCGCAAGCCCGCGGCCCGGCCGGCCGAGCAGCCCAGCCGCCGGCTCGACCCGGTCGCCTGACGTTCCTCACCCCGTGGCGGTGCCCGGGTGCTCCTCAGGGGCGCCCGGGCACCGTTGTCCCGGTGGCGGGCGGCGCGGTCGTCTCAGCGGCGGGCGGTGCGCCGGTGGTGCCAGATCACCAGCGGGACGATGCCGAGCGGGTACCAGATCAGGTCGATCGGGTCGAAGGAGGCGCCGAGCACGAGGCGCGCAACCAGGCTGTCCGCGGACAGCGCCGCGGGGATCCCGGTGAGCTGGCACAGCTCGGCGCCCCAGCACCAGGCCAGCGCGATCCCACCGGCCGCGAGCGGGCTCAGGCGGGGGCCCAGGAAACGCACGCCGGCCCAGGTCATCGAGGCGTAGAGGGCGGTGCCGGAGGACTGCTCCGGCCAGCTGCCGAGGGGCGCCACCGCTCGGATCGTCAGCGCCGTGGCCAGGAAGACGAACGCGGCCCCGAGCATGGCGAGGCGTAGTCGCCCGTGGCTGATCGGCATGGCGGCGATCGTAGGCGGCGGCCGCACCCACCCGGTTCTCCCGGGTCAGTGCCACGCTCGATCGAGAGCGATCATCGGCGACCGGAACTCCGCGATATTTCTCCCGTCCTCGTTCACACCCCTCGGACGGAGTTTCCGGATGCGTACCCCCAAGGTGTTTCTGGTCGGCCTGTTCGTGGCCGGCCTGGCCGGTTGTGGCACGGCCACGGCTGGGGAGATCTCGTCGGGAGCCCGGGTTCCGGCCAGCGAGTCGCCGTCGATCGAGCCGTCACCGTCGGCCGAGCCGTCCGAGGAACCCACCGAGCCCTCCGCAGAGCCGTCCGAGGAACCCTCCGAGGAGCCGTCCGCGGGGCCGACGGAGACGCCCGACGTCACGCCGTCCGAGTCGGTGCGGCCCACACCGGCCACGCCGGCGCCGTCCGTGCGTCCCGGCCGCCGCGGCGACGGTCCGGCGGAGAGCCTGCGGAAGACCGGGAAGGCCGGGGTCGCGCTGACCTTCGACGACGGCCCGGACCCGGTGCAGACGCCCCGGCTGCTCGACCTGCTCGCCGAACAGCACGTCAAGGCCACGTTCTGTGTGGTCGGGGAGAACGTGGCGGCGCACCCGGACCTGGTCCGGCGGATCGTCGACGAGGGCCACACGCTGTGCAACCACACCTGGCGGCACAGCCTGACGCTCGGCAAGGAGCGTCCCGAGGTGATCCGGGCCGACCTGGAGCGCACCAACGACGCGATCCGGCAGGCGGTTCCGGGGGCGGAGATCAAGTACATGCGGGCGCCCGGCGGCAACTTCACCAAGCCGTTCGTCTCGGTGGCGGCCGAGCTCGGCATGACCTCGATCTACTGGCAGGTCGACCCGCGGGACTGGGACCACCCGGCCGGGGAGACCGGCGAGCAGCACGTCGCAAAGATCGTCGATACGGTACGGCAGCAGGTGAGCAAGGGCGCGATCGTGCTGTCCCACGACTACCAGCAGCCGGACACGATCACCGCCTACGAGCAGCTCATCCCCTGGCTGAAGGCGCGGTACCGGCTGATCGCCCTGCGCTGACCGGTCTCAGCTCCGGTGGGCCGGATAGACCCGGCGCTGATTGAGCGGATTCCGTGGGCCGTCCGCCTCGGGATGGTGGTACGGGCCGGCGGCGAGCCGGGCGGTCGCGGCGCTCAGCGGTCGGCCGGTCTGTTTCGGATCACCCATCAACCGCATGATCGACCGCGAGGCCTCGTCGTATCCGGTGCGGTACGCCTTGTCCCGCTCCACCCCGTGCCGGTGCCATTGGTGGATCCGGCCGACCGCATAGCCGGTGGACATGACGATGGCGAGCGTGAGGAGGAAGTACAGGAGGTAGTTGCCGGGTGCTGTCATGCCGCATTACCTTCTTTCATGCCTTCCGTCCTTGGCGGAACGTTTTCCGGATAGCGGATTCTCGACGTCGGAATGCGCCGTCGGCGCTTTCCCGGAGATCGCCGCGACAGCTTCGGGAAATTCGTCTCGTCAGGACTGGAAACTGACGTTCGACGACGGTGGACGTCAGCCGTGGGTGCACCGTTGCCGTCAGAAGGCACGCCGGTGAGTGCCCGATCGGACCAGTCGCCCCGTGGTGTCGTGATCCCGCGGTGTCCCGATGATCTCTTTCGCCTTTCCTGGTGATCGTGCTGATTGGATCATCCCGTTCGGCCGGGTGAGCGAGATCAAATCGCGGCAACGGCCCGTGCGGTGGAGACCGAACGAGTGAGAATCGGCCCTTTTTCATGCGAACGGGAGGCTGGGGATTTGCTTCCTTTGACCGTTTCCGAACGATTTAAAGGGAATCACCCGGTCGCGGCCGTCAGGACACCGTCCACGGCCTCCTGATCCGAGAAAGGTTCCCGCGGATGTCTCTGCACACCGACCCGGCCGGCTGCGGCCCGGCGCACCACGGCGGCCACCTGTGCGGTGGGTGCCGGTCGTGATCACGGACGCCGGGGTGATGCCCCTCCAGCGCGACGTCGACGGCATGCCGGTCCACCAGCCGCCGCCGCCCCCACAGCCGGCCCCGCCGGACCGGGCGATCGCGATCCTGGCCCTGGCCCAGCGCACGGCCGACGACCACGTCGCCGAAGCGCGGGCGCACGCCGAACGGATCGTCGCCGAGGCGCGTTCGTACGCCGACGGGATCCGGGTCGAGGCGGACCGGCTGCTGTCCGACGCGCGGGCCGAGGCCGAACACATCGTGTCCGCCGGAGGCGCCTACGCCGAGCAGTTGAGGGTGCAGGCTCAGCAGCGTTACGAGGACGCCGTCGGTGGACTGTCGATCCAGCGGGAGGCGTTGCAGCGCCAGGTCGAGAACCTGGCCGCCTTCGACCACGACTACCGGCACCGGATCACCCTGTTCCTGCAGGGCCAGTTGCGGGCGCTCTGGGCTGAACACCCGCAGGCCGCCGACGTGCTGGACGCCGTGCCACCGGGGCCGGGCGGACCGGTCGAGGCGCCGGGGTGAGCACGCCCCGGGCGGCGTCACCGGGCCGCGGTCATTCGCGGCGGGTACGCACCCGTCGCTGACGCTGGAGGTCGATCTCGCGCCAGTTGTCCGGGATCTGGGCGACGAAGAAGCGCTGCACCGGGGAGAGCCCGCCGGTCGCCGCGAGCAGCTTCTGCATGCGGATCCATCTGCGGGTGTCGGTCCGGGCTCGCTGCACCCGGGCACGCGCCACGGGGTCGGAGGGGTCGCTGTACGGCTGGTCGCTCTCCAGCAGCGCGAGCGCCGCCTTGTAGGCCGCCCGCCAGCGGGTCGGCAGGTTGGTGTCCATCTGTTCCACAAGGAATAACTTGCCAGAAATGTCGGCCTGCATCAGGATCGTCTATTTTCGGCGTGTGGTGCCCGGCTACCAGATGGACCCGCCGTTGTGCAAGGTGCCGAAATACCCTTGTGCGAACTATTTCGAGGGATTGTCGACCCCGGTCAGCCGACTTGCGTCAATTGCGCGTCGGGATTTCGGGCGCTGCCGGGTGCCCGGACGGATGAGACGGGTTCGGCAATGGGGCCACAGGTACCGCCCGGCCGCACTAAGCCATTGAGGTGACCAGGGGGTCACTGGCTGCGATATCCGCTGGCGGCCGTGAGCGTTTCTCGGATTCAGCGCCCCTTCCCGGGGTCCACTGAACGGTCATCGGCGGGCGGTCGGTCAGGCGTCCGGCGATATCCGCCCGATCGACGACCGGCGTGGCGGAAATCAGGTTCTTCATCACGAAGACCCCGTCGGCTCCCGGAGATCTTGAGTGGTCGGATCGCCAGGATCGGACGTGGGCGGGGCGGGTGCTCGGCACTGGAGAGGGGGGAATTCTCGACGGCTTGTTTCGCGTGATCCTGCGGTGTGTGTGAACACGGCAGGGCAGGAATCCTCCCCGGCCCTGCCGTCACGCAATTTCGGATCAGTCGCGGGCGCTTTCCGGGGAGAGATCCTCGGGGCTGGTCCGGGAAACGAGTGGAAACAGCGTCTGATAGCCGTGTCGGTAGCCTTCCCGGAAAGATCGGTCACGGTCCAGGCCTAGTTTGTACCACTGATGGAAACGGCCTCCGGCGTAGGAGGCCAAGGCCGAGATCACGATGCAACCGATGATCTGAAAAGTGCTGGTGTCGGTCGGCATTCGACTACCTTAGTTATTGGATACGCCGTGGCGAAATGCCGTCCGTGCCAGCCGGCATGGCTTTTCGTGCAAACCGTTCCGCCGATCATCCGAGTAATTCCGGGGACCTGCGTCCTGACGTGCGCGCACATGCCGGAACGGGAAACCGGCTCAGGCCGGCGGCGGGACGGCCGAAGGTGACGTCAGAAGGCCCGGCCGGGTCAGGGCCGGGCCCCACACGACGCAACGATGCGACGAAGGGGATATCCGCATGACCGTCACCGCGAATCTCGACAAGCTCCTCGACAAGAAGTTCGAGGACCTGGACCTGCACGCCCTGCCGAACGCGCCCGTCGACGCGCTCGCCGGGGTGAGCAAGGCCGATGCCGAGGCGCTGGCCAAGGCGTTCAACGTGAAGACCATCGGCGACCTGGGTCGTAACCCCTACATCAAGGCCGCAGTCTCGATCACGAGCCTGGCCGACGCCACTAACTGAACCTGATTACGGGCCGCATGGGGGATCCACCCGATGCGGCCCGGAGTCATGGTTCCTAACGTCGAAGACATGAACCTGCTGCTCAGAGTGTTCAGCGTCGTCGTTGCGCTGTTCTTCGTCGCGCGGGCGGTGGCCGAACCGTTCGTGATCGACGTGACCGATGCGTCCACCTATGCGAACGACTGGGGTGGCCCGAGCCTGGCCGGCGTGCTGGCGGTTCACTGCGGGCCGGGCGTGCTGGCCGCGATGTTCCTCTACGGTTCGGTGGTCCGCTGGCGTAACGGTCGCAAGCGAGAGCCCGTATCGTCCGATCGATGAAACAGAGCGATGAAACAAGGGCCACCGTGCGGGACGTGGCTGCCCGGACCGGCCTGTCCATCGCGACCGTCTCCCGGGTGCTCAACGGGCGGGCCAACGTCGCGCCGGACACCCGGGAGCGGGTGCTCGCCGCGATGGGCGAGCTGGGCCAGAAAGCGCCGCGCCGACGTGGCGAACGAGCCACCGGGATCTACCTGCGCTGCCCCTACCTGCTCACCGACTACTTCGGACTGATCGTCTCGGCGGTCACCGAGGCCCTGGAGCCGCACGGGCTCCAGGTGATCCTGAACGCCGGGGTGGCCGCCCAGCGCGACCACGTGCTGACCGCCCTGACCGGCCGCCGTGACGTGGCCGGGGCGATCCTGATCCTGCCCCCGGAGCCGGGGGCCGAGCTGGCCCGGCTGCGGGACCGGGGCTTTCCGTTCGTGGTGCTCGATCCGCGTACCCCGCCGCCCCGGAATCTGGCCGCGGTGTCCGCGGCGCACTTCTCCGGCGCCCGGCAGCTCACCGCCCATCTGATCGAACTCGGTCATCGCCGGATCGGTATCGCCGGCGGGCCGCGCGACTGGCTGGCCGGCGAGAACCGGTTCGCCGGCTATCTCGCGCCGCTGGCCGACGCCGGGGTGCTGCCGGCGCCGGAGCTGATCCGGTTCGTCGCCGAGCCCACCGTCGAGCTGGGCCACCGGGCCGCCGCCGAGCTGCTCGACCTGCCCGACCGGCCGACCGCGCTGGTCGCGTTCAACGACAAGATGGCGATCGGGGCGCTGCACGCGGCCGCCGAGCGGGGGCTGCGGGTGCCGGCGGACCTGTCGGTGGCCGGATTCGACGACATCGAGCTGGGCCAGGCGTGCCGGCCACGGCTCACCACGGTCCGCCAGCCGCTGGAGGAGATGGGGCGGATGGCGGTGCACCTGCTGTTGCGGATGCTGGGCGGGCACCGCCTCGACGCGCTGCACGTGGAGCTGGCGACCGAGCTGGTGGTTCGGGAGTCCACCGGACCGGTTCCTGACGTGTTTCATGGTTCCGGAACCGGCACACGTCATTCCGCAACTCGGATGCATTGACCCGTACAAATTATTAAAGGTTTCCTTCCTGTTACCTGTCCCCCGTGTAGCAGGAGTCCTCATGAGAAAGACCGCGTTGCTCGCGGCGGCCGTGATAGGCGCCGCCTCGCTGAGCGCACCGGCCTACGCCGCCGGAGAGACCGTCAGCGTCTACCTCACCACCACATCGGACAGTGGCGGCCGGACCGTGACCCGGGGCCTGCAACAGCAGGCATCGATCGCCTTCGGCCCGGCCGGCGGCAGCGCCAACCAGACCATCACCGTCGACGAGGGCACCACCTACCAGGTCTTCGAGGGCGCCGGCGCGTCGATCACCGACACCACCGCCTACCTGCTGCGCGGCGGCCCGATCAGCGCCGCGACCCGCGACCAGGTGATGTCGAAGCTGTTCAGCCCGACCGACGGCATCGGCCTGTCGTTCGTCCGCAACCCGATCGGCGCCTCCGACCTCTCGCGGCCCGGCAACGTCTCGCTCGACGACACCTGCTGCGACCTCAACGACTTCAACACCAATGGGTACGACACCAACGTCCGCCTGCTCACCCAGCAGGCCCGGCAGCTCAACCCGGCGCTGCGGCTGAAGGGGGTGCCGTGGAGCGCGCCCGGCTGGATGAAGGACAACGGCCGGATGGACCAGATGGGCTGGCTCAAGTGGGAGCACTACCCCACCTACGCCCAGTACCTGGTCAAGTACATCCAGAGCTACCAGGCCGCGGGCGTGCCGATCAACTACATCTCGGTGCAGAACGAGCCGAACTGCTGCCAGGCCTCGAACCCGACCGCGATGAACTACCCCGGCATGAGCTGGAACCCGGCCGGGCTCGTCGAGTTCACCAAGAACTTCGTCTACCCAGCGTTCCGCGCGGCCGGCATCAACACCAAGGTGCTGATCCACGACTGGAACTACGGCGACTACGCCAACTTCGGGGCGGCCATCCTCGCCGACGCCGGCGTGCGCAACGACCCGCTGTTCGGTGGCATCGCCTGGCACGGCTACTTCGGTGACCCGGTCGTCGGCTCGCAGGTCCACGACGCGTTCCCGGCGGTGAAGCAGTTCAGCACCGAGCACTCCGGCGGCACCTGGATCTCGAACCAGCACAACGAGGACATGGCCGACATCGTCAACTACACCCGGAACTGGAGCAGCAGTGTCGTCAAGTGGAGCCTCGCTCTCAACCAGAGCATGGGCCCGCACAACGGCGGCTGCGGCACCTGCACCGGCCTGATCACCGTGCAGGAGGGCGGCTCGCGGGCCGGCCAGGTCGACTACACCATCGAGTACTACACGACCGGCCACCTCACCAAGTTCGTCAAGCCGGGCGCGGTGCGGATCGCCTCCAACAACACCGCGGTGCAGAACGTCGCCTGGCGCAACCCGGACGGCAGCAAGGCCCTGATCGCCCACAACGGCGGCACCGGCAGCCAGTCGGTGCGGGTCAACTGGGGTTCGCAGTCGTTCGTCTACACGCTGCCGGCCCGTACCACCGCGACCTTCACCTGGTCCGGAACCGGAAGCCCGACACCTGGCGGGACCATCACCGGCCTCGGCGGCAAATGCGTCGACGTCGCCGGCGCCAACAGCGCCAACGGAACGGCCATCCAGTTGTACGGCTGCAACGGCACCACCGCCCAGCAGTGGAGCCGCCCCGGCGACGGCACGCTGCGCTCGCTCGGCAAGTGCCTCGACATCAGCGGCCCGAGCAACGCCGACGGCACCGTCGCGCACCTCTGGGACTGCCACACCGGCACCTCCCAGAAGTGGACGCTGGACAGCTCGCAGCGCCTGGTCAACACGTACTCCGGCAAGTGCCTCGACGTGACCGGCAACAGTTCCGCCGACGGCGCCCGCCTGCAGATCTGGACCTGCACCACCGGCGCCAACCAGAAGTGGACCCTCAACTAAAGACCCACAAACTGAAGATCAACGACGCTTCCGGAGGCGGGCGAGCAGTTCGCCTTCGGCCGCGTCGGACGCGGGGTCCGACCAGAATCCCAGCGGTACGGACCTGAGGTTACGTCCGTGCGGATCGAGCAGGTGGCCGCCCAGTTTCAGCACCCACAGCGCCACCGCTCGGTCGGTGATGGTCAGCTCCGGAACCTGCACGGCCAGTCGCGTCTCGAACGCCGCGATGTCCTGCACCGCGCGCAACCAGACCACGACCAGCAGGTTCGCCGAGCCGGACAGGGTGGCACAGAACCGGGTCTCGCGCATTCCACTCAACCTGCTGACCGTCCGCTGTGTCTCGGCGGGCGGCAGCGTGCACCACAACGACACCGAGATCGGATAGCCGGAGACATAACGGGCCACCTCGCAGCGGTACGTGATACTCCGCTCCGCGTCCAGTCGGTCCAGCCGTCGCCGGACCGTCGTGGGGCTCAGCGCGGTCTTCTCGGCGAGCTGCACCGCGGGCTGCCGTGGATCCTCGCTGAGCGCCTGGAACAACCTGATGTCCTCGTCCGTGAACACCCGCCCGGACCAGGTCTGCGCCCGGTCGCCGGTGAGCGCCTGCCGGGCCGGATCACTCAGCCGGTCCAGCCGCCACCGGCTGCCCTCGGTGTGCACGGTCACCGCGATCTGGGTCCGCGACGACGCCACCCCGGGCAGCCTCCCCAGCCGCAGGCTGAGATAACGGCCGAGTTGTACGTGATCCGTGAACGCGGCCTGGACCAGCAGGTCACGCGCGCCCGTCACGTGTTCCAGGGTCACGATGTTGACGTCGTCGGCCAGATCGGCGGCGACCTCCGGCAACCGCCCGGCCACACAGTCCACCTCGATGATCGCCATCACCACCGACGGAATGGCCAACTGGGCCGGCAGGCAGCTGATCCAGGCGTGACCGGAACGGTACAGCCGGTTCCAGCGCCTGGCCACGGTCGACCCGTCTACTCCGAGAGCAGCGCCGATCCGCTGCCAATCGGCCCGCGGCGCCAGCTGCAACGCGGTCACCAGCTGATAGTCCAGCTCGTCGAGCGTGACCGATTCCGGCGCGTCAACGGCGGTCATCGGCGGATCCCTGCAATCCGGCCCCGATCGAGATCATTCTGGCGACCATACCGCCATGTTCTCCTCGCTGGACGCCCTTCCGCTGGCCGAACGACTGATCAGTCTGCGCCACGCGCTGCACCGCGAACCCGAGCTCGGCCTGGACCTGCCCCGCACCCAGGCCAAGGTGCTGGCCGCGCTGGACGGGCTGCCGCTGGAGGTCGGCATCGGGACGTCCCTGACCTCGGTCACCGCGGTGCTGCGCGGCGGACGGCCCGGCCCGGCGGTGCTGCTGCGCGGCGACATGGACGCGCTGCCGGTGCAGGAGGAGAGCGGGATCGGGTACGCCTCCGAGATCGCCGGCCGGATGCACGCCTGTGGACACGACATCCACACGGCCGGACTCGTCGGCGCCGCGCACCTGCTGGCCGCCCGCCGGGCCGAACTCGCCGGGGACGTCGTGTTCATGTTCCAGCCCGGCGAGGAAGGACAGGGCGGCGCCAAGCTGATGATCGACGAAGGGGTGCTGGACGCCGCCGGGGAACGGGTCGTCGCCGCGTACGCCGTCCACGTCGCCGCCACCGCACTGCCGCTCGGCCTGGTCGCCACCCGGCCCGGCACCGTGCTCGCCGCCTCCGACACGGTCACCGTGACCGTCACCGGCCGCGGCGGCCACGGATCGTCCCCGCACCTGGCGGCCGACCCGGTTCCGGCGCTCGCCGAGATGGTCACCACTCTGCAGAGCGTCGTCACCCGTACCATCGACGCCTTTGACCCGGCCGTCGTCACTGTCGGATCGATCCACGCCGGCTCGGCGGCCAACGTGATTCCGGAGAGCGGCACCCTCCAGGTGACGGTTCGTAGTTTCTCCACCGCCACCCATCGGGCCGTCCGGGCCGGGATCGAACGCGCCCTGCGCGGGATCGCCGACGCCCACGGGGTCCGGGTCGACATCGACTACCAGGAGAACTACCCGGTCACCGCCAACGATTCGGTGGAAGCCGACTTCGCGCTGCGGGTCGCGCGGGAATCCTTCGGGGAACAGCGGGTGTTCGTGGCACCCCGGCCGATGGCCGGCTCCGAGGACTTCTCCTTCGTGCTCGACGAGGTGCCCGGGGCCTACCTGATGCTCGGCGCCGTCCCACCCGGAACCGACCCGGGAACCGCGCCCATGAACCATTCCCCGCAAGCCGTCTTCGACGACCGGGCGGTGGGAGAAACAGCGGTCCTGCTCGCCTCCCTGGCCGCAGCCCGGCTCCGGGAAGTCGCCCGATGACCGCCGTCCTCGACCGGAGCCGGGTGTCCGCGGTCGTCGGGCTGCTCGTGCTCTTCGAGATCACCAGCGGATTCATCCAAGGTGGAGTCGCACCGCTGCTGCCCGACCTGGGCGCCGAGATGAACATCTCGGATGCGGACCTCAACTGGGTCATCTCGGTGCAACTGCTGGCCGCCGCGGTCTCGGTGCCGGCGTTCGGGCGGCTCGGCGACCTCCACGGCCATCGGCGGATGCTGCGGATCGCGCTCGTCTGCGTCGCGGCCGGGAGCCTGCTCGTCGTCGTCGCCCCCAACCTCGCGGTCCTGCTGCTCGGGCGGGTGCTGCTCGGGCCGCTCGCCGCGCTGCTGCCACTGGAGATCGCACTCGTCCGGGACCGGCTTCCGGCCGACCTCGCCCGCCGGGCCATCGCCCGGCTCGTCGGCGCGCTCGCCCTCGGCACCCTGCTCGGGGCGGTGCTCACCGCCGGGCTGCACCAGATCATCGGCGACGCGCGGCTCACGCTCCTGGTGCCGGCGGTGCTCGCCCTGCTCTGTGTGCCGGTGTCGTTCGTGGCCGTACCGGAGAGCGAAACGCTGGCCACCGGGAAGCTGGACCTTCCCGGGGTTCTCGTGCTCAGTGTGTCGATGGTCGCGCTGCTCGGCGGGATCTCGCTGATCGGCACGTCGGTGGGGATCGGGCTGCTCATCTGTGGGGCCGTCGGGCTCGGCGGCTGGGTGATCCTCGAGCTGCGTACCCCGGAGCCGCTCGTCGATCTTCGGGCGCTCGCCGGGCGTACCGTATCGCCGTTCTTCTTCTGTTCCTTCGTCTTCGGTGTCGTCTACTTCGGAAGTCAGGCGCCGGACTCCACGTTTCTCGCCGCCGACCGGGCCGTCGCCGGATACGGGTTCGGGTTCACCGCTCTCCAGATCTCGCTGGTGGCACTGCCGGCCGCCGTCGGTGCGGTCGTCGGATCCAGCCTCACCGCGGTGATCGCGGGGCGGTTCGGGTACCGGCGCACCCTGATCGCGGCGTTCCTGACCATCGCGGTGACGTTCGTGGCCATGGCGTTCCTGCACGACGAGGTGTGGCAGTTGCTGCTCTTCAAGGTGCCGGTCGGGCTGGCCGCCGGGGTGGCGCTCGGTGCGATGCCGACGGTGATCGCGGAAACCGCCGAACCGTCGCGGACCGGCATCACCACCGCCCTCTACAACAACGTCAAGACCCTCGGCGGCGCGGTGGCCGGCGCGGTGGTCGCGGCGATCCTGGCCGCACTGGTCCGAGCCGGCGGTGACACGCCCACCGAGAGCGCCTACGTGGTGGTCTGGTTGATGTGCGGCGGGTTGTGCCTGGCGGCGGCCTTGGCGGCCCGATTCGCCCACCGAACCGAAGCGGCCTGACGCCCGAGACACCGGGTTCGGCTGGGAGCGTGGTGACCTGTGGCGCGATATGCGCCGTAGGTCACCACGCCTGGTCAGGATTCGATTGCCGGTGGGCGGCGTTGCGCCGGGATGACCGCGGTCGGGTCGGTCGGAAGCTTCAGCGGCTCGGTCTCGTCGCTCGGTGGCGTGACCAGTGCGGTCGCCTCCTCGGCCGGGAGTGACATCGGGGCGGTCTTGTCCTGGTCGGGCGCCAGCGCCTGGGTGCGGTCGTCAGCAGGCCCGCCGATCGTGACGGTCTTCTCGTCCGGCGTCGCTGAGGGTTCGGCCGGCGTGGTTGTGGCCGTCGCGGTGACCGGTACAGCAGCGGTGGCGGGCTTCGCCGGCGTGGCGGGCTTGCTCGCGGCGACGGCTGCTGAGGCGGGCTTGGCGGGGGCGACGGCTGCTGAAGCGGCGGCGGGTTTGGCGGCGGCCGAGGCCGGCGCGGGCTTGGCAACGGACGCCGACCCGCTGGTGGGCTTGGCTACCGAGGCCGACCCGCTCGCCGGCGTCGTGGCAACCGAGGCTGAACCGCTTGCCGGTGTCGTGGCAACCGAGGCTGAACCGCTTGCGGGTGTGGCCGCGACGGACGCCGATCCGCTCACGGGCTTGGCGGCAACCGAGGGCGACCCGCTGGTGGGCGCGGCCGGGACCGACGCCGAGGCCGAGGCCGGTGTGGCGGCGGGCTTGGGCTGCGCGGGCACGACCGAGGCGGAAGCCGTCGCGGGCTTGGCAGCGGCCGTGGCGCTTGTGGTGCCTGCGGCGGCTGGCGCGGCCGGGGCGGCGGGCTTGACTGTGGCCGAGGCGGTGGCGGCAGGCTTGACTGTGGCGGAGGCGCTGGGTACGGCGGCCGACGCGGTGGCGGCGGGCTTCACTGCGGCCGTGGCTGCGGCGGGCTTGACGGCGGCGGCGGCCGAGGCGGTTGCCGGAGTGGCGGCCAGGCCCAGGCCGCTGACGACGGTCGGCTCGTCGGCCGGGGTGAGGGCGGCGCCGCGGACCACTGTCGGCTCGTTGGAGCCGACCGGCAGGACCGTGGTCGGCTCCGGCTCGGCGGGCCGAGGGGCGGGCGGGACGGGCGGGGCGGCCGGGGACTGCGGCTGGGTCACGAAGACCGTGCGGTCGTTGTTGGCGACCACCTCGGTGCGGTCGGCACGTGGCACGCCGTTGAACGCGACGGTCTGGTCCGCCGGCGGGCGGTTGATCGCGACCGTCGGGTCGGCCGGGACGCCGGTGCGGATGACGGTCGTCTGCTCGGCGGCGACCGGGGTGCCGATCACCTTCGCCGCGCCCCGGAACCGGCCGATCTCACCGATGATCGGGAGCACCGGCGGTTCGTAGCGGGCCCAGCGGCGGGCGCTCAATGCGGTCAGGATCAGCGGGATCGACAGCACCGCGGCCAGGCCGTTGCCGGGGCGGCTCAGGTCGAAGCCCTCCTTGGAGACGTCCGGGGACCACAGCGCCGCGTACGCCTCCGGGGAATTGAACGCCCAGATGGTCACGCCCAGGTAGAGCACGCCGGCGAGAACCGGGCCGGCGGGGGACACCGGGCCGGCGGCGAGGATCGAGAAGAGGATGCCGGCGAAGATCAGCAGGAGGAGCCCGCTGACCGACTCGGCGGCGAAGAAGTCCCGGCCGCGACTGCTCAGGTCGTCGGTGAAGCCGACGGCTAGCAGCACCCAGATGCACGGGGCCAGCACGAGTGCGTAGAAGATCGACCTGAGGTGACGCATGATCCGGCACGGTACCCGGCACCGGCAAGAACTACCGTACCGGCTATGGAAGAACAGCATCCCGGCCGGCCGACCGCCCTGTCCCGGGTCACTCTGAGCCGGATCATGACCGCGGTCGACGTGAACCTCTACGGCACCGTGCACGGCGGTGTGCTGATGAAATTCGTGGACGACGTGGCCGGCGCCGCCGCGGCCCGGCACAGTGGCGGCACCGCGGTCACCGCGGCGATCGACGAGATCGTCTTCCTGGAGCCGGTCCGGGTGGGCGACCTGGTGCACGCGTACGCGCAGATCAACTGGACCGGCAGCACCTCGATGGAGGTGGGTGTGAAGCTGGCCGCCGAGCGCTGGGACGAGGTCGGCCCGGAGCCGCTGCCGGTGGCCACCGCGTACCTGGTGTTCGTGGCCGTGGACGCGGCCGGCAACCCGCGCCGGGTGCCCCCGGTGCTGCCCGACGGGGACGAGGACAAGCGCCGGTTCACCGAGGCGATGATCCGCCGTGACCACCGGTTGTCCAGGCGCGCCGCGATCCAGAAGGCCCGAGCGGAACATCACACGGCGGCCGGCTGACCCACCGTTAAGGTGTGGTGATGACGACAGGTGTGGTGACGCCGGGCACAGTCCTCTGGGAGCCGCCGGCGGACATCCGGCAGACCTCCCGGATCGGGCACTATCTCGCCTGGCTGGAGTCGGAGCGGGGCCTGATCTTCGCCGACTACGCGGCCCTGTGGCAGTGGTCGGTCACCGATCTGCCGGCCTTCTGGCAGTCCATCTGGGACTGGTCGGGGGTGGTGTCGCACACGCTGCCGACCGCCGTGCTGGAGCAGGCGGGCATGCCGGGGGCGCGCTGGTTCCCCGGCGCCACGCTCAACTACGCCGAGAACGTGTTGCGGATGCCGGGCATCGCGGACGACGAGACGGTCGTTCACGCGTACAGCCAAAGTCGTGAACCTGTCGTTCTGACCGCCCGCAGCCTTCGGGAAGAGGTCCGGCGGGTCCGTGCCGGGCTGAAAGCCCGCGGGGTCGGCAAGGGTGACCGGATTGCCGCCTATGCGCCGAACATCCCGGAAACCTACGTGCTGATGCTCGCCTCGGCGAGCCTCGGCGCGGTCTTCTCGTCGTGCGCGCCCGAGTTCGGCGCACGCAGCGTGATCGACAGGTGGATCCAGATCGAGCCGAAGGTGCTGGTCGCCACCGACGGTTACCGGTACGGCGACAAGGACATCGACCGGCGCGCCGAGATCGCGGCGATCCGGGAGGCGATCCCGTCGATCGAGCACGTGATCACCATCGGTTACCTCAACGAGGGTGGCGACTGGGATTCCCTGGCCGGCGACGATCCGCTCGAGTTCGAGCCGGTGCCGTTCGACCAACCGCTCTACGTGCTCTACAGCTCCGGCACCACGGGCCTGCCGAAACCGATCGTTCACGGTCACGGCGGCATCCTGCTGGAGCACCTGAAGATCCTGGCGCTGCACCACGACCTGGGGCCCGGCGACAGGTTCTTCTGGTTCACCACCACCGGCTGGATGATGTGGAACTACCTGGTCAGCGGGCCGGCCGTGGGCGCGGCGATCGTGCTCTTCGACGGCAACCCGGGCTGGCCGTCGCTGGACACGCTGTGGGATCTCGTCGACACCGCGGGCATCACCTATTTCGGCACGTCGGCGCCGTTCCTGCTGGCCTGCCGCAAGGCCGGCCTCAAACCCGGCAAACCCCTCCGCGGCCTCGGCTCGACCGGCGCGCCGCTGCCGCCCGAGGGCTGGGCCTGGGTGTACGACGCGGTCAGCCCCGACGTGCAGCTGGTCTCGCTGTCCGGCGGCACCGACGTGTGCACCGGGTTCGTCGGGGGAGTGCCGCTGCTGCCGGTCCGGGCCGGGGTGATCACCTGCCGGGTCCTGGGTGCGCGAGTCGAGGCGTACGACCCGGTCGGTCAGCCGGTCGTCGGTGAACTGGGCGAACTCGTGATCACCGCGCCGATGCCGAGCATGCCGGTCGGCTTCTGGAACGACCACGACGGCGCCCGTTACCGGGAGGCCTACTTCGACGTCTTCCCCGGCGTCTGGCGGCACGGCGACTGGATCACGATCGGTCATGACGGCAGTTGCGTGATCACCGGCCGCTCGGACGCCACCCTCAACCGGGGCGGTGTGCGGCTCGGCACGGCCGAGTTCTACTCGGTGGTCGAGGGGCTGCCCGAGGTCGCCGACTCGCTCGTCGTACATCTCGACAAACCGGACGATCCCAACGGCGAGCTGTTGCTCTTCGTGGTTCTCACCGAGGGCGCCGAACTCGACGACGCGCTGCGCGCGCGCATCGCCAGAGAGCTTCGCGGGTCGCTCTCGCCCCGCCACGTGCCCGACGCCGCCTATCCGGTACGGGCAGTGCCGCGCACCCTGTCCGGCAAGAAACTGGAGGTGCCGGTGAAGCGGATCCTCACCGGCACTCCCGTCGAGTCGGCGGCGGCCAAGGGCGCCCTGGCCAACCCGGAATCCCTCAACGCGTTCGCTCTCCTTTACCAGGAGCGGGTCAGATCAGCGTCAGCGTGACCTTCTCGGTGGCCGCCCGTGCCTCGGTCTTCGACGTGTCCAGGTTGGCGCAGAGCACGACCGAGGCGCCGGCCACGAGCGGGGCCAGCAGCCAGTCGTTCGCGTCCGGGTAGAAGGCAGTGTCGATCAGCACCCGGGCGCCGGCCCTGATGCCCAGCTCGGCGGCGCGCTCGGCGGCCGCCTCGACGACGTCCTGGTGGCTCAGCTCGACATAACCGGACAGCGCCCGGTCGGCGGCCCCGACCGGCTCGCCGCGGAAGTGGTCGCCGTAGTTGCGGACCTCGGTGACGTAGTCGGCATAGCCCTCGGGCGGGGTGCGCAGCGGCATGGCCAGCGGGAGCAGCCCGGTCGCATACCGGTCCAGGGTGGCCCAGCCGGCCGCCTTCTCCACCAGCTCAGGTGTGGTGAAGAGCGCCTCCACCGGCTGCGGGTCGCCGCCCAGATCGGCGGCCAGCCCGGCGGCCGACACCCCGAGCAGCAGCGCCGCGGTCTGCCAGTGCGGCGGCAGCACCAGGGCCACGGTGTCGCCGTGCCCCAGGCCGACCCCGTCGACCAGCAGGTTCGCGGTTTTCGCCACCCAGTTGTCCAGGGTTGTCCCGGACAGCTCGGTCCGGTCACCTGTGGCATCGTCATACCAGGTCAGCAGCGGGGCGGCGGGGTCGCGGCCGACCGCCTTCGCGAAAACCTGCGGGATCGTCGTGTTCATCGCTTCACAGCGTAGGCGGATCACGGACAGTAATGGCCTTGGAAGGACCGCAACGATCGGCAGTGTCGGGGACACCTCCGCGAAGCCTTCCCGGCGTACCCTCGAACCGTCGGTGGTCCCACTGCCGTACAGGTATGGCAGAACCACCGCATCGGTACGTCAGAGCTGCCAAGGAGATGCCTCGTGACCCCCGGTCGCCCCCCGCGAGTGCTCGTCGACGCCACAAGCGTCCCCGCTGACCGAGGTGGTGTCGGCAGATACGTCGACGGGCTTCTCGGAGCCCTGGGGCAGGAGAGCCCCGGCCGCGTCGAGCTAGCCGTCGTGTCCCAACGGTCGGATGCGGAGCGTTACCGCCGCATGCTTCCCAGTGCCGAGGTGATCCCCGGCCCGGCGGCGATCGTGCACCGGCCGGCCCGGCTGGCCTGGGAGCAGACCGGGTTGCCGCTGCTCGCCCAGCAGGTCGGGGCGGATGTGCTGCACTCGCCGTTCTACACCTGCCCGCTTCGGGTGGGATGCCCGGTCACAGTCACCGTGCACGACGCGACCTTCTTCACCGAGCCGGAGCACTACGACAACACGAAGCGGACCTTCTTCCGCAGCGCCATCAAGACGTCGCTGCGCCGGGCGGCCCGGGTGATCGTGCCCAGCAAGGCGACCCGCGACGAGCTGATCCGGCTCCTCGACGCCGACCCGACCAAGATCGACGTGGCGTACCACGGCGTCGACCACTCGGCCTTCCACGCCCCCGCCGAGGACGAGAAGGCACGGGTCCGGGCCCGGCTCGGCCTGGGCGACTCCGGCTATGTGGCGTTCCTCGGCGCCAAGGAGCCCCGCAAGAACGTGCCCAACCTGATCCGCGGCTGGGCCCGTGCGGTCGCCGACTGGCCGCACCCGCCGGCCCTGGTGATCGCCGGCGGCCAGGGTCACGACGACGACATCGACCGTGCGGTGGCCGAGGTCCCACCCCACCTGCGGCTGCTGCGACCAGGCTATCTGCGGTATGCGGACCTGCCCGGCTTCCTCGGCGGCGCCCTGGTCGCCTGCTACCCGTCCTTCGGTGAGGGTTTCGGCCTGCCAATCCTGGAGGCGATGGCCTGCGGCACTCCCGTGCTCACCACGCCGCGGCTGTCCCTGCCCGAGGTCGGCGGCGACGCTGTCGCATACACGACCGAGACCCCCGAGCGGATCGCCGAGGACCTCGCTGACCTGCTCCACGACGAGGACCGCCGCCGCACACTGGCCAAGGCCGGCTTCGATCGGGCGAAAGAGTTCACCTGGTCGTCCAGCGCGGAGGTACATGTAACAACGTGGAATCGGGTTGCATCTTGATCATCTACTAAACTTTCCGCGCATGAGCGACGAACAGGCCGTGTTGTACGGAGTGGTTCTTGCCGGGGGCACCGGAACCCGTCTCTGGCCACTGTCCCGCGCCGGTCATCCCAAGTTCCTGCACCCGTTGACCGGCACCGAGGCCTCCCTCCTCCAGGCCACCGTGGACCGGCTGGACACACTCGCGTCCCCCGATCGGGTCTTCGTGGTGACCGGTGTGGCCCACGCGGCCGCGGTCTCCCGCCAGCTCGCGGCGATGCCCGAGGAGAACGTGCTCGTCGAGCCGTCGCCGCGCGACTCGTGCGCGGCGATCGCCCTGGCCGCCGCGGTGATCGCCAGGCGTGACCCGGAGGCGATCATGGGCTCCTTCGCGTCCGATCACCTGATCGCCGACAAGGAGGCGTTCGCCGCGGTCATCCGCCAGGCGATGACCGGCGCGAGCCAGGGCCTGCTGATGACGCTCGGCATCACCCCGACAAGACCCGAGACGGGGTACGGCTACCTCCAGTGCGGCGCCTCGGTCGGTGACGGGCCGCTGCTGAAGGTCGAGGAGTTCAAGGAGAAGCCGTCCTACGACGTGGCCGAGAGCTACGTGAAGTCCGGCAACTACCTGTGGAACGCCGGCATGTTCGTCTGGCGGGTCGACGCCTTCCTGGCCGAGTTGCACCGCCAGCAGCCGCAGCTCGCCGCCGGGGTCAGCCGGATCGCCTCGGCATGGGGCACCGCCGACCAGGAGGAGGTCATGGGTGACGTCTGGCCGACGCTGCCGAAGATCTCCGTCGACTACGCGGTGATGGAGGGCGCGGCCGCGGTCGGCCGGGTCGGCACCGTCCCCGGCGACTTCGGGTGGAACGATGTCGGCGACTTCCACACCCTGGGCGAGGTGCTCACCGCAGACCAGGCCGGCAACGTGGTCGTCGGCCACGACACCGGCGAGGAACGGCCGACCGTGCTGCTGCGCGAGACCGAGGGCCTGGTCGTGGTCCCGTCGTCCGGTCGTCTGGTCGCCGCGATGGGCGTGCGTGACCTGGTCATCGTCGACACGCCCGACGCCGTCCTGGTTTGCCCGCGTGAGCGTGCCCAGGAGGTCAAGCAGCTGGTGGACCACCTGAAGGAGCTAGGCCAGCACGGCTACATCTAGCACCACCCTCGCGGCCCATCGTGCGGCGATCTTGTGGAGTTCGGCGGGACACTCGAGTTTCGCCGTTTGTGAAGCGACATTGCAGGTCAAGGCCGAAGCCGAAGTGAATCTTGCATTCGCCCTGATCAGCGCCATCCCCAACGAACTCCGCAAGATCACCGCGAGGTCCTGCGGCCTCTGGACGGCCGTCCAGAGGCGATGCCGGGAACGGACTGCCGAGGGCAGGTCCGCCGGCCGCAGCGGTGGTCAGCGCACACGTTTGCCTGGCGCAGCGATGGTCAGCGCACACGTTGCCTGGACGCAGCGGTGGTTAGGGCACACGTTGCCTGGGCCCAGCGGTGGTCAGCGCACACGTTGCCTGGACGCAGCGGTGGTTAGGGCACACGTTTGCCTGGGCCCAGCGGTGGTCAGCGTACACGTTCGCCGATCGTGTGCGCTTGCTTCGCTCTGACGGGGACGGGCGCACACGTTGTGCCGTCCGTGTGCGCCTGTTGTCGTCCCGGCGAGGGTGAAGTCGCACGTTGCCGCATCGTGTGCGCTGGTCGTCGCGTGCCGGCCGAATACCGGCGACCGCGTCTGGCGACCGGGCGCCGGCGACCGGGCCGGGCCGAGCGCCGCCGACCGCGTCCAGCGGAAGGCCGACGACCAAGGCCTGCGACGACGGACGCCGGTATGCCGCCACCCGAACGATCCCCGAAATGGCGAAACTCGAGGGCGGGACAGGCGTGCCGGAACTCCACAAGTCTTCCGGGGCGCTTCGCGCTTGCCCGGGGTGGGGGAAACTGCTGTGGGCAGGCGTCATGGCGCCCTTACGCCCCGCGAGATCGGGCGAGCCTCGCGTCATGGCCACAGTCACCTGCAGCTTCGGACGGGTCGGGCTTTGTTTTCTATCCAGATCGGCCGGAGTCAGCGGAAGCGGGACAGCGCTGGAGCTATCTGCTGGGTCGTTCCCGAGGCCAGCGGGGACGGCAGCGCGTCCGGGGTGAACCAGCGCAGGTCCGATGACTCCTCGCTGATCCGTTCCACGCTGCCGGCCGGGGCCCGGAGCAGGAACCGCACGTCGTAGTGCACCGACGGCTCGGCCGGGGCGCCGTCCCGCGCTCCGCACCTGACCTCGTGGATGTCGATGTCGATCGGTGTCGGGTCGAGGATCAGGCCGGGGATGCCGGACTCCTCGGTGGCCTCCCGGAAAGCGGCCGCCGCCAGCGTCGCGTCGGCCTCCTCGCAGTGCCCGCCGAGCTGCATCCACAGGCCGAGCCGGCCGTGCAGGCAGAGCAGGATCCGGCGGTCGTCGCCGACGATCAGGGCACTGGCCGTGACGTGCCCGAGCCGGTGGGCGCGGGTCATCGCGACCGGACCGTCGGCCAGCAGGTCCAGCGTGCGCTTACGGGCCCCCTCGGCGTTCTCGGAGGTGGCGGCCCAGGTGCTCAGCACGTCGACGGCGTTTTCGTAGAGGGCGCTCATTCGGGTGCTCCGGCGGTCTCGGCTCCGTCGCCGGGGATCCGCACTCCGGCGGTCGGCGCTCGGTAGGTCAGGGTGACGCCCTCGTCGTCGATGACGGCGGTGGTCTCGACGCCCTCGGCAGCCAGGGCGGCCCGTAGGCGATGTGCGTCCGCTCCGGTGCGGATCAGCGCGGCGGCCCCGTCCTGGGCCGGCGTGAGGCGGATGCCGTCCGCCAGCCGGACCTGCGACTGGCGCAGCCCGTCAACCGCCCGGAGAGCACGCGCGACAGCAGCCGGATCGACCACCCGCGCGCCGGCAGCGGGCGACGGACCGGCAACGGCCGGCACGCCGGCCTGCGGCGCAACGGGTGCGACGCCGGCCTGCGGCGCAACGGGTGCGACGCCGGGGTGCGGGGTTGTGGGTGCGGTGCCGGCCTGCGGCGCAACGGGTGCGACGCCGGGGTGCGGGGTTGTGGGTGCGGCGCTGGCGAGCGGGACGTCGGGGAGAGCGGCGGCGGCCCGGAGGCCCTCGGCGTGGGCCTCCGCGGTGCCCAGGCTGAACATGTCGCTCTCCGCGTCACGGATCAGCACGGCCGCCCCGGAACCCTCGCCGGACCGCGGATAGCCCCGGACCACGGCCACCGGCACCCGGTCGCACTTGCCCTTGACCAGCTCGGCCGCGGCCGCCAGCTCGTCCACCACGGCCATCTGGGTCAGCGACAGCTCGTTGCCGTAGGGATCGACCTGCCCCCGATGGTCGAGCAGCGCCTCGATCCCGGCCGCGCCGAGGGCCACGTCGGTCAGGCCGTTGCGCCACGCCCGGCCCATCGTGTCGGAGACCACGATCACCACGTCGAGCCCGCGGGCGAGTAGATCGGCACGCAACCGGCGGGCCGACGCGTCCGGATCCTGGGGAAGGAGCACCAGGTGGGTCTTGTCCACGTTCGACGCGTCGATGCCGGCCGCCGCCATCACGAAACCGTGGTGGGTCTGCACGATCGAGGTCGGGCCACGGCGGGCCACCACCCGGGCGGTCTCGCCGTCGAGCACCCGCTGCCGGGCCTCCTCGCGCTCCGGGCCGTCGGCCGGAACCTCGACCAGGCGGCCCTCCGCCTTGGACACGATCTTGCTGGTGACGACGAGGACGTCACCGTCGGCGATCCACGGCGCGGCGGTCACGATCAGGTGCGCCAGGTCGTCACCGGCGACCACGTCACCGATCCCGCGGACCGGAAGGACCTGGAGGCCGTCATCAGGTGTGCCGCCGGTCATCGGGCCAGCTCCAGCGCGTCGGCGACCATCTGGGCGGTGGCGTCCTCGTCGCGCATCCACAGCGGCACCGCCCTGGTCCGCACACCGGGCACCTGGGCGCCCTCGTCCGAGGTGTCGACCAGCCAGCCGTCCAGCAGGCCGCCGTCGGCGCGTGGGCCGTACATCCGGCCGACACCCGCCGCGCTGACCTCGACCCCGAGCGTGGTCAGGCACTTGTCGGCCATCCCGCGGACCGGGGAGCCCCCGATGATCGGCGACACACCCACCACCGGCGCCGATCCGCCGGCCACCGCTTCCTTGAGGGCGGGCACGGCCAGGATCGGGGCGATGCTGACCACCGGATTGCTCGGGGCGACGAGGATCACGTCGGCCGCCGAGATCGCGTCGAGCACACCGGCGCCCGGTTTCGCGGCGTCGGCGCCCCGGAAGACGAAGTTGTGCGTCGGCACGGCGCCCCGGTGGCGGACCCACCACTCCTGGAAGTGGATCGCCTTCCGCTCGCCGTCGACGTCCACCACCACGTGCGTCTCCAGCCGGTCGTCGGTGGCCGGGAGCATGGTGATGCCGGGCTGCCAGCGCTCACAGAGGGCGGCGGTGACCGCGGAGAGCGGGTAACCGGCGTTGAGCATGGTGGTGCGTACCAGATGGGTGGCGGTGTCCTTGTCGCCGAGACCGAACCAGGACGGCTCGACCCCGTATTTCGCCAGCTCCTCCTTGACCACCCAGGTCTCGCCGACCCGGCCCCAGCCGCGCTCGGGGTCGGCGGCGCCGCCCAGCGTGTACATGACCGAGTCCAGGTCGGGACAGATCTGGAGGCCGTGCATGCGCACGTCGTCGCCGACATTGACGACCGCCGTCACCTCCGCGCCGATGGCTCGGGCGTGAGCTCGCACGCCGATCAGGAAACGGGCACCGCCGATGCCCCCGGTCAGGACCACGATCCGCATGACCCCATCCTCCCGCACCCGCGCCGTCCCCTCCGGTGGCGGGTATCGGTTTACTCTGTGCCGACCTCGATCAACCGCACCGGGAGCAACTGTGACGACACCACAACAGCCGGATCCGGCCGCCGAGAAGAACATCGGGCAATATCTGCGACCCCTGCGCGACCTGGCCGTCTACGCCCTGATCGGGGCGCCGGCGGTGTTCCTGTTCGTGGCCCTGCTCAGCCTGCTCGGGGACGACTTCTCGCTGAGCGCGCGGTACAGCTTCGGCTCGTTCGTGAACGTGGCGACGGTCTTCTTCCCGCTCGCCGCCGTGCTGCTGTCGCTCGGTGTCAAGCCGGTGCACCCGAAGGCGCGGCTGATCACCATGGCGGCTCTCGGGGAGTACGCGGTGGCGTCCTTCTTCGGGGTGGTCTTCGGACTTCTCTTCGGGGTGAGCGGGATCGCCGCCGACGACGCCCTGGCCGCGTTCAGCGCGCTGCTGGAGCGGGTCGCGTGGCTCGGCGTGCTCGGCCTGGCCGGTTACGCGGTCCTGCAGATCTGGCTCGGGTACTACCCGAGGGTCAAGCCGCAGCCGGGCGTCTACGGGCAGCCCTACCAGTACGGCCCGCCGCCCGGGTACGGCCAGCAGCAGTACGGCGCCCCGCAGCCGCCTGCCTCGTTCCCGGGTCCGGGCGCTCCGCAGCCGCCCGCCTCGTTCCCGGGCCCGGTGCCGCCGGGCGCCCCGGTGCAGCCGCCGGTGGCCACCCAGCCGTTCAACGCGGGCGCGGCGCCCTACGGGCAGTACCCGTCGGTCCCGCAGCCGCAGCCCGGGTGGGCCCCGCCTCCGCCTCCGCCCCCGCCGCCGTATGCCGAGCCCACCCAGCCGGTGCCGCCGCGGGTTCCGCCGGTCCCGTCGGCCCCGCCCGCATCCGACCGCACCGAGGTCCTCCCGGACGAGCGCCCCGGCTTCGGCCCGGCCGCCCAGGACCCGCCACGGCAATAGCGCCCGGCCGCCCAGGCCCCGCCACGGCGATGGATCAGCGGCGGATCCGTGGCAGGTCAGCGGCCGATGAACGACCGATTCGGGCCCGGATGGTGTTTCACGACACGTTCCGGGCCCGTGACCATAGCGGCAGGCGAAACGATTCCGGCCTAGGCTGCTTTGCGTGGTAGAGGTCAACGTGGAACCCGTACCGACCGAGGCGAGCATCCGCCGCGCACTGCGCCGCGCCGCCGACGGTAAAGCGATCGACGTCGATGAGGCTGTGGCGCTGCTCACGGCCCGCGACGTTCAGTTCGACGAGCTGCTGGCGATCGCCGGTGGCATCCGGGACGCCGGCCTGCGCGAGGCTGGGCGGCCGGGCGTCGTCACGTACTCCCGCAAGGTTTTCATTCCCTTGACCCGGCTCTGCCGGGACCGGTGCCACTACTGCACGTTCGCCACCGTGCCGCACAAGCTGCCGGCGCCGTTCCTGGAGCGTGACGAGGTCCTGGAGATCGCCCGGCAGGGCGCCGCGCAGGGCTGCAAGGAGGCGCTGTTCACCCTCGGTGACCGGCCGGAGGAGCGCTGGCCGGCGGCCCGGCAGTGGCTCGACGAGCGGGGGTATGACTCCACCCTCGACTATGTGCGGGCCTGCGCCATCGCCGTGCTGGAGGAGACCGGCCTGCTCCCGCACCTCAACCCGGGTGTGATGAGCTGGGCCGAGCTCCAGCGGCTCAAGCCGGTGGCGCCGAGCATGGGCATGATGCTGGAGACCACTGCCACCCGGCTGTGGTCGGAGAAGGGCGGGCCGCACTACGGTTCGCCGGACAAGGAGCCCGCGGTCCGGCTGCGGGTGCTCGACGACGCCGGCCGGGTCGGGGTGCCGTTCACCACCGGCATCCTGATCGGCATCGGGGAGAACCTGACCGAGCGGGTCGACTCGCTGTTCGCGATCCGGCGGGCGGCCCGGGAGTTCGGGCACATCCAAGAGGTGATCGTGCAGAATTTCCGCGCCAAGCCGGACACGGCGATGCGTGGGATGCCCGACGCGGAGCTGCGTGAGCTGGCGGCCACGGTGGCGGTGGCGCGGATCATCATGGGCCCGCGGGCACGGATCCAGGCCCCGCCGAACCTGATCGACGACGAGTTCGCACTGCTGCTGCGGGCCGGGATCGACGACTGGGGCGGGGTCTCCCCGGTGACACCCGATCACGTGAATCCGGAGCGTCCGTGGCCGCAGATCGACCTGCTCGCCGAAAAAACGGAAAAGTTCGGATTTATTCTCCAGGAGCGCCTCACCATCTACCCCGAGTATGTCCGCCGGGGTGACGAGGGCTGGCTCGACCCGCGCCTGAAGGCCCACGTCACGGCGCTTGCGCAAGACGATGGGCTGGCGAAAACCGGGACAAAACCGGCCGGACTGCCATGGCAAGAGCCGGACGAGAGCTTCGGCGGCGGCCGCGTCGACCTCTTCAAGAGCATCGACGAGGAGGGCCGTACCGAGGACCGGCGTTCCGACTTCGACCACGTCTACGGCGACTGGGACGAGGTCGCCGCGCACGTCCGGAGCGCCCCGGCAAGCATGCCCACCGACGTGGTGGCGGCGCTCAAGCTGGCCTCGGAAGACCCGGCCGCCCTGCTCCTGGAGCAGCACGAGGACAAGGCGATGGCGCTGTTCAACGCCGACGGCCCGGCCCTCGACGAGCTCGCCCGGATCGCCGACGACCTGCGGAAACAGGTAAACGGCGACGACATCACGTACGTGGTGAACCGCAACATCAACTTCTCGAACGTCTGTTACGTCGGCTGCCGGTTCTGCGCGTTCGCCCAGCGCGAGAAGGACGCCGACGCCTACCGCCTGTCGGTGGAGCAGGTCGCCGACCGGGCCGAGGAGGCGTGGCGCGACGGCGCGTCCGAGGTGTGCATGCAGGGCGGCATCGACCCCAAGATGCCGGTCACCGCGTATGCCGACCTGGTTCGCGCGGTCAAGCAGCGGGTTCCCGGGATGCACGTGCACGCGTACTCCCCGATGGAGATCGTCACCGCCTCGGCGAAGGCCGGGGTGTCGCTGCGGGAGTGGCTGACCGGTCTGAAGGAGGCGGGTCTCGGCACCATCCCGGGCACCGCGGCGGAGATCCTCGACGACGACGTGCGCTGGGTGCTGACCAAGGGCAAGCTGCCCACCTCGACCTGGGTGGACGTGGTGACGACCGCGCACCAGGTGGGCATCCGGTCCAGTTCGACCATGATGTACGGCCACGTCGACCACCCGCGCCAGTGGCTCGGCCACTTCCGGGTGCTGGCCGGCATCCAGGACGTCACGGGCGGGTTCACCGAGTTCGTGGCGCTGCCGTTCATCCACACGAACGCACCGATCTACCTGGCCGGCATCGCCCGTCCGGGTCCGACCTGGAGGGAGAACCGGGTCGTGCACGCGATGGCCCGGGTGCTGCTGCACGGCCGGATCGACAATATCCAGTGCTCCTGGGTGAAACTCGGCGACGAGGGTACCCGCGTGATGCTCAACGGCGGTTGTAATGACCTGGGGGGCACTCTCATGGAGGAGACGATCTCGAGGATGGCCGGGTCGGAGCACGGTTCAGCTCGGACAGTCGCGGAGTTGAAGGAGCTGGCGGCGGCTGCGGGCCGTCCCGCGGTGGAACGCACCACGGTGTACGGACGGCGCTAGGGGGACAACTGACCCGGACCCGCTGCCTCAAGGTCACAAATCGGGTTAAATTGGACGCGAGGGCCCGGCTTCGCGTTACCTTCCGGCGGCTTGGAGCGATAGGGCTGAAACAGGCCTGTCATCCGCTCCCCAGTGGTGCGGAAACGGGCCCATTTAGCAGGTTCGGCTTGACGACGCACGTCTTACACGCGTGTAATTTTGGTGGGGTTGTGGGGACGATGTGGCACAAAGGCGTCGTACCCACAAAAACACGCCGCGTGCGTGGGGGGTCAGCGCTGGGCTTCGTGCCGGCGCGGAATTTGGAGGCACGCCGATGGAAGCGACGCAGGTTGAAGGGGTAGACCTGCTCGGGGACGCGCCCGAGTGGCAGGAGCGGGCGCTGTGTTCACAGACCGATCCCGAGGCTTTCTTCCCTGAGAAGGGCGGCTCGACGCGCGAGGCGAAGCGCATCTGCGGCCGCTGTGATGTGAAAGCCGAGTGCCTGGAGTACGCGCTCGGTCACGACGAACGTTTCGGGATCTGGGGTGGACTGTCCGAACGTGAACGTCGCAAGTTGAAGCGCCGGGTGGCCTAAGCCAACTCGTCGGGATCCACCCCGAGCAGGTTGGCAACCTGCTCGATGATCACATCGTGGACGAGGTCGGCGAGGTCTTCCCGATCCATCGCCCGGAACTCCAGCGGGCGCCGGTAGAGCACGATCCGCGGCGGCAGCTCGTGCCGCCCCGGACGACCCGGCAGCAGCCGGGCCAGGGGCACCTCGCCGTCCTCGAGCACGTCCGAGTCGTAGACGTTCAGCTCCGGTGGCACGTCCTCGACCGCGAACTCCACGCCGGCGAGCTCCTTGGCGTATCGCCGCTCAAGGCTCTCCACGGTGTCCAGCACCAGGTCGTCGAAGATCTCCGCCTTCGTGCGGGCCAGCGGCACGGTGGCCGGCACCAGACGGCCACGCAGGCCTCGGCCGTGCCTGTCCCGCCGTGTGGGGTGGCCCGGACCGGTGCTGCGCGTCGCCTTGCCGTCCGTCCGGCGGCGTTCGGGGCTGGTGGTCACGCGGCCAGCGTATCCCCACTCGGGCGAGGTGCGTGGTCAGCCCGTTCGCATCGTGTGTCCGCGCCGTTAATTCGCCCCATCGGGTCGGCGTTTACAACGACCATCGCCGAATCGTGATGCGCCCGGGTCGGCGTGTCGCGAGGCAACACGACCCAGAATCGCGAACGGGGAGATAAGTTGCCGCCGTGAGGTCACCACGGCGCTGCTCCCGGAACGGCTGTCCCCGACAGGCGGTCGCCACCCTGACCTACGTCTACGGCGATTCCACGGCCGTCGTGGGCCCCCTCGCGGCGTTCGCCGAACCCCACACGTACGACCTGTGCGAGACGCACGCCCGCAGCCTCACCGCCCCCCGAGGCTGGGAACTCGTGCGCCACGACGGTGACTTCGCGCCTCCGCCCCCCACCACCGACGACCTGGTCGCCCTGGCCGACGCCGTCCGTGAGGCCGCCCGTCCGGTCCCGCCACGCCCGGACGACACCGAACACACCCCGGGCCACCAGACCGGCCGCCGCGGTCATCTCCGGGTGATCCCGCCCTCACACTGAAAGACCCCCGCAGCGGTACGGCCACTTCGCCCCAACCGCACTCAGCCCGTTCCCGGGCTACCCCGCGACGTCCGTGACCCCTCCGGCCCGCCAGCGCGCCTTTCGGGCGGAGGCGTCCCCGCACCGCAAGACCGCCAGCCGTCGCTGACGTCGGGAATGCGCCCGCCATAACCGCGGTCAGCGACGGCTGGCGGTCTGCCGGGCGTGCCGGAGACCGTGAGCCGTCGCTCACGTCGGTTTTGGGGGGGCCTTTACCGCGGTGGGCGACGGCTCACGGTGACCTGCGGATCAGCCCGGCGGACGCGTTTCGGTCTTGGGCGTGCGGACGTCGCGGGGGAGCCACGGGGCGGCGACGAGTGCGGTTGGTGGCGGGCTGGCCGTACCGCATGGGTCAGACCAGGGCGACCAGCTGGTAGCGCTTGCGGAGGTAGGGGATCAGGACCCGGTAGGCCTCGATGGTGGCCGGCTGCGCGTAGTCGTGGGAGAGGACGATCGCGCCGGCGTGGGTGTGCTTCTTCACCGAGCGGATGATCTTGTCGCGGTGGGCGTTGTGGGACTCGGTCTCGGGCTGGTCCCAGTCGCGCGGGTCGACCTTCCAGTAGATCGAGTGCATGCCCATCTCGGCCGAGATCTTGACCAGGGCCGGGGTGAAGTTGCCGCCGGGCGCGCGCATGTAGCGGATCTTGGCGTCCGGGACGGCGGCGCGGATGGCCGCGTTGGTGCGCTCCAGGTCGGCGCGGATGGCCTGGTGTGAGCGCTTGCCGAGTTTCAGATCGTGGTTCCACGAGTGGTTGCAGAAGCTGTGGCCGCCCTTGGCGATCGCGCGCACCAGATCGGGGTGGCGGCGCGCCTGGGTGCCGACCAGGCAGAAGGTGGCCTTGACCTTCTCCTTCGCGAGGAGCTTCAGCAGTTTCGGAGTGAGGTCCGGGTCGGGGCCGTCGTCGAAGGTGAGCGCGACCGCCTTGGAACCCGTCGTCATCAGGCTGCCGGCGGGCCCAGTCTTACCCTTCGGCTTGACGATCGGGACGCTCGTGGGGGTGGTCTTCGACGGTTTCGGCGCCGGAGTGGCCGGCGTCTCCACCGGGGTTGCCGATGGGGTCGGCGCCGGGCTCGACGGCGCGGCGCTGGGCGCCGGCTGAGCGGTCGTCGTCGCCGCGGTCGCCTGGCCGACGAGTCCTGTCATGATCAGGGCGATGCTGATCGCGAAGGCCTTTCGGGTATGCGACAGCCGTATCAAGAGACCTCCCCAGGTCGGTGTTGCGACTGACGAGGATGCCTCGAATCGCCGTCGATCGCCACAGCCGGGTGTTCGTTTGGCGCGAATCCGGTAATGCGTCAAGTTTCGCCGCAGAACGATCGGGGTGCGCCGATGGGGTCGGTCAAGGTGGTAAATGTCTCGAATGTCTACCCCGCTGGTGGGCGGGGCCCGGCGGACCCCACCCACTAACGGATTAGCCGAGTTCGGCCAGCTCCTCAGTGGTGAGCAGACGGGAGCGGATGAGGAACCGGACGCCCTCCGGCGCCTCCAGCGAGAAGCCGGAGCCGCGGCCGGGGACCACGTCCACAGTCAGGTGTGTGTGCTTCCAGAGTTCGAACTGACTGGCCGACATCCAGAACGTGATGGGCTCCGGCACCCCCTCGATGGCCAGAGACTGCAAGAGCACGTCGGATCCGCCGGTACGGAACTCGCCCTCCAGGTAACACATCGGTGAGCTGCCGTCGCAGCAGCCGCCGGACTGGTGGAACATCAGTGGGCCGTGCTGCCCCCGCAGCTGCCGCATCATGTCGGCTGCCGCGGGGGTCACGTCAACTCTCGTCGCCGCCATGGCCTAGAAGAAGCCGAGAGCCTTGGGCGAGTAGCTGACCAGCAGGTTCTTGGTCTGCTGGTAGTGGTCGAGCATCATCCGGTGGTTCTCCCGGCCGATGCCGGACTGCTTGTAGCCACCGAACGCGGCGTGCGCCGGGTACAGGTGGTAGCAGTTCGTCCACACCCGTCCGGCCTTGATGGCCCGCCCGGCCCGGTACGCCTGGTTCCCGTCCCGCGTCCACACGCCGGCGCCCAGCCCGTACAGCGTTTCGTTGGCGATTTTGATCGCGTCGTCGAAGTCGCCGAACGGCGTGACCGAGACCACCGGCCCGAAGATCTCCTCCTGGAAGATCCGCATGTTGTTGCGGCCCTCGAAGATCGTCGGCTGTACGTAGTACCCGCCGGCCAGGTCGCCGGGCATCTCCGCCTTCGCTCCGCCGACCAGGGCCCGCGCGCCCTCCTGCCGGCCGATGTCCAGGTAGGAGAGGATCTTCTCCAGCTGGTCGTTGGAGGCCTGCGCGCCGACCTGGGTGTCGGTGTCCAGCGGGTTGCCCTGCTTGAGGTTCTCCACCCGCTTCACGCCCGCGGCCAGGAAGTCCGAGTAGTGGCCCTGCTGGATCAGCGCGCGCGACGGGCAGGTGCAGACCTCGCCCTGGTTGAGGGCGAACATCGCGAAGCCCTCGAGCGCCTTGTCGAAGAAGTCGTCGTCGGCCCGGGACACGTCCTCGAAGAAGATGTTCGGGCTCTTGCCGCCGAGCTCCAGGGTGACCGGGATCAGGTTCTCCGAGGCGTACTGCATGATCAGGCGGCCGGTGGTGGTCTCGCCGGTGAACGCGACCTTGGCCACCCGGCTCGAACTGGCCAGCGGCTTGCCCGCCTCGACGCCGAAGCCGTTCACGATGTTCACCACGCCGGCCGGGATCAGGTCGCCGATCAGCGAGAACAGGTAGTGGATCGAGGCCGGGGTCTGCTCGGCCGGCTTCAGCACGACCGCGTTGCCGGCGGCCAGGGCGGGCGCCAGCTTCCAGACCGCCATCAGGATCGGGAAGTTCCACGGGATGATCTGCGCGACCACACCGAGCGGCTCGTGGAAGTGGTAGGCGACGGTGTCCTCGTCGAGTTCGCCCGCCGAGCCCTCCTGGGCGCGGATGGCGCCGGCGAAGTAGCGGAAGTGGTCGATCGCGAGCGGGATGTCGGCGGCCAGCGTCTCCCGTACCGCCTTGCCGTTCTCCCAGGCCTCGGCGACGGCGAGCTTCTCGAGGTTCTGCTCCATCCGGTCGGCGATCCGGTTGAGGATGTTGGCCCGCTCGGTGGGGGACGTGCGGCCCCAGCCGGGTGCGGCGGCGTGTGCCGCGTCCAGGGCCTTCTCCACGTCGTCGGCGGTGCCGCGGGCGACCTCGCAGAAGATCTGGCCGGTCACCGGGGACGGGTTGGTGAAGTACTGGCCCTTGGCCGGCGGGACGTATTCGCCACCGATGTAGTGGTCGTAACGCGACTGGTAGCTGACGATCGAGCCTTCAGAACCGGGCGGGGTATAGATGGTCACGGGTCTCGCCTCCTCGTTTCGGCGGACCCTAGTTACGACTACGTTGCAGCAACGTTGCACGCGTATTCCCGGGTCAGCGCCGCGACCCGGCGGGCGGCGACCGGGTCGGCCGGGGCCAGTGCCGCGTACGCCGCCCAGAGGTCCAGGTCGTCGCTGCCCCACGAGCTGTTCAGCCAGCTGCGGAGCAGCCGGCGGTCGCCGGCCTCCAGGATCGCGGCGCGCAGCCGGTCGTCCAGCAGCCGGCGCAGCCGCACGATCCCTGGTGCGTCCGAGACAGGCAACAGCGGGCCGGGGTACGCGTCCACGGCCTCGGCCGTCCGCCCGGCGTCCAGGAGCCGGCCCACCACGTCGAAATCCGTCGTGAGATGGGTACGGAGCCGGTACGGCCGGGAGTCGAGCAGCTCCGGGCCCAGGATGCGCCGGAGCCGGGACAGCTCCGCGCGCACCGTCACCGGGTTCACGTCGTCGCCGTACAGGTCGACGGCCAGCTGATCGCCGGTCCGCCCCTCCGGATGCACGGTGAGCAGCATGAGCAGCTCCGAGTGCCGTTTGCCGAGCCGGATCTGCCGCCCGCCGGACGCGAGCCCGGCCTCGTCCCGGCCGAGTGCCGCGACGTGCGGTTTCCGTTCCACGGTCAACACCCCGCGCAGGTACGACTCAGCCGCCAGCGCCGTCGCCCGGACCAGGGCCAGGCTGTGCGGATTGGCGAGATGGTCCCCGCCGGTGACGTCGATCGCCCCGAGCAGCCGGCCGGTGCCGGGATCGTGGATCGGGGCGGCGGCACACGTCCACCGCTGCACCGGATGGCTGAAGTGCTCGGTCGCGAAGATCTGCAGCGCGTGGTCGACGGCGAGCGCGGTGCCCGGCGCGTTCGTCCCGGCGTGCGCCTCGTCCCAGCGGGCGCCCGGCACGAAGTTCATCGACGCGGCGCTGCGCAGGGTCGCCGGGTGCCCCTCCACCCAGAGCAGCCGTCCGTGCGCGTCGCAGACCGCCATCATGTGGTCGCCGTCCTCGGCCAGGCCGCCCAGCAGGTCCCGGAAGATCGGCATGACCCGGGCCAGCGGGTGCGCCGACCGGTACGCCTCCAGCTCGTCCTCGGCCAGATCGATCGGCGCGGTGCTGTCCGCCCCGATGAACGCGGCCGACCGGGCCCACGAGTCGGCCACCACCTGGCGCATCCGGTCCGGCCTCAGCTCGCCGGCCAGGAACCTTTCATGGGCGCGGCCGATCAGCCGGATCCGCTCGGCGGGGTCGTCTCCGGGGGTCAGCGCGAGCCACGGGTTCACCGGCAGCACCTCCAGCCCCCATCGTGACCCGCGTCACGTGATGTGACAACAGTCCCTACGCTGCGGGTCGTGGAAGCCTGGCCGCGTACCGAAGAAGAAGCCCTCGCCGTGCAGGACGTCCTGCGTTCCCGCATGGTTTTCGAGGACGAGCCGGCCTGGCCGGCGACCGTCGCCGGCCTGGACGTGGCCTACTCCGACGATGATCAGCGCCTGGCCGCCGCGATCGTCGTTCTGAACACCTCCGACCTCACGGTCGCCGACACCGCCGTCGTCCGCGGGGTGCCGGCATTCCCGTACGTCCCGGGGCTGTTCGCCTTCCGCGAGGTGCCCGCGCTGCTCGACGCCCTCGAACGGCTGACCGTGCGACCCGAGGTGCTGATCTGCGACGGGCACGGCCTGGCCCACCCGCGCCGGTTCGGGCTGGCCGCACACCTCGGCGTGCTCACCGATCTACCGTCGTTCGGCGTCGGGAAGACCCGGCTGGTGGGAGACTGGGAGCCGGTCGGCGAACCACGGGGCTCGCGATCCGCGCTCGTCGACGCGGGGGAGACGGTCGGGGCCGTGCTGCGTACCCAGGCCGGGGTCAAACCGGTCTTCGTCTCCGTCGGGCACCGGATCGGACTGGACCGGGCCTGCGAGCTGACGCTCCGCCTGGCGCCCCGCTATCGACTGCCGGAGACCACCAGGGTTGCGGACCGTGCTTGCAGAGATCTTCTGAGTTAATCGCCCGGCAGTGCGGTTAAAACATGGGGGTACCAGGCACTCCGCTACCCTCGGGGCCAAAGGGGACTTTCCTGAGGAGTGAGTGGTGACCGATCTCTCGCAGATCATCAAGGCGTACGACGTACGGGGGATCGTCCCGGACCAGTTCAACGAAACGGTGGCCCGGGCGATCGGCACGGCGTTCGTCGAGATGTTGCGCGAGTCCGGCGACGAGCCGGACCAGATCGTGATCGGCCACGACATGCGCGAGTCCGGCCCGAGCCTGGCCGCCGCCTTCGCCAGCGGGGCCAACGCCGCCGGCGCCGCCGTGATCAACATCGGCCTGGCCTCGACCGACCAGCTGTACTACGCGTCCGGCTCGCTGAGCCTGCCCGGCGCGATGTTCACCGCGAGCCACAACCCCGCGGAGTACAACGGGATCAAGCTGTGCCGGGCCGGCGCCCGCCCGGTCGGCCAGGACAGCGGCCTCGTCGTGGTCCGGCAGCGCGCCCAGCAGCTGCTCGCCGACCTGAACGCGGAGGCCGACGGCCCGTCCCGGGTCGAGCAGCGTGACGTGCTCAAGGACTACGCGGCCCACCTGCGGTCGCTCGTCGACCTCGCCGGCATCCGCCCGCTCAAGGTGATCGTCGACGCCGGCAACGGTATGGGCGGCTACACCGTCCCGGCCGTCCTCGGCGACCAGGTGCTGCCGGCCCTGCCGCTGACGATCGCGCCGCTCTTCTTCGAGCTGGACGGCTCGTTCCCCAACCACGAGGCCAACCCGCTCGACCCGAAGAACCTGGTCGACCTGCAGAAAGCGGTCCGCGAGCAGGGCGCCGACATCGGCCTGGCCTTCGACGGCGACGCCGACCGCTGCTTCGTCATCGACGAGAAGGGCGACCCGGTCTCGCCGTCCGCGATCACCGGCCTGGTCGCCACCCGTGAGCTGGCCAAGTTCCCGGGCAGCACGATCATCCACAACCTGATCACCTCGGCCGCGGTGCCGGAGATCATCACGGAGAACGGTGGCAAGCCGGTCCGCAGCCGGGTCGGCCACTCGTTCATCAAGGCCGAGATGGCGTCCACCAACGCCGTCTTCGGTGGTGAGCACTCCGCGCACTACTACTTCCGCGACTTCTGGTTCGCCGACACCGGCATGCTCGCCGCGATGCACGTGCTCGCCGCGCTCGGCGGCCAGGACCTGCCGCTCTCCGAGTACGCCGCCGAGTACGAGCGGTACGTCGCCTCCGGTGAGATCAACTCCACGGTGGCCGACGCCGGCGCCAAGATCGCCGAGGTGCGGGCGGCGTTCCCGGACGCCTCGGTGGACGACCTCGACGGCATGACGTTCCAGGTCGGCGACGGCGCCTGGTTCAACCTGCGGGCGTCCAACACGGAGCCGTTGCTGCGGCTCAACGTGGAGGCTCCCGACGCGGACCGGATGGCAAAGCTACGTGACGAGGTCCTGGCCATCGTTCGTGGATAGGATCGCCACGACCGGAGTTCTTTCGTGGCGATTAGGAGTAGCTCGGTGGCGCTCGATCAGCAGTTGCTGGAGATTCTGGCCTGCCCGGACACCCATCACGCGCCGCTCGATTACGACGCGGGCGCGCAGACGCTGACGTGCACCGAGTGCGGCCGGATCTTCGAGATCCGCGACGACATCCCGATCCTGCTCCTCGACGAGGCGCGGGAGCCGGGGTCGGCGGCCCCGGCGGCCCCGGCGGTGGCGTCTCCGGACGCCGCCGCCTCCACCTCCGACCCGGAGCCGGCCTCCACCTCCGACCCGGAGCCGGCCGCCGCCTCCGCCTCGGAGCCGGCCGCTGCTTCCGCCTCGGAGCCGGCCGCTGCTTCCGACTCGGAGCCGGAGCCGGCCGCTGCTGCTGTGCCGTCCGCGCGGTCGGCCGGGCCGCTGGCCGACAGTTCCGTCGAGAAGCCGGGTGACACCTCGGATGCGGCGGAGGTGGCGGGCGAGGCTGGTTCCGAGGCTTCGAAGTCGGCCTCTGAGGCTTCGACGTCTGCCTCCGGCGCTTCGAAGTCGGCTGACAAGGAGTCCAACTGATGGCCGGCCCACGGGGTGGCGCAGCCGGGGTCAACGGGCACCGGATCGCCGACGAGTCACTGCTCAACGACGAGAAGTCGATGCTCGACAACGACCCGGGCGGCATGCTGCGGGCCACCGCCTCGGCGGGCGCGCAGGTGCGTGAGGCGGCCGCGCTGGCCGCCGAGGTCGACCTGACCATGCTCGCCGACGAGGGCCGGCCGCGCGCCGTGGTGGTCGCCGGCATCGGCACCGCCGGCCTGACCGGCAGCATCCTGTCCACGGTCGCCGGGCCCCGCTGCCCGGTACCGATCATCGGCCACCGCAGCGCCGGCGTGCCCGGCTGGGTCGGCGCGGCCGACGTGGTGATCGCGGTCTCCGCCTCCGGCCGCAGCCCCGAGGCGCTGGCCGCCGCCGAGGCCGCCGCCCGCCGCGGCGCCCGCCTGGTCGCCATCGGCAATCCCGGCTCCGAGTTGGAGGCACTGGCCGAGCGGGCCCGTGCCCCGTTCATCGGCGTGCCACGCCGGGCCCCGGCCCGAGCCACGCTGTGGGGCCTGACCATCCCGGTGCTCTTCGCCGGGCGCGCGCTGGGCATCGCCAAGCTGGCCGAGGCGGACATCGCCGAGACTGCCACCCGGCTCGACGCCGACGCCGAGCGCTGCCGGGCCGGCGCCGACTCCTTCGTGAACCCGGCGAAGGCCCTGGCTCTCGGCCTGGCCGGCTCGGTCCCGATCGTCTGGGGCTCCTCGCCGCTGGCCACGGTCGCGGCCCGGCGGTTCGGCGACACCCTGGCCGCCAACGCCCGCTACCCGGTGATGGCCGGCGCTCTCGGCGAGGCCGGTCGTGGCCGGGTGGGCCTGCTCGACGGCGTCTTCGGCGGCCTCGCCGAGACGACGCGTGACATCTTCGCCGACCCGGACGACGAGAGCGACGAACAGACACTGACCCGGCTGCGGCTCGTGGTCTTCCGGGACGGCGGCCTCAACCCGGAGGACGACGCGGACGAGCCGGTCGCCGTGGAGGAGCGGCGCGCCGACGCCATCCAGACGATCGCCGACCGGCGCGGGGTGCGCTGTGACGTGCTCACCGCGGAGGGCGGTTCGACTCTGGAGCGTCTGGCTTCGCTGGTCGCCGTACCCGACTATGCCTCGCTCTATCTGGCCCTGGCGCATGGCCTCGACCCGATGGCGGTTCCGGCGATCAGTGAGATGAAGGAGCTCGCCAACCCGTTGCCCGAGGGCCTCTGACGAGCACTCGTGTGGCGGGGCCGTCCGATACCGCCACACGAAACAGGCCGTAACCGGCGTGACCCCCGGGTTACGCCGGTTAGCTGCTACTTTGCCGGGTATGACCGTGTATCCCTTGACCGGAGTCATCCGGCCGTATGCCTGGGGTTCCCGGACCGCGATCGCCGACCTCCAGGGCCGCCCCGCCAGCGACGGGCCCGAGGCGGAGCTGTGGCTCGGCGCGCACCCCGGCGACCCTTCCACCGTGCCGGGCCCGGACGGGCCGGTCGACCTGATCCAGCTGATCGGCGCCGATCCGGCCGGGCAGCTCGGTGACGATGTCGTGCGTGCCTTCGGGGCCCGTCTGCCGTACCTGCTGAAGGTTCTTGCCGCCGGAGCGCCGCTGTCGTTGCAGGCCCACCCCGACGCCGAGTACGCCAAGGTGGCGTTCGCCCGGCAGGAGGCCGATCCGGCCGCCCCGAAGAACTACACCGACGCCCACCACAAGCCCGAGATGCTGGTGGCGCTCACGCCGTTCGAGGCGCTCTGCGGCTTCCGTGACCCGGGCGTGGCAGCCGCGGTGATCGGCGCGTTCGGCCTGGCCCGCCTGGAGCCGGTGGTGGCCGCCCTGCGCGGCGGCGACCTGGCCGAGGCGGTCCGGCTGCTGCTGACCTGGCCGGCCGGCGACCGGGGCGCCCTGATCGACGAGGTGGTCGCCGCGGCCCGCGCGATCCCGGCCGGACACGAGCACACCGGCTCGTTCAAGCTCGCCACCGACCTGGCCGGCCACTACCCGGGTGATCCCGGGGTGCTCGTCGCCCTCCTGCTCAACCTGGTGCGGCTGGCGCCCGGCGAGGCCATCTGGATGCCGGCCGGCAACCTGCACGCCTACCTCAACGGCCTCGGCGTCGAACTGATGGCGGCCAGCGACAACGTCCTCCGGGGCGGTCTCACCCCGAAACGCGTCGACGTGGACGAGCTGCTGCGGGTGCTGCGTTTCGAGGTCCTGGAGGACCCGCTGCTGCCCGCCACGACCGTCGAGCCCGGCGTGGACACCTGGCACGTGCCGGTGGGTGACTTCGTCCTCTACCGCATCGAGCTGGACGGCACCCGCCCGCCCGTCGAGGTGCCCGCTCACGGCCCGCGGATCGTTCTGTGCACCTCGGGGACCGTGTTCGCCGGGCAGAGCGAGGACGGCACGCCGGTCGAGCTCGGTCCGGGCACGGCGGCGTACGTCCCGGCCGGCGCGGGCGCGATCAAGGTGGCCGGCACCGGAAGCCTGTTCGTAGCCGCAGTCCCGGCCTGACCCCCACCCGCTGGCGCACCGCACTTCCTGGCCCGGCCCCGGCCGGCCCGTCTCCTGAGCCGGCGCGTTTCCCGGTCCGGCCCGTTTCCCGGCCGGCTCAGTGCCGGCCGGTCGGCCCCGAGCGTCACCGCTTCAGCTGGAGCGGTGACGCTACGTTCAGCCGAGATGCCCGAAATTTCTGCAAATAACTTGACATGGTGGTTGCGGAGTGTGAATCTAAGAGCACGCAGCGTCATTGGTGATCGGGGGGTCCCACGGACGCGCGCGGTACCAAACCGGGGGGATGAACGGGGCGGCGGGCTCAGGCCTGTCGCCCCGTTCGCTATTCCACAGCCCTCCCGCCGGACCAGCCGAGCCGGGCAACCCGGCATCAGCCGCGGGGCGGGCAACCCCGCATCAGCCGTCGCCTACGGTGGTTTCCGGGTGCCGATGATCACCTGGAGCGACGGCTCATCCGGTCTGCCGTCGCCTACGGTGGTCATCAGGTGCTGATTACCGCCGTAGGCGACGGCTGGCGGTCGGTGAGTTCGTGGAGGACGGCACGTACCATCGCTGCGGTCTCCGCCGGCCGGTGAAAGACGTCGTTGGCGCTGAACCGGAGAACGGTCCAACCGGCCAGCCGCAGATGATTGAGCCGTTCCAGGTCATGCCGGAACTGCTGCTTCTCGCGATGATGGTCACCGTCGTACTCCACGGCCAGTCGCTGGGCCGGCCACGCCAGGTCCGTTCGTGCCAGAAGGACGCCGTTGGTGTCGCGTACCTCGAACTGGACGGCCGGTGGCGCTGTCCCGGCGTCGATGAGCAGAAGCCGTAGCCGAGTCTCCATCGGGGATTCGCTGCGGGCGTCGGCCAGCGGGAGCAGACGTCCCAGCGCGGCGGCCCGGGGCCACTCGCGTCGTTCGTGGATCATCCGCTCCAGCCGCCACGTGTTGATGAGATGGCGATGGAGCATCGAGTCGAGCACCGGCAGGGCGTCGGCCCGGTCGGTGCGCCGGCCGAGGTCGAAGACGGTTCGCTCAGGTGTGGTGATCCGCAGCTCTCCGATCGAGGTCAGATCGGTCTCGGCGAGTGTCGTGTAGTGCACGGCCAGTTGTTCGTCGCGACGCAGCCGCCGGGTGCGTGGGACCACGATGTGCACCGGACCCGGCGCATCGGCGGCGCCCCACAGGAACGCGGCGCTCTGACCGCCGATCGCGGTGCAGGCCGGCAGGGCGAGCATGGCCGCCGTGCACCACGCCCGGTGGTCGAGGGCGACGTCCCGGTGGGCGTAGACGTCGGGGAGCAGGCGCTGCCAGCCGGGGCCGGTCAGCATTCCTGGAGTGATCAGGCCGGAGGCGATGGCTTGTGAGGCGCGGAACGGTCCGGTCGCCAGTTCGGGCGAGATCTTGGGGGTACGGGACACGGCCGCCAGGGTGACGGAAACGCCGGGAGCGCGGCGCCGCCCCTGTGGACAACTGCCTGGCGTGGATAAGCCCCGCCAGCCGTCGCTCACGGCTGTATGGGCACCGGTATTCCCGCCGTAGGCGACGGCTGGCGGTCTCAGCCGTCGCCTACGGCGGGAATGCGGCCGGCGAAAGCGTGCTGAGCGACGGCCGGCGGTCTTGGTCGCGGCCAGGCGGCCTGGGGTGACGTGGCGCCGGGACGCCGGCGGTGAGCTTCGCGCGGGATTGACACGGGACGGGTTTGGTGCGGTTGGGCTACTCGGAATTCGTACCAAATCGGGGTATTGGGGGTGAAGCTCGTCTTAGAGTGAACCGCTTGCTTCGGATAGCCAGGGGGACTCGGGATGACGGGCACGCTTGCCGACGGTGATTTCAAGGTCGCGGACCTGTCGCTGGCCGCCTTCGGTCGTAAGGAGATCGAGCTCGCCGAGCACGAGATGCCCGGCCTGATGGCGCTCCGTAAGGAGTTCGGGCCGTCGCAGCCGCTGCGCGGAGCGCGGATCACCGGGTCGCTGCACATGACGATTCAGACCGCGGTGCTGATCGAGACGCTGACCGAACTCGGCGCGCAGGTGCGCTGGGCGTCCTGCAACATCTTCTCGACGCAGGACCACGCGGCCGCCGCGATCGTGGTCGGGCGGGACGGGACGACGGCGAAGCCGAACGGGGTGCCGGTCTACGCCTGGAAGGGCGAGACGCTCGACGAATACTGGTGGTGCACGGAGAAGGTGCTGCTCTGGCCGGACGGCGAGGCGCCCAACATGATCCTCGACGACGGCGGTGACGCGACGCTGCTGGTGCACAAGGGCGCCGAGTTCGAGCGGGCCGGCGCCGCGCCGTCGCCGGAGACCGCCGACTCCGAGGAGTACGCGGTGATCCTGAAGCTGCTCGGGCGCAGCCTCCAGGAGGACGACAAACGCTGGACCCGGATCGCCGCCGGGATCAAGGGCGTCACCGAGGAGACCACCACCGGCGTGCACCGGCTCTACGAGATGCAGCAGGCCGGGACGCTGCTGTTCCCGGCGATCAACGTGAACGACTCGGTGACGAAATCGAAGTTCGACAACAAGTACGGCTGCCGGCACTCCCTGATCGACGGCATCAACCGGGCCACCGACGTGCTGATCGGCGGCAAGGTGGCGGTCGTCTTCGGGTACGGCGACGTGGGCAAGGGCTGTGCCGAGTCGCTGCGCGGCCAGGGCGCCCGGGTGATCGTCACCGAGGTCGACCCGATCTGCGCGCTACAGGCCGCGATGGACGGCTACCAGGTGGCGACGATCGATGACGTGGTCGCCACCGCGGACATCTTCGTGACCGCGACCGGCTGCTTCGACGTGATCACCCACGAGCACATGGCCCGCATGAAACATCAGGCCATCGTCGGGAACATCGGGCATTTCGACAACGAGATCGACATGGCCGGGCTGACCCGGCGCGCTGACGTCTCCCGGGTGACGATCAAGCCGCAGGTCGACGAATGGAGGTTCGACGACGGTCACTCGATCATCGTGCTCTCCGAGGGGCGCCTGCTGAACCTCGGCAACGCCACCGGGCATCCGTCGTTCGTGATGAGCAACAGCTTCTCGAACCAGACGATCGCGCAGATCGAGCTCTTCACGAAGACCGCGGAGTACCCCGTCGGGGTGTATGTGCTGCCGAAGAAACTCGACGAGAAGGTGGCCCGGCTGCACCTCGGCGCGCTCGGTGTACGACTGACCGAACTGACCAAGGAGCAGGCCGCATACCTCGGGATCGCGGTCGAGGGGCCCTACAAGCCGGAGCACTACCGCTACTGAAAGTGCGTGTGCAAGTTGCATTGGGGCCCCGATGCGTCGATATGGTGGCCTCGTGGCGAGGCCGACTTCGACAGCACGCCGCGAGCTGGGCGGTGAACTGCGCCGGCTCCGCGGTGAACGCCGTGGTGTCGACGTGGCGACGGCGCTGGGATGGTCCGAGTCGAAACTGAGCCGGATCGAGACCGCGCACACCGGGATCAGCGAGCCCGATCTGGACCGTCTGCTCACCCTCTACGGTGTCGCGGTGGAGGATCGGGGACGGCTGCGTGACCTGGCCCGGCGCGGGCGGGCGCGGGCCTGGTGGACGCCGTACCGGTCGTCGGTGCCGGATCCGTACGACGAGTATCTGGCCCTGGAGTCCGAGGCGGTCCGGATCTTCGAGTGGGAGGCCCAGGTGGTCCCGGGCCTGCTGCAGACCGACGAGTACGCCCGGGCGGTGATCGAGACCGGCGCCGACATCGACGACTCGGCGATCATCCAGCGCCGCCTCGCGCTGCGGATGGGCCGGCAGAACACGATGAGCCGGGTTCCGCCGCCCACCCTGCGGATGGTGGTGGACGAGGGTGTCCTGCTGCGCCAGATCGGTGGTCCGGCCGTCCAGCGGCGCCAGTTGACCCGTCTCTACGAGGCGAGCAGCCGGCCCGGGATCGAGTTGCTGATACTCCCTTTTGAGGCGGGCGCGCACGCCGGGCTGATCGAGTCGTTCATGGTCCTGGAGTTCGCGCCCGGCACCAGGTCACCCGTGGTGCACATCGAAGGGCTGACCGGCGGCCTCTTCCGGGTGAAGCCCGAGGAGATCGACGTTTATCGGGACGCCTTCGATGACCTGCAGGAACGCGCATTGTCGCCAGAAGAGAGCCGAACGGCCATCGCTGAGACGAGGGATCGGATCGGCCGGTGACTCCTCGCCGTGGGGTCCAATGGAGAAGCATTCCACGGTAAAGGGAGACCATCATGCAGGACACCACACCGACCTGGCGCAAGAGCAGCCGTAGCGGCGCTGCCGGGCACTGCGTCGAAGTCGCCGAGGCGCCGGCCACCGTGCTGGTGCGCGATTCCAAGGACGTCACCGGCCCGGTGCTGAGCTTCGGCGCCCGGGACTGGACCGGCTTCATCGCCGGTGTTCGCGCAGGGGAGTTCGACCGGCCCGGCATGTGACGACTGCTCGCGTGCCACGGGCGGTCCCGGACCGGGGCCGCCCGTTTTTCTGTCTCCGGAGGTAGGCTCCCGGGCAAGATCGGCCCCCAGGTAGCGCGAAGACCGGGAGGACAGTGCAATATTGGACCGCATGAGAGCCCGGGTACTGGTCGTCGATGACGACCCAGCGTTGGCCGAGATGCTCGGCATCGTTCTACGTAGCGAAGGTTTCCTTCCGTCTTTCGTAGCCGACGGTGAACGGGCCCTGGCCGCCTTCCGGGAGAACCGGCCCGACATCGTCCTGCTCGACCTGATGCTGCCGGGGATGAGCGGGATCGACGTGGCCCGCGCCATCCGCGCCGAGTCGGGTGTCCCGATCGTCATGCTGACCGCAAAGAGCGACACCGTCGACGTGGTGCTCGGCCTGGAGTCCGGCGCCGACGACTACGTGGTCAAGCCGTTCAAGCCCAAGGAGCTGGTCGCCCGGATGCGGGCCCGCCTGCGCCGGGGCGAGGACGCCGCGCCGGAGATGCTGACCATAGGGCCTCCAGGTAACCAGATCACCATCGACGTGCCGGCACACACCGTGTCCCGGGACGGCGAGGAGGTGAAACTGACGCCGCTGGAGTTCGACCTGCTGGTCGCGCTGGCCCGCAAGCCGCGTCAGGTGTTCACCCGCGAGGTGCTCCTGGAGCAGGTCTGGGGTTACCGGCACGCCGCCGACACCCGCCTGGTCAACGTGCACGTCCAGCGGCTGCGCGCCAAGATCGAGCCGGATCCGGAGCGGCCGGAGATCATCCTGACGGTCCGTGGTGTCGGCTACAAGGCGGGCACCGGCTGATCCCCGGAAGCGGCTAATCTTGCCGCGAGATGCGTGCTCCTGCCTGGCTTCCCATGCCCGTGCGCCGTGCCCTGCGACTGGTGCGGCGCTACTGGCGCGTGCTGATCCGATATGCGACGCGATACACGGCGCCGGTCCGGCGGGCCTGGCGCCGCTCGCTGCAACTGCGCGTGGTGACGATCACCCTGCTCGCGTCCAGCCTGCTGGTCGGCACGTTCGGCTGGTTCATCGCCGACCGCAGCGCCGAGATCCTGCTGAGCCGCGCCGAGGACGAGGCACGGTCAGCGCTGACCACCAAGGTGGAGTTCGCGCGGAAACAGCTCACCTTCTATCCGCAGGCCCGTGACCCGGAGTTGCAGACCGGGCTCGAGGAGCTGGTCAACGCCCTCGTCGACGGCGACCCGGCCGACCCGAGCAGCGCGGTGATCTCGATCCGGGCCGAGGGCTGGCCGAACCTCCGGGCGGTCGTCCTGCGGACGATGGACACCCGCGACCTGATCACTCCGGAGATGATCCGGGCGGTCTCCGGCGAGGGCGGCGGCATCAGCAAACAGATCCGGACCGCCGAGATCGAGGGCGAGCCGATCAAATATCTGGTGTACGGGGCGCCGGTCACCACCAGATTCGGCCAGGTCGAGCTCTACTACGCGGTTCCGCTCACCAGCGAGGACCAGGACGCGAACCTGATGCGCACCACGGTGCTCGCCACCGGCCTGGCCCTGGTGATCCTGCTCGGCGTGGTGGCGGCCCTGGTCACCCGGCTGGTGGTGACCCCGGTCCGGGTCGCCGCCCGGACCGCCCAGCGGCTCTCGGCCGGCCTGCTCGACCAGCGGATGAAGGTCGACGGCGAGGACGATCTGGCCCTGCTGGCGGCCGCGTTCAACCAGATGGCGGCCAACCTCCAGCGGCAGATCGTCCGGCTCGAGGAGATGTCCCGCCTCCAGCGCCGGTTCACCTCGGACGTGTCGCACGAGTTGCGTACGCCGTTGACCACCGTCCGGATGGCTGCCGACCTGATCTTCTCCGAGCGCGACGAGTTCGACCCGGCGGTGGCGCGTAGCGCCGAGCTGCTCCAGGCCGAGCTGGACCGCTTCGAGGAACTGCTCACCGACCTGCTGGAGATCAGCCGGTTCGACGCCGGGTTCGCCGCCCTGGACGCCGAGCACACCGACCTGGTCCCGATCGTCGAGCGGGTGACCGAGCGGCTCACCGGGCTGGCCGAGCGGGCCGGCGTCGAGATCCAGCTGAATCTCCCGGACACCCCGGTGATCGCCGAGGTCGACCCCCGGCGGGTCGAGCGGGTGCTGCGCAACCTGGTCGGCAACGCCGTCGAGCACGCCGAGGCGAAACCGGTGCAGGTCACTCTGTCGACCGACGACGCGGCGGTGGCGATCACTGTGCGCGACCACGGGATCGGCCTGAAACCCGGTGAGGAACGCCTGGTCTTCAACAGGTTCTGGCGGGCCGACCCGTCCCGGGCCCGGCAGACCGGCGGCACCGGCCTGGGCCTGTCGATCAGCGTCGAGGACGCGCGGCTGCACGGCGGCTGGCTGGAGGCCTGGGGCTCACCGGGGGAGGGCGCCCAGTTCCGGCTCACCCTGCCGGTGCGGGCCGGTGACCGGCTGGTGGCGGCGCCGCTGCCGCTGATCCCCCGGGACCGCAACGTGGAGGTGAGCTGATGGTCCGTCGAGTCCTGGCCTGCGTGGTCGTCGCCGCGGTGTCGCTCACCGGCTGCGGGATCCCGGACAACTCCGACGTCACCGTCGTCGGGCCCGGCGTGTCCACCGGCACCTCCTTCGAGGAGGGCGGCACCCGGACCCGGATCACCCGTGACCTGACCAGCGACCGCCGGCAGTTCGCCCTCAACTACCTGCGGGCGGCCGCGGGGGAGTACGACGGGGCGCTTGACCGGGTCAAGCAGTTCATGTCGTCCAGCGCGCGGGACAACTTCAACCCGCCCGCCGCGCCCCGGGTGATCCGCCTGATCGACGAGCCGCTCGTCGACTCGGCCACCGACCGGGTCGAGCTCTCCTACCAGCTCCTCGGCACGCTCGGTAAGAACGGCCTCCTGGAGCCCTCGCCGGAGAAGGTCGAGGGAAAGTACGAGCTGATGCTCGGCGAGGTCACCGGCGAGGGGCTCTACGTGCTCCAGGCGCCGCCGTTCCTGCTGCTCAGCGACACCGCGCTGAACGACTACTACAAACAGCGGACGATCTACTTCTGGAACACCGACCGGACCGGCCTGGTGCCCGACGTCAGGTACCTGCTGCGTGACGTGCCGATCGAGCAGGAACCGACGATCATCCTGAACTGGCTGATCGGCGGGCCCGCCCCGTGGCTCCAGGACGCCGTGGAGCCACTGCCGGACGGCACCAAACTGGAGAACAAGGTGCCGGCGATCGACAACGACCGGCTCCAGATCAGATTGAGCGCCCAGGCGGTGCCGACCGAGGGCGCGGTCGAGGCGATGGAACGGCTGCGCATGCAGTTGCAGTGGTCGCTGCGGATCCTGCTGCCCGACTATCTGGACCTGACCGTCGGCCACCAGCAGCCGCGGAGCTACTCCGGCGAGGACTTCATCAGCAGCAACCCGGCGTACCGTCTGGTGCAGGACCCGGAGCGGTACGTGATCTACGAGCGCACCATCCGGCGCCTGGTCAACTCGACCCGGCCCACCTCGGACACGGTTCCGGGCCTGACGCCCGACGACAACAAGGACATCTCCCGGGCCGCCCTCACCACGTCCGGGACGCATCTGTTCACCGCCCTGGTCACCGGTTCGGGAAAGAACGAGCGGCTGCGGGTCGGCAGCGCCGGCATCGGCGGCCAGGTCGCGCTCAAGGAGATCCCCGGCCTGCCCGCGGGCCTGGGCAACCCGGTCTGGGCGATCACCCCGGATGACGACGCCGCCGCCGCGGTCGGGCTGATCATCGCGGGCGGACGGCTCTGGCGTTTCCGGGCGGACGGCGGCCCGGCGCAGGAGGTCACCTCGTCCGGCACGGCCGGGATCACCGCGATCACGGTCGCGCCGGACGGGCACCGGGTGGCCATGGTGGTCGGCGGCCGGCTCTACCGGGCGGTCCTCAACGTCAGCGGCGACGGGCTGGCCTTCACCGGGCTCCAGCAGGTCTACACGCCGCTCACGTCGCTCACCGCGGTCGACTTCAGCGGTGAGGGCTGGCTGGCGGTGGCCGGACTGCGCCGGGACAAGAACCGGACCTCGATCGTCTACACGTCCATCGACGGCGCGTTGCAGTCCCAGGTGCTCCCGGACATCGGCAACGAGACGGTCACCTACCTGGCCTCCTACCCGGCTAACCCGCTGCACAGCCTGAACAGCGTCGGCTCGGTGCTCTACTCGACCGGGAAGAACGCCTGGGAGGCGCTGTCGTCGCAGGTTCAGATCACGGCGAAGGACCTGGCCGGCCCGACCGGCGAGCCACGACCAGAGGTGGTACCCGAGGCACCCTTCTTCCTGAACTGATCTTCGTCAACCGGGACACACATTGGTCTTCGCGGCACTTGCCGATCTCGTGCTGCCGGCCGCCTGCGCGGGCTGCGGGGCGGAACGGGTACGGCTCACCTACGGCACCTGTGTGGCCTGTGTGACGGCGCTGGAGTCGCTGCGACCGGGGGCGGCCCGGCCGAGCCCGCCGCCGGCCGGTTTCCCGGACTGTGTGGCGGTCGGACCTTACGCCGGGTCGTTGCGGGGCGCGCTGCTCGCGTACAAGGAGAAGGGCCGGCACCGGCTCGCCCGGCCACTCGGAACGCTTCTGGCCGGCGCGGTGGCGACGCTCGCGCCGCGGGACCGGCCGGTGACCCTGGTTCCGGTCCCGTCGACCGCGGCCGCCCGGCGCGAGCGGTACGGCGACCACATGGCCCGTCTCGCCGACCACGCGGCGCGGCGGTTGCGGGCCGCGGGCTACCGGGTGAACGTCGTACAGCCGCTTCGTGCACTGCCCCGCCCTGACTCAACGTCACTGGAAGCATCCGAACGGGCGACTGTAGCTGTCAATTCGCTGCGAATGATGCCCCGAATCAGCAATCCCCTCCGCGACGAGAGATCGCGAGGCACGCTTGTGGTGGCGGACGACATCGTCACCACCGGCGCCACCCTGGCGGCGGTGGCACGCCGGCTAGAGGAGGCGGACATGCAGGTCACAGGTGCCGCGGTGCTCGCAGCGACGAAACTGCGCAAGGTTCGCCCCGGTATTTGACTGTGACCGTGCCCGGGTTTGCCGATAGAGGCGAAGGTCAGCCTTCCGGTATCCCAAACGAGGGGTGACTGTCGGGCATAGGCGGGTTAGCGTCTAGGTGACGAGGGTAAGCGCGCAGACTTATCCGCCACCGGGAGCGCCGCAGCCGCACCGGAAAGGAGTCGTCTCACTCTCATAGGCCGCGTCGGGTTGTCGATCACGACGCGGCGTTTTCACCCAGTAGCCGGCTGCGCCAAGAATCGGCGCCCAGCACACAAACGTTGGGGGAGGTCACGAGTGGACATTGTCGTCAAGGGCCGCAACGTAGAGGTTCCCGACCACTATCGAGAGCATGTCGCCGACAAGCTGAGCAAGGTCGAACGTTACGACCAGAAGCTGATGAGGGCGGACGTGGAGCTCTTCCACGAACGCAATCCGCGACAGTCCGACACCTGCCAGCGGGTCGAGATCACCGTCATGACCAAGGGCCCGGTGGTACGCGCCGAGGCCCAGGCACAGGATTTCTACGCAGCCCTGGACTGCGCCATCAACAAACTCGACGCCCGGCTGCGCCGCTCTGCCGACCGGCGCCGGGTGCATCGCGGACGGCACGCGCCGGTCTCCGTCGCCGCGGCCACCGCGAATCTCCCCACCGACCTGACGCACGGTCGGACCGCGACGCTGACCGAGCCGGTCCTCGACACCGAGCCGACCGAGCACGACGAGGACCAGCCGTGGCGCATCGTGCGGGAGAAGGAGCACTCGGCCGAGCCGATGACCGTCGACGACGCTCTCTTCCAGATGGAGCTCGTCGGCCACGACTTCTATCTGTTCCATGACAAGGACAGCGGGCGGCCCAGTGTGGTCTACCGCCGCCGCGGCTACGACTACGGCATCCTCAGCCTAGGCATGTGAGGCGCCTCCGCCGGAGGCCTGTGCGAGCAGGTCTCCGGCAAGAAGCACGTACTGGACGTCGTCGGTGCGCGTGCCGTCCGGACCGGGCAGGCGCGAGCGCAGGTATGCCTCCCGCGTGAAGCCGGCTTTCTCCAGCACCCGCTGCGAGCCGGTGTTGGTCGGCAGCGTCCCGGCGATCAGACGGGCGATGCCCGTCTCGGCGAAGACCCAGAGAGCGATCAATTGCGCTGCGCGCGAGGCGAAACCCCTTCCGCGGTACGCCGGAAGCGTGCTGTAGCCGATCATGGCCTGACCGGTGGGCGGCTCCTGGTAGTACAGCCCGATCTCGCCGGCCCGCTCGCCTGTCGTGGTGTCGAGGATGACCAGGTCGGCCCGGTTGCCGGCCAGCCAGTGCGCCTCCGCACGGACGCACCGCCGCTGGACCTCCTCAGCCGGTCGCGGCTCGGGCGGCACGCTGGTGGCGATCACGTCCGGCAGATTGTGCAGCTCGATGTAGAAGTCGACGTCCTGCACGCCGAGCGGCCGCAGCGTGATCACGCCGTCGGACAGCTCACCGCCGGGCAGGTCGGGCAGCAGCCGCGCGGTCGGCCCCTCCGGGTCGCCGGCCAGCCGGGAGAAGACGATCAGCTCGGGATCGCCGCGGCGGACCGCCTCGCGGGTGTAGCCGGCCGCCAGGGCGACCCGCTGGGCCGCCGGGTTGTCCCAGCCGATCCGCATCTCCAGCCGATCACGCCGGGTCAGCAGCGCCCGGCTGAACTCACGGACCGCCGCGGTCGCCACACCACGCCGCCGGGCCTCCGGCGCCACCTCGAAGGTCAGGATGCCGTGATCGAGCGCGATGCGGCCGAGGACGTCGCCGGTGTGCTCGTCGACGATGGCCTCGCCCCGGAAGCGGACTCCGCTGCCGGCGCCCGCGTCCTCGAGCCGTACTTCGGTGTTCTGATCCACGTGGCCATCCTCTCCGGGACGCGCCCGGCCGCCAAACACGTTTCCGACGGGTCGGCGACTGCGCTGTCAGCGAACTTCATGGAATCTTTCGCCCTGTTTGCGACTTTCACCGGAGGCCAGGGTCACAGGTGCCGGGTGAAGGTGCCTACGATGGTTCGGCAGACTGTCTAGGGGAGCGTTGACCCGTGTCGATTTTGGAAAAGATTCTTCGCGCCGGCGAAGGCCGCATGGTGCGACGGCTCAAGGCGATCGCGGACGCGGTCAACTCGATCGAGGACGACTACGTCGATCTCACCGATGACGAGTTGCGCGACTGCACCCAGCAGTTCAAGGAGCGCTACGAGGAGGGCGAGAGTCTCGACTCGCTTCTTCCCGAGGCCTTCGCCGTCGCCCGGGAGGGCGCGAAGCGGGTGCTCGGCCAGCGGGCGTATGACGTCCAGCTGATGGGTGGCGCCGCCCTGCACTTCGGGAACATCCCGGAGATGAAGACGGGTGAGGGCAAGACCCTGACCGGTGTGTTCCCGGCCTACCTCAACGCGTTGAGCGGCAAGGGCGTGCACATCATCACGGTCAACGACTACCTCGCCCAGCGCGACGCCGAGTGGGTCGGCCGGGTGCACGTGTTCCTCGGCCTCACCGTCGGCGTCATCCTGCCGAACCGGCCGTCCGCCGAGCACCGGGCCGCGTACCACTGCGACATCACGTACGGGACGAACAACGAGTTCGGCTTCGACTACCTGCGCGACAACATGGCGTGGTCGAAGGACGAGCGGGTGCAGCGCGGCCACAACTTCGCGATCGTCGACGAGGTCGACTCGATCCTGATCGACGAAGCGCGTACCCCGCTGATCATCTCCGGCCCGGCCGAGCACTCCCAGCGGTGGTATGGCGAGTTCGCCCAGATCGTCGCCCGCCTCCAGGCCGGCAAGGACGGCGAGGGCGACTACGAGGTCGACGTGGCCAAGCGGACCATCGCGGTCACCGAGCGCGGCGTCGCCCGGGTCGAGGACCGGATCGGCATCGAGAACCTGTACGAGTCGGTGAACACCCCGCTCGTCGGTTACCTGAACAACGCGATCAAGGCCAAAGAGCTCTACAAGAAGGACAAGGACTACATCGTCAGCCCCGAGGGCGAGGTCCTGATCGTCGACGAGTTCACCGGTCGCATCCTGCACGGCCGCCGCTACAACGAGGGCATGCACCAGGCCATCGAGGCGAAAGAGGGGGTGGAGGTCAAGCAGGAGAACCAGACCCTGGCGACGGTCACCCTGCAGAACTACTTCCGCCTGTACGAGAAGCTCGGCGGCATGACCGGTACGGCGCAGACCGAGGCCGGCGAGTTCAACAGCGTCTACAAGGTCGGCGTCGTGTCCATCCCGACGCACCGCCCGATGGTCCGCGTCGACCACCCGGACGTCATCTACAAGACCGAGAAGGCCAAGTTCAACGCGGTCATCGAGGACATCGCCGAGCGGCACGCGACCGGCCAGCCGGTCCTCGTCGGCACCGTCTCCGTGGAGAACTCGGAGATCCTCTCCACCCTGCTGCGCCGCCGTGGCATCCCGCACAGCGTGCTGAACGCGAAGTTCCACGCGCAGGAAGCCACGATCATCGCGCAGGCCGGCCGTAAGGGCGCGGTCACCGTGGCCACCAACATGGCCGGTCGTGGCACCGACATCCTGCTCGGCGGCAACGCGGACTTCACCGCCGCCGCCGAGCTGCGCCAGCGCGGCCTCGACCCGGTGGAGAGCCCGGAGGAGTACGCGAAGGCTCTGGAGGACATCCTCCCCAGCGTGAAGCAGGCCACCGAGCAGGAAGCCGCCGAGGTGCAGGCCGCCGGCGGCCTCTACGTGCTCGGGACCGAGCGCCACGACTCCCGCCGCATCGACAACCAGCTGCGCGGCCGGTCCGGCCGGCAGGGCGACCCGGGTGAGTCCCGGTTCTACCTGTCGCTCCAGGACGACCTGATGAAGCGGTTCCGGGCCGGCGCTGTCGAGGCGGTCATGGAGCGCTTCAACATCCCCGAGGACGTTCCCATCGAGTCGAAGATGGTGAGCAAGCAGATCCGCAACGCGCAGACCCAGATCGAGGCGCAGAACGCGGAGATCCGCAAGAACGTCCTCAAGTACGACGAGGTGATGAACAAGCAGCGGCAGGTCGTCTACGCCGAGCGCAAGCGCGTGCTCGACGGCGAGGACATGCACGAGCAGGTCACCCACATGGTCGACGACGTGGTCGCCGACTACGTGAACGCCGCGACCGCGGACGGGTTCGCCGACGACTGGGACCTCGACGACCTCTGGACCAACCTGAAGCGGCTCTACCCGATCACCCTCACCATCGAGGACATCGTCGAGGAGTCCGGCGGCGAGCGGAACACGCTCGACCAGGAGTTCCTGCTGGAGCAGCTGAAGCTGGACGCGCAGGCGGCGTACCAGGCCCGCGAGGACGAGCTCGGCTCCGAGGCGCTGCGCGAGCTGGAGCGCCAGGTGCTGCTCGCGGTGATCGACCGCAAGTGGCGTGAGCACCTCTACGAGATGGACTACCTCCAGGAGGGCATCTCCCTGCGGGCCTACGCGCAGCGCGACCCGGTCGTGGAGTACCAGCGCGAGGGCTTCGACATGTTCAACCAGATGATGGAGGGCATCAAGGAGGAGGCTGTCGGTCTCGTCTTCAACCTGGAGGTCCAGGTCGAGGAAGCGGCGCCGCCGGTCACCCTGGACCCGAGCCAGGCCTTCGAGCTGCCCAAGGTCGGCGAGGTGCCGGACGACGAGCCCGAGCGGGTCGAGGTGCACGCCAAGGGCCTCAACACGCCGAGCCGCCCGCAGAACCTCCAGTACACGGCTCCGACGATCGACGGCGAAGCCGGGTCCGGCCGCCCGCAGGCCCAGCCGGAGCCGCCGGTCGCGATCGGTCCGGGCGGTTCGCCGGTCCCGGCCAGCCCGGCCCACACCACGGCCCGAGCGGCCTCCCGGTCGTCCTCCGGTCAGTCGGAGTCGAACGGGCCGTCGCGGAACGCTCCCTGCTACTGCGGTTCGGGCAAGAAGTACAAGCGCTGCCACGGGGCGCCCGGGGCAGTCTGACCTTCTGAAACGAAACGGCCCGTGTGGCCCCGGTTCCGGCCGGGCCGCACGGGCCGTTCGTTGTTCGCTTTTCGCCGCGCCTGCCGCGCCTGCCGCGCCCGCCGCGCCCTGTCGGCCCGGCCGCCCGATGGGTCGTTCTCGGACGGCGGTGGGCGGCGGCGGGCGTCAGATGATCAGGAGGGCGGTCGCGGACCAGGACTGCTGGTGCAGTTCCAGGCGGAACGCCATCGCCCAGGTCCGGTCGCCGGTGATCAGGGTGACCGCCGCCTCGACCGCGCCGGACCGCGGCTCGCAGAGCACCACCTTGAGCACCCCCACCGGAGGACGCCGGATCGCCGGCTGACGGCCCCGGCGTAGCTCGGCCGCCCGCCGTGCCCCGGCCAGGCCCTGGGCGACCACATCGGCCGCCTGTGACGGCAGAGCGAGCCGCCGCAGGTGGGCGGCGGGCCGGAATCCGTTGAGGACCTCGACGCAGAGCCGGACGAACCGGCGGACCGCGAGTTTGGCGTCTCCGGAGGCGCCGGCGACGGCCGGTGGCTCGATCACGGGCGGTGGCGACGCCGGTGGGCCGTCGGCCGGCCACTCCAGAGTCAGTTGCCGCGGCGACGTCCAGACCTGTGGTGTGGCCTCGTCGTCGAACGGGGGTTCATACCGGGGAACCGGGCGCAGGCGGATTGTCGCCCGAGACCCGGTGGGTGCCAACTCGACCGACGAGCGCATCGCCACCGCCAATTCTTGCGTTTGCCTCCGTTTGCCTTCGATAGCCTCGAGTCTGGCTTAGCCGCGACGGTCACGGCAAGCGCCGCTCATCGATCGATAAGAGGCGCAAATGCCGCTGTACGGGTCAATCCGCCTCGCGCTCGGACAGCGGGTTGTCGCGGACCCACGCGGCGGTCTCCGCATACTTGCCGGCGATGTATTCCTCCAGCTTGGCGCGCTCGACACGCCACTGGCCACGGCCGCCGATCTTGATCGCGGGCAGTTCGCCGCTCCGGACCATGTGATAGACCTGCGAATCCGAGACGTTGAGCTCGGCCGCCACGTCGGACAGCAGCAGGAAACGTGGCTCGGTCACGGCGTTCTCCTATCGACAGCCTCAGTTTGCCATCGTTTGCCATCCGCTGCTTTCCGGCACTCGCCCCGATGCCAGCCCGGTCGGGGCGCCGGGCTAGACGCCTACCGGGGAACCGGGCGCAGGCGGATCGTCGCAGTCGGGGTCTGTCCGCTCGGTCACGGCCAAGACCGCGAGCCGTCGCTGAGCACTGGAATGCGAGCGGCATTACCTGGCTGAGCGACGGCTAGCCGTACCAGAGTGCTTCCCGCCCGTCGATCTTGTGGAGTTCGGCGAGACAGGCTTGGAGTCAAGGGGTGGTTGCATCGGTGCTGGTGAGGAACTCGTTGAGTTTTTCGGTGGGGGTGCGCCAGTTGAGGGTTTCGCGGGGGCGGTT